>JAPOVF010000065.1:0-12408 GCA_026708285.1 Acidobacteriota bacterium
GCGGCGGACTGGGAAGCGCCGGCCGCGATCAGCCGCTCGACCTCCAGGCCGCCCATCGGGTCCAGGCCCTGCCGGTCGCGCTCCGGACCGATGGCGCTCGCGACCTGCGTGAAGATGTCGTAGGAGTAGGCGTCCCCGGGGTGCTCGAGCGAGCCGTAACGTTTCGGGTCCCACGCCTTGAGTCCGCCGGGACTCTGGGGGAAACCGTGGACACCGACCTTCTGCGCGGACACGCCCACCCAGGCATAGCCGCGCAGGGCCTCGTCGCTTGCGGAACCCAGTTCGAAGCCGGCGGTGACGTTCAGCCAGAAGACGATCACCGTGCCGTTGAAGGCCGACGCGTCCCTGGGCCGGACCACCAGCAGGCGTGTCTTGTAGTCGGCCTTGTCGGCGGACGCCCGGGTGTTCCACTGGCCGTCCGCGCCCTGAGTGCCAGAGGCGAGTTCGTACGCGGTCGCCTCGCCCTCCAGGAAGTACTCCTCGGTCAGATAGCCGCGATCCGCCACGTTCACCGCGGCAAACGGCGTGCCGCGCTCACCGCCCGTGATGGGCCCGGAAAGGGTTGGCGCGTTCGGGGTGGTCGCGAAGGCCGCGCCGAGCGCGAGCAGGATCGCTGCAATCGTCATCTGGCTGATCCTCTTCACCATTTCCTCTAGTGTCCTCCAGCTTCTGGAACGTTCCTGGTTCCGGGTATCGTAGCCGCCCCTTAAATCCTCCAGGAGTTCAGCGTGAAGGTAGCCCAGGGCGTCGCCGAGTACCTCAAGCGGGAGGGCGTCGAGTTCATCGTCGCCTACCCGGTCAACCCGATCATCGAGGCCGCGGCCGTGGCCGACATCCGCACCGTGATCGTCCGCCAGGAGCGGATCGGCCTGCACATGGCCGACGCCGTCAGCCGGTTGAGTTCGGGCAAGCAGCTCGGCGTGTTCACGATGCAGAGCGGGCCGGGAACCGAGAATGCCTTCGGCGGCGTGGCGCAGGCCTACGGCGAATCGGCGCCCATCCTGGTCATGCCGATGGGGTACAGCCGCCGGGCGATTCACGTGGCGCCGAACTTCAACGCGGTCGCCAACTTCCAGCACGTGACGAAGTGGTGCGAGCCGCTCAGCATGGGCAAGGCACTGCCCGAGGTGATGCGCCGGGCCTTCACCCAGCTCCGCTCGGGCCGGCCGGGACCGGTGATGGTCGAGGTGCCGGCCGACGTCTTCGGCGAAGACGTGCCGGACGATCTGGGTCCCCGCCCCAGCGGCACCGTGCGCGTCGGCCCCGATCCGGATCTGGTCAGCCAGGCCGCGGAGATGCTGGCGGCGGCCGAGCGGCCGGTGATCTACGCGGGCCAGGGCGTCCACTACGCGGAGGCCTGGGACGAGCTCCGGCGCCTGGCGGAGCTGCTCAACGCGCCGGTGACGACCAGCCTGGGCGGCAAGAGCGCCTTCAACGAGGACCATCCGTTGTCGCTCGGCTCGGGTGGCCGCGCCGTGCCGAAGACGGTTCACGAGTTCCTGGGTGCCGCCGACGTGATCTTCGGCATCGGCTGCAGCTTCACGACCACGGCGTTCGGCATCTACTTCGGCAAGTACCCACAGGCGAAGTACGTCCATGCCACGCTCGATCCCGTCGACCTGAACAAGAACGTCGCCTCGGACTGCGTGGTCGCGGGCGACGCGAAGCTGACGCTGGCCGCCCTGATCGCCGAGCTGGAAGGCCGGTCGCTGCCGCACGCGGCCTCGCGGGCCGAGTCCGGGCCGGCGGAGATCGAGCGGATCCGCTCCGGCTGGCTCGACGAGTGGATGCCGAAGCTGACCTCCGAGGGGACGCCGCTCTCGCCCTACCGGGTGCTCTGGGACCTGATGCACACGGTCGACCGCGACAACGTGATCATCACTCACGACGCCGGCTCGCCGCGCGACCAGATCTCGCCGTTCTGGCGCAGCACGACGCCCCTCTCCTACATCGGCTGGGGCAAGACGACCCAGCTCGGCTACGGCCTCGGCCTGGCGATGGGCGCCAAGCTCGCCCAGCCCGACAAGCTCTGCATCAACGTCTGGGGCGACGCCGCGATCGGCTTCACCGGCATGGACTTCGAGACGGCGGTGCGCGAACGCCTGCCGATCCTTTCCATCCTGTTCAACAACTTCTCGATGGCGATCGAGCTGCCGATCATGCAGGTGGCGACCGAGAAGTACCGCAGCACGGACATCTCCGGCCACTACGCCGACATGGCGAAGGCCTTCGGCGGCTACGGCGAACGGGTCACTGAAGCCTCGGAGATCGTGCCTGCGATCCGCCGCGGCATCGCGGCGACCGAGTCGGGCACGCCGGCCCTGCTGGAGTTCATCACCGAGAAGGAGATCGGCATCTCCAGCTACTAGCTAGGAGCGTGCGCGGCAGGAACTGGGTGCGCCGGCGTCCTCGCCGGCATCCGGCGCGGAGCGCCGGCTTCTGGACTCCTGCCGCGCAGCTAGGGCCTAGTCACAGCACACCGGCGGCCCCAGCAGGGACGGCGCCGGCGCCTTGCGGGCGATCGCGCTGTCGATCGCTTTCGGCAGCACGGTGACGATCTTGTCGATCTCCTCCTCGCCGAGGATGAACGGCGGTCCCAGGCACACCACGTCGCGGGCCGGGTCGTTGCCGCCGGGGTAGAAGAAGACGTCCATCGACAGGCCGGCCGCCACGATGGCGTTGATCATCGCCAGGTCGGCGGGGAACGGCTCGAGGGTCTCACGGTCCTGGACGATCTCGATGCCGTAGAGCAGGCCGCGGCCGCGGACCTCGGCGACGTGGGGATGGTCGGCGAAGGTCTCTCGCAGGCGCTCGCCGAGCACCGCGCCGACGGTGGCGGCGCGTTCGACGAGTTGCTCGTCCTCGAGGATGCGCAGGACCTCGGTGGCCGCGGCGCAGGCGGGCGAGTGGGCGCCGTAGGTGAAGAACATGACGGAGTCCCCCGCTTCCGCGATGGGCGCGGTGACCTCGTCGCGGGCGCAGATCGCGACCAGGGGCGCGTAGCCGCCGGTCAGCCCCTTGCCGCCGACCAGGATGTCGGGCACGACGTCCCAGTGGTCCACGCCGAACTTGCGTCCGGTCCGGCCGTAGCCGGTCATCACCTCGTCGGCGATCAGGAGGATGCCGTGCCGCCTGCAGATCCGGGCGACCCTCTCCAGGTAGTCGCCCGGAGGCACAAGCGCGCCGGCGTTCGAGCCGACGATCGGTTCCACGACGAAGGCCGCGATCTCGTCCGGGCCGATCTCCTCGAACACGCGCTCCACTTCGTCGGCACAGGCGATGTCGCAGCCAGGAAACGTTTTCCCCAGGGGACAGCGCATGCAGTAGTGGGCGGGTGGTCGCGGCTGGTCGGTCTGCTCGTCGACCAGCCAGGGTTCGAAGCCTGCCCGACGCCCCTTGTGTCCGCCGACCGCCAGCGTCGCCATCGTGGCGCCGTGGTAGGAGAGCTGACGCCCGAACACCCGCCAGCGCTCGGGACGCCCCGCCGACAGGTGGTGCTGGCGGGCGAACCGGACGCTTAAATCCATCGCCTCGGAACCGCCGCTCGCGAACAGGACCCGGTTGATGTCGCCTGGCAGCCAGCGGGTCCGCATGCGGTGGACCAGTTCCGTGCGCGCCGGGGTGGCGAAGGGGGGCACGATGTAGTCGGTCTGCGCCGCGGCCTGTGCGTAGGCCTCCGCCACCTCTCGCCGCCCGTGCCCGATGTTCGAGACGATCGCGCCGCCGGCGGCGTCGAGGATCCGGCGGCCGTTGGGCGTGATCATGTAGCAGCCCTCGGCGGCCGCCACCTCGAGCGGCGCCCTGCCCTGGCCCAGGAAGGGATAGTCGTCTGCGTGCGCCAGACGGGCGCCCGCGGTCGGCCGCGAATCGGCGGTGTCCATGGCTTGAGAATAGCCCTAGTAGACTCGCGCCCGCCTCAGGAACATGAACGGAATCCACGACATGGGCGGCATGCACGGTTTCGGCGCCGTGGATCACCGTCCGGACGAGGCCCTGTTCCCGGAGGCCTGGCAGGGCCGGGTCTGCGCCCTGGCAGGCTATGCCATGGCCGCCGGGCTGGCGAACCTCGACGCCTTCCGCCATGCGATCGAGCGGATGCCGCCGGACCGCTACCTCGCCGACGGCTACTACGGACGCTGGCTCTACGCGCTGGAGACGCTGGCGCGGGAGCGCCTGGGCGGCGACAGCCTGCCGGAGCGGCCGGAGCATCTGGGCTCGGTGGCCCGCGAGGTCGATCGCGAGGCCCGGTTCGCGGTCGGCGACGCGGTGCGCACGTGGAACCGCCATCCGGAGGGGCATACGCGGCTGCCCGGCTACGCCCGCGGCCGTCGCGGGGCGATCACCGAGGTCCACCCGGCGTGCGTCTATCCGGACACGAACGCGGACGGTCGCGGCGAGTCGCCGGAGTACCTGTACACGGTCGGCTTCGACAGCCGGGAGCTCTGGGGCGAGGAGGCGGAGGCGGTGACCACGGTCTACATCGACCTGTTCGAGCCGTACCTGGAGGCGATGTCATGACGATCGAGGACGCTGGTCCCGAGCTCCGCACGGAGGCGCTCGAGGCGCTGCTGGTGAAGAAGGGGCTCGTCCGGTCCGCCGCGGTCGACGCCCTGGTCGAACGCTACGAGCAGGACATTGGACCGCTTCGGGGCGCGCGGGTCGTGGCCCAGGCCTGGACCGATCCTGCGTTCAGGGCGCGGCTGCTTGAGGACGGGATGCCCGCCATCAGGGAACTGGGTTTCGGCGACAACACGGACGCCCACGTCGCCCGTCTGGTGGTCAAGGAGAACACGGAGTCCGTCCACAACCTGATCGTCTGCACGCTCTGTTCGTGCTACCCGTGGGCGGTGCTCGGGCTGCCGCCGGCCTGGTACAAGTCGCCCGCCTACCGGGCGCGCGCGGTGCGCGAACCGCGGCGGTTGCTGGCGGAGCTGGGCCTCGAGCTGCCGCCCGAGGTCGAGGTGAGGGTCTGGGACTCGAGCGCCGAGGTGCGCTACATGGTCCTGCCGCGGCGGCCGCAGGGCGCGGACGACCTGGGCGTGGAGCAACTGACCGCCCTCGTCACCCGCGACTCGATGATCGGCGTCGAGCGCCTGTAGTTGACCGGCATGAGCCTGCCGGTCCGCCTGGATGAGGACGGTGCCGCCGCGCCTCCGCGGGAGAACGGGGAGCTGGCCTTCGGTGCGCCCTGGGAGAGCCGCCTGTTCGGCCTGACGATGGCGCTGGTGGAAGGCGGGCAACTCGACTGGGAGACGTTCCGCGGCCGCCTGATCGCGCACATCGCCGATTGGGAAGCGAGAGGCCGCGACGAGACCTGGGACTATTGGCAGCGCTGGCGGGAGGCCTTCGAGGATTCGCTGGCGATTGCGGGGTTGGTGGACCAGCAGGAGATGGACCGTCTCGTCCGCCGGCTCGCGCGGCGTCCCCACGGGCACGATCATCCTCATGACCACCATCACGACCACACATCGGAACGCGCGGCGAACACCGCGGGGGAGATCGACGAATGACGGCGCAACTACTTGCTGGCGGGCCGGTCGCCGAGGCCGTGCTGCAGGATGTCGCGAAGCGGGTCGAGGAGTTCGCTTCGGCAGGCGTCAAGCCGGGTCTGGGAACGATTCTGGTCGGCGACGACGCGGCATCCGCGGGCTACGTGCGAAAGAAGCACGAGGCCTGCGAGGAGGTCGGCGTCGCCTCGTTCCACGAACAGGTGCCGGCGGACGGCGGCCAGGAGGCGTTGCTCGCCGCCGTCGACCGCTTCAACGGGGACCCCGAAGTCGACGCGTACATCATCCAGCATCCGGTGCCGGCCGGCTTCGACTTCAACGAGGCCTTGGCGCGCATGGACCCGAAGAAGGACGCCGACGGTCTGCACCCGGTGAACCTGGGCAAGCTCGTGCTGCAGGAGCGGGGACCGGTGCCATGCACACCGGCGGGCATCCAGGCGATGCTCCAGCACTACGGGATCGAGATCGGCGGTCGCGAGGTCGTCGTCCTCGGGCGCGGCCCGACCCTGGGCCGGCCGCTGTCCCTGCTGCTGACCCTGAAGCAGCCGGGCGCCAACGCCGTCGTCACGGTCGTGCACACGGGTGCGAGGGACGTCAAGCCGTTCACGCGCCGCGCCGATATCGTGGTCGCCGCTCTCGGTGTGCCCCGGTTCGTTGTGCCGGAGATGATCAAGCCGGGCGCGGTCGTGGTCAGCGGCGGCATCAGTTGGGAGGGCAGGAAGCTCCTGCCCGACGTCGACGAATCCGTCGGCGAGGTCGCGAGCTGGATCACGCCCCGGCTCGGGGGGGTGGGTCCGACCACCGTGGCGATGCTGCTGCGGAACACGGTGCTGGCGGCGGCGGAACGGGAGGCGTGAGATGAAACGTCTGCTGGCCCTGGCGCTCACCGTGGCGGCCGCGCCGACCGCCGCCCAGGAACTGATCGGCTTTCATCCCGACCGCGCGGCCGACCAGCGCGCCATCGAGACGCGGGCGGACGGCTGGATCGTGGCCGAGGACCTGATTTCGTGGAACCGGCTGATGACGCCGCGGCCCCACCACGCCGGGGCGCCGCAGACGGAGGCGAACGCCCGCTGGATGGTCGAGCGGTTTCGGGAGTGGGGCTTCGAAGCCGGGATCGAGACGTTCCACGTCCTGTTTCCGACACCGCGGCTGCGGAAGCTGACCCTCCTGGAGCCGACCCGTTTCGAGGCGTCCCTGGTCGAGGAGCCCGCGGCCGACGACGCCACGGCGCAGCTCGCGGTCGCCGAGGGGCTGCCTCCCTTCAACGCGTTCTCGGCCGACGGCGACGTGACCGCCGAACTCGTCTACGTGAACCGCGGCATTCCCGCGGACTACGAGGTGCTGGAACGGCTCGGCATCGATGTCGCCGGGAAGATCGTGATCGCCCGCTACGGCGGTTCGTGGCGCGGCATCAAGCCGAAGGTCGCCTTCGAGCACGGAGCGGTGGGCTGCCTGATCTTCAACGATCCGGGCGACGACGGCTACAGCCAGGGCGCCGCCTACCCGGAGGGTTCGTTCAAGCACGCGAGCGCCGTGCAGCGAGGTTCGGTGCTCGATCTGCCCGTGCGCCCGGGGGATCCGTTGACGCCGATGCGGGGCGCCGTCGAAGCAGCGGAGAGACTCGACCGCAGCGAAGCGGAGACGCTGATGCGGATACCGGTCCTGCCGATCGCCTGGCGCGACACGCAGCCGCTTCTCGAGGCGCTTGGCGGCGAGGTGGCGCCCGAGGACTGGCGGGGCGGCCTGCCGATCACCTATCGGATCGGCCCCGGGCCCGCCCGTGTCCGCCTGCAGCTCGAGTTCGACTGGGATCTCGTGCCGGCCCACAACGTGATCGCGCGCCTGGCCGGCTCAGAGCGAGCGGACCAGTGGATCCTGCGGGGGAACCACCACGATGCATGGGTGATCGGCGGCCGCGATCCGATCAGCGGCCTCGTCGCCCTGCTGGCGGAGGCGCGGGCGGTTGGCCGGCTGGCCAGCGAAGGTCACCGTCCCCGTCGCACGATCGTGTACGCCGCCTGGGATGCCGAGGAACCGGGCCTGCTCGGCTCCACGGAGTGGGCGGAACACCACGCCGGCGCTCTGCGCGAGCACGCGGCGGTCTACATCAACTCGGATTCGAACAGCCGCGGCTTCCTGCGCGCCGGCGGGTCGCACGCCCTGGAGACGCTGGTCAACCAGGTCGCGGGCGAGGTCGAGGACCCGCAGACCGGCGTCAGCGTCGGCGAACGGCTGCGAGCGTCGCGGAAGGTGCACGGCGGTGCCGCCGTCTACGAGCGGCTCCAGGCCTCGGACCGGCTGCGCATCTCCGCGCTGGGCTCGGGTTCCGACTACTCCCCGTTCCTCCAGCACCTCGGGGTGTCTTCCCTGAACGTGAGCTACGGCGGGGAGTCGTCCGGCGGCGAGTACCACACTGCCTTCGACACGTTCGACTTCTACCGGCAGTTCGTCGATCCGGGCGGCGTCTATGGCGTCGCGATGGCCCGCACGGGTCTGCGTCTCGTCCTGCGGCTGGCGAATGCCGACGTCTTGCCGTTCGAGTTCGGCGCGACCGCCGCGACCGTGGGCCGCTACGTCGACGAAGTCGTCGAGCTTGCCGCGAACGAGCGCAGCCGCCTGGAACGGGAAGCAGAACTGGCGCGGAGCGGCGCGTTCCGGCTGGCGGCGGATCCGACCCGGCCCTTCGTCGAGCCGGAAGCGCAGGAGCCGGCGCCCTACCTGAACTTCGCGCCGCTTCGGAACGCGCACGATCGGCTCGCGCGCAGCGCCAGAGACGCCGACCTGTCGCTGATCGCGGCGGCCGGGGGCGGCGACGAGGCCGTCCAGGTGCAGCTCGACGAACTCATCGTCGGCAGCGAGCGGCTGTTGACGAGGGACCACGGCCTGCCGGGCCGTCCCTGGTTCCGGCATCACCTGTATTCGCCCGGTCTCTACACCGGCTACGGCGTGAAGACGCTGCCGGGTGTTCGGGAGGCGATCGAGCAGGGCGACTGGGATGAGGCCCAGATGCAGATTGGCATAGCTGCTCAGGTGCTCGACGAGTACGCCGAGCAGCTAAAGCGGATGGCGCGGGCTACGGTGTCCAGGGAACCGTAGCCCGCGACCATCCGGACGACGGCCGCGGGTCGACTTTACGCGGCCGCCGTACGAACCTTTGCGCGCAGGAGGTTGTAGCCGCTGGCGTCCACCCGTCCGCGACTGGAAACGTCGCGTTCGATGTCCTGCGCCCATTCGGCGTCCTTGGCGCGTGGGCCTGCGATCAGGGAGAGGATCTCGGAACCGAAGCCGGAGCCGTACGAGAAGGCGGCCACCTGTTCGCCGGCCTTCAGGCCCTGGAGGGCGTTCGCGACCGCGATCCAGAGCGAGGCGGTGTACGAGTTGCCGGAGAGCCTGTTCCAGTGCATCGCCGGCTCGACCTTGTCGTTGTAGATCTGCTGGATCCGCTCGGCGGACCAGCCCGCCACCTCGCCGACCAGGTGGAATGCCTTCTTGACCATCTTGGGGAAGGGTACATGGAAGCAGATCGCCGAGAACCGTTCCATCACCTCGGCCGGGTTCCGGCCGTCGGCGAGGGCGTTGAAGCACTCCACCGCCGCCTTCTTGTAGCACTCGAGGCTCAGCTTGCCGTCGACCCGCGGGTAGGACTCGCCCACCGGGCGGTAGAAGTCGAAGGCCGGCTCGCTCCACGCGTGGCAGTCGAGACCCACCTGGGCGATCTCGGGGCGGTCGACCACGAAGGCGACGGCTCCGGCGCCCTGGGTCGGTTCGCCCGGATCCCCCTGTTCGTAGAGCGCGATGTCGGCGGCGACCACCAGGGCCGCCTTGTCCCGGGCCGCGCCCGACATGCGCCACTCGCAGGCCTGGCGCAGCGCCAGGGTTCCGCCGTAGCAGGCGTGCTTCACTTCGTAGGACCGGATGTGGCCGGCCAGACCGAGTTCGTCCGCGACGAAGGCGGAGAGAGGCCGGCTCATGTCGACCGCGGTCTCCGTGCCGACGGCGATCATGCCGATGTCGTCAAGATCGCCGTCCCAGCGCGAAAGAGCACGCCGGGCGGCCTCGGAGGCGAGGTCGACGATGCCGAACTCGGGCGGGCAGAGGGAGATCTCCGAGCAGCCCAGGCCGATGAGGTACTTGTTCGGATCCACGCCGCGCAGCGAGGCGAGTTCCTCGACCGGCATGGCGAGAGGTGGCAGGTGTAGACCGATGGATGCGATGCCTGTTTCGACCTTGGTCATTCCGGTTCTCCGTTTCGTGGCCGTGGCCCGCTCTGCGGGGCACTCGATCAGCGGAATCGCGGCGAGGAGGCGTCGGCCCGTTCGCTACGAAAGGATTAGAGTGGAGTACCGTAGCACAAGAAAAACCGGTCGTGTACATTTTTCTTTTCGAAACGTGCCTGAACTATTGGAAGTTTCAGGAATCCGCGAAAGTCCCCTCCTGGGGCGCACTCGTGGGCTGATCGTCGCCGCTTCGCGGCGCGTTTTTCCGCGGGTCAGAACCCGGGTGGCGCGATCCGCGCCACCCGTGAACCAGTCCGTGCGCTCGTCATCGAGCGCCCGGATGACAGACCCGCGGCTACTGCACGCTACGGGCGCAGCGGAAGCCGGTGTTGTCGAGGCCTGAGTCGGGAGCCGAGTGGTTGCGGTTCGCGTTCCGGTAGCCCTCGCAGTAGCTCGCGGCGCAGAGCCAGGAACCGCCCTTCAGGACCTTCTCGCCGCCGGCGCCGCCGGGCCGGTACCAGTCGTCGCACCACTCCCAGACGTTGCCGCCGAGGTCGAAAAGGCCCAGCGCGTTCGGGGGATAGGAACCGACCGGCGCCAGGTAGGTGTGGCCGTCGGCCGCGTCGTCCTGGATGGGGAAGTCGCCCTGCCAGACGTTGGCCACCCAGCGGCCTTCGGGTGCCGGCTCGTCGCCCCACGGGTAGTGAGCGCGGCCCTCGCCGTCGTTGCCGCCCCCCGCGGCGAGGTCCCATTCAGCTTCCGTGGGCAGTCGCTTGTCACGCCACTCACAGTAGGCCCTTGCGTCTCCCCAGCTCACATGGACGACCGGAAGGTCGGCGTCCGCGGGAGAGCCGGGTCCGCGTGGCTGGCGCCAGTAGGCGCCATCGACGGCCAGCCACCAGGGCGTGCCTTGCACCCGCTGCTCCGATTCCGGGTTCGGGGTGGCCTGTGGGTGGAAGACGAGGGACCAGCCCCAGTTCTCGGCCTCGGTCACGAACCCGGTCGCCTCGGCGAAGGCCTCGAAGTCGCGGTTCGTCACTTCGTACACGTCGAGATCGAAGGCGGCAACCTGGAGTGGGCCGCCCGGGCGGGGCACGGAACCCGCGGGCACCCGGACCATCCCATCCGGCGGCGGTTCGGACGGGGTCGAAGGTGCCGGCGCCGGCGCTACGGTCTGCTTCGGCTCCTCCGGGGGAGTGCCGCAGCCGAGGAGGGCGACGATCGCGACCGAAGCGAGAAGCGCCGGGAGGCGTGCGCCCCGCCGGATGGTCACGGCGCCCATCCGAAGCGGTCCAGGTCGATACGGCCGCGGCGGTCGAACAGGACGCCCTCCTCTTCGAGCAGAAAGCGCTGCCGGTCCACGCTTTCCAGCGGGTCGAGACCACGCTGGCTGACCTCGCCGCCGGCGTTGACCACGCGGTGCCAGGGCACGCTGTCGTCGCCGAGTCGCGCAAGGGCGTAGCCCACCTGGCGGGCGTGGCGGGGACGGTCGGCGAGAGCGGCGATCTGGCCGTACGTGGCGACGCGCCCTTCGGGAATGCAGCGCACGATGCGGTGGAAGGTCTCGTAGATGCCGTTCGTGCCCGGATGTTCGCTTGCGGCCATGTTGGGAAACCTTACTAGCAAGGCTCTCCTCCGACCCATTCTGCTACCTTCGTCCGGCCAAGCATGTCCTCCGCCGACCGAGGTCACAGCCGCCTCGACCGGCGGCGCAACTACGCCGCCCTGCTTGCCCACGGCCTGCTCGGCATGACGGGGTTTCGCCTGCTCCAGGCGCCGACCTTCCTGCCGACGTACATCCTCCTGTTGACGGGCGCCCCCTTGGCTGTTGGGGCTGCTTCGGCGTGCCAGAGCCTGGGGATGTTCGTGTCGCCGCTGCTGAGCGCGGCCCTCGCCGAGCACCGCAGCCACGTGAAGTGGGCCGCGGTCCTGTTCGGGGGCGTGATGCGGCTGCAGGTTCTGGTCCTGGCCCTGCTGGCGCTGTTCGCGCCGGTCGATGTCGCGGTGTTCCTGGTCTGGCCGGTGCTGGTGATGTGGGGTCTTTCGAGCGGCATGCAGATGGTCGTCTTCAACCTGCTGTTCGCGAAGTCCGTGCCCGTCACCCGGAGGGGACGGTTGCAGGGGACGCGCAACCTGAGCGCCGGCATCTCGGTGATCCTCCTTTCGATCGTCGCGGGATGGGTGCTGGACCGGTACGGCTTTCCGCGGGGTTACGGTCTGACCTTCCTCGGCGCGGCGCTGATGGCGTCGGTCGGGCTCGCCTTCATGGGACTCATTCGCGAACCCGCCGCCCTCGACGTCCACGCGCCGGGGCTCAGCCTGCGGGCGAGGTTGGGCAAGCTGCCGGATCTCATCCGCTCGGACCGCCACTACGCGGGCTTCCTGGAGGCGCGCCTGCTCACCAGTGCTGCCCGGGGCGCCCTGCCCTTCTACATCGTGCTGGTCAGCGAGCGGTTCGGGGTTACCGGAGTGCGTCTGGCCGGTTTGACGGTCGTCTTCGTGGCAGCGCAGTCGGTATGCGCCCTGATGTGGGGCCTGCTGGGCGACCGGTCGGGCTTTCGCGCCGTCTTCGTGCTCGGGCTCGGCGCCTGGATTCTGGGTAGCCTGATCGTCCTCTGGGCGCCGGTCTTTCCGGTTGCGTACGCGGTCTTCCTGCTGGTTGGCGCGGGCTTGAGCGGTGT
>JAPOVF010000065.1:12668-19849 GCA_026708285.1 Acidobacteriota bacterium
TTGGCACGAGGCTTGCTTCATCCTGGTGTGCATCGGGACTGCAAGCGTCGTCCCGAGTGATGTGGAACACACCGGAGGAGGTCCCTCACCAACCGTTCCTGCCTAGTAACCCGAGAGCCGACCGGCGGCGAGGCCGCGTGCAAACGACGCTTGTTCCAGCCGTTCGCCTAGCCACTACTTGCCGGTTCAGCCTCCTGCTCGGATCTTCCAACTCGTTCGGTGACTCCGGGCGAGCCTTCCAGGATCCTTCCAACGGACCTCCTCCGCTCCGCTTCCATCGAACCGTAGAGCCGCCGCGCCGTGCACGCCAACGTGGACGGATCGCGGCGGCGCGGCGCGCCAGGATGGCGCACCCGGCGTTAGCGCGGCAGGGCCTGCATGGGAGTGCCCGCCAAGGAGGCGTCGGCCGTACGGCTTAGGGCCGGTCGTGCAAGTAGCGCGATACGGCATCGACTGCGATCCGCTCCTGGGCACCGGTGTCGCGGTCGCGGACGGTGACCGTCTGGTCGTCCAGCGTCTGGCCGTCGACGGTGAAGCAGTAGGGAGTGCCGGCCTCGTCCATTCGGGCGTAGCGCTTGCCGATCGACTGCTTGGCGTCGTACTGAATGCGGTAGTAGCGGCGGAGTTCGAGGTAGAGCGACTCCGCGACCTCGGGCATTCCACCCTTGTTGACCAGCGGGAAGACGCCGGCGTGAATTGGCGCCAGGCGATGCGGGAAGCGCATGATCTCGGACGACGGCCGGCTCTCGTCGACGGTGTATGCCTCGCAGAGCAGAGCGAGCACGCCACGGGTCAGGCCGGCGGCGGGTTCGATCACGTGCGGCACGAAGCGCTCCCGCGTCTGCTGGTCGAAGGTCTCGTGCTTGACGCCGCTCCACTGCTGGTGCTGCTCGAGGTCGAAGCTGCCGCGGTGGGCGATGCCCTCGAGTTCGCCATAGTCCGGCTCGGTGAACGGGTACCGGTACTCGACGTCGAAGGTGCCCTCGCCGGTCTGGGCGTAGTGGGCGAGTTCGGACGCCTCGTGGCGGCGCAGGCGCAGCCGGTCGCCGGCCAGACCGAGATGGCTCCACCACTCCATCCGCTGTTTCGTCCAGTACTCGAACCAGAGCCCGGCTTCGGACGGATGGCAGAAGAACTCCATCTCCATCTGTTCGAACTCGCGCGTACGGAAGGTGTAGTTCCTTGGGGTGACCTCGTTGCGGAAGGCCTTGCCAATCTGGGCGATGCCGAACGGCAACCGCACTCGTGAGGTGTCGAGCACGCCGCGGTAGTTCAGGAAGATGCCCTGAGCCGTCTCGGGCCGCAGGTAGGCCGTGTTCTCTTCGCCGGAGGCGGCGCCGACGAAGGTCTTGAACATCAGGTCGAAGTCCCGGGCCTCGGTCAGCGTGCCCGGCTCCGAGGCGCCGGGGGCCCAGACGTGGCCCCGCTCGGCGTCGTCGAGTTCGGCCAGCGGCATCGATTCGAAGTCGTCCTGCCTGGGCCGGCCGCGCATCGCTTTGCGGGCAGTCCTGAGGGCAAGTTCCGGTTCGCCCTCCTGGTAGGCGAAGTACGCTGGCGCCTCCAGCTCGCGCTTCGGCCGCAGCACGTGCAGGTGGTCCGCCCGGAAGCGCGCCTTCGTCTCGCGGCAGTCGACCATCGGGTCGGAGAAGCCGCCGACGTGACCGCTCGCCTCCCAGGCGCGGGGGTTCTGGATGATCGACGAGTCGATGCCGACGATCGAGAGCGGCGTGCCGTCCGGACCGAGCGGCGGGCACTCGACCATGTCGTGCCACCAGGCGTCGCGCAGGTTGTTCTTCAGCTGGACGCCGAGCGGCCCGTAGTCCCAGAAGCCGTTGATGCCGCCGTAGATTTCCGAGGCTGGGAACACGAACCCGCGGCGCTTGGCGAGCGCCACGATCCGTTCCATCCGTTCGCGGCCTGTGGGTTGCGGCACGATTCACCTCCGGCCGCCGTAACGGCGGCGACGGCAAACGGTAGCAGCTTGCTACGATGCCCTCGTCTCTACCCCGAACAGGAGCAGCATCGATGGCAACCGCGCCCGCAACCGTGCCAGAAACGCAGCCGATGTCTCGGCCTCTCCGCCCGGAAGGCGACTGGCGCCATGTCTTCTCGTACCACCCGATGGACGTGGAGATCGAGCGCGCCGAAGGCGTGTTCATCTACGACCGCGAAGGCAACCGCTACTTCGACGCCTCGGGTGGGCCGATGGCGGTCAATCTGCCGCACAACCACCCGAGGATGAAGCGCGCGATTGCCGCCCAGCTTGAGGATTACGCCTACACCCATCCCTCTCTCGCCAGCCCGAAACGGGCCGAGTTCTGCCGGCTGCTCGCCGAGATCACGCCGGCCGACCTCGACCACACCTACCTCGTTTCGGGCGGTTCCGAGGCCGTCGAGACCGCGATCAAGCTGGCCCGCCAGGCGCAGATCGCGCTTGGCAATCCGACGAAGTACAAGATCGTCAGCCACCGGGACTCGTACCACGGCATGACGCTGGCCACGCTGGGCGTGTCGCACAACCCCGCCAGCCAGTCGCGGTTCGAGCCGATGTTGCCGAGGTGGCCGGGCATCCGGCAGTACTCGGACTTCGATCGGCCGGAGGGAACGAGCCGCGAAGAGTGGGGCGTTCAGTGCGCCCATGCGCTGGAGACCGCGATTCACTACGCCGGCCCGAAGACCGTGGCCGCCTTCCTGGCGACACCCCACGGCTGCGGCGCGGACTACGCCTGCGTGCCACCGGACAGCTACTGGCGCACGATCCGGGAGATCTGCGATCGCCACGAGGTGTTGATCATCGCCGACGAGGTCGTCACCGGATTCGGCCGCACCGGGAAGTGGTTCGCCATGGACCACTTCAGCGTCGATCCCGACATCATCACGATGGCCAAGGGCATCACGAGCTGCTACGTGCCGTTCGGCGCGGTGTCGGTGTCTCGCAGGCTCAACGAGCCCTTCGAGAAGGGCTACTCCTTCGTGCATGGCTTCACGTTCGGCGGTCACCCTCTGGGCTGCGCGGCGGCCTGCGAGGCGATCAACATCATCCGGGACGAGAAGCTGATCGAGAACTGCAACGAGCAGAGCCCGCGGCTCTTCTCCTACCGCGACGAACTGCTCTCCCATCCGACCGTCGCCGACGTGCGGGGCTGGGGTCTGATGATGGCGATCGAACTCGTCGCCGACAAGGAGACGATGGCGTTCTTCGACAAGAGCGTCGATGCGCAGACGCTCTTCCAGTCCCTGGCGCTGAAGAACGGTCTGGCGATGTACAGCTCGCTCTACGGCGCCGCCCGCCATCCCGCGATGGCCCGGGGCCTGCCGATCTGGGTCGCGCCGCCTCTCTCGATCAACTCCGGCCAGGTGGACGAGATGATGCGGAGGCTGCTGACGATGCTCTCCGAGTGGGAGGACGCGGTCCTGTAGCGGCGGTGGGTCGGCGGAACGGATGCAACGCACTCCGCTGCTGATGTCGCGGCTGATCGAGCGTGGGGCCCGTCTCGCGCCGGACGCCGAGATCGTCACGGCAACAGTCAACGGCACGCGACGCCAGGACTTGCGCGAGACCCTGCTTCGGGCGCACCGACTCGCTCACGCCCTCCGGGATGCCGGCGTCGGCGTCGGCGACAGGGTCGGCGTCTTCATGTGGAACGGGTCGCGCCACCTTGAGGTTTACTGCGCACTCGCGGGAATGGGCGCCGTTCTGCTCAACCTGAACGTCCGTCTGCACGGCAGGGACATCGCCTACATCGTCAACCATGCCGAGCCTCGGCTGATCGTTTCGGACGCCGACCTGCTCGTGCGGCTCGAACCGCTGGCGGACCGCCTGCCCACGGTCGAAAAGGTCGTGGTCGCGGTCGAGGAAGGCGGCGAGCGTTGGTCGACGTCGCTCCCGGACGCCGTCGACTACGAGGACTTCATCGCCCCGTGGTCCGGGCGCTTCGAGTGGCCGAAAGTCGACGAAACCGCGCCGCTCGGCCTCTGCTACACGAGCGGCACGACCGGACATCCCAAGGGCGTGCAGTACGAGCACCGCTCGCAGTACCTGCACACCATGGCGATGTGCATGACGGACGCCATGAGCCTCTCCGCAACCGACACCGTTTGCGGCGTCGTGCCCATGTTCCACGTCATGGGCTGGGGCCTTCCCTGGGCCGCGCTGACACTTGGGTGCAAGCAGGTCATGCCGCATCGCTTCACGCGCCCCGAGCGGCTCGTCCGACTGATCGCCGAGGAGGGCGTCACTCTGGCCGCGGGCGTGCCCACCGTATGGCAGGACGTCCGCGCAGTCTGTGTGGACCGGCCCGGTGCGTTCGATCTGTCGAGGCTGGAGCGCATCGTCAGCGGCGGCTCCGCCGTGCCGGCGGCCCTGGCTCGCTGGTACTGGGAGGCCCTGGGCGTCGAGATGATCCAGGAGTGGGGCATGACGGAGACGAGCCCGCTGGTCACGTTTTCCCGTCGTGTCGCGCGTCCCGACGGCGGGCGGCGCGTGGCCGCGGCGCCTGAGGCGTACCTTGCGGAGGTGGCGAAGGCCGGCCAGGCGTTGCCCGGCGTGGAGGTGGAGATCTTCGACCCGGACTTCAATCGCCTGCCGCACGACGGCCGCGCGACCGGCGACGTTCTGGTCCGGGGACCCTGGGTGTGCTCGGAGTACTACCGGAGCCCGCGGCCGGAGCAGTTCCATGACGACTGGCTCATCACCGGCGATGTGGGCTGCATCGACCGCCGGGAGTGCCTGGTCATTTCGGATCGCTCGAAGGATCTCGTGAGGAGCGGCGGCGAGTGGATCTCCTCGGTTGACCTGGAGAACCACATCCTTTCGCTCGATGGCGTCGCCCAGGCATGCGTGGTCGCACAGCCGCATCCCCGCTGGGAGCAACGTCCGGTCGCGCTCATCGTTCTCGACGAAGGCGCGAGCGTCAACCGGGAGCGGGTGCTCACGCACTGCGCCAGACGATTTGCGAAGTGGCAACTGCCGGATGATGTCCTGGTCGTCGATTCGATTCCGCTCACGTCCACCGGGAAGATGGACAAGAAGACCGTGCGCGCCGACCTCGGCGCCGCGGGGTACCGGTTGCCGGAGCTCCGCTAGCAATAGCGAGGCATCCGCCGCGGCGCCGGAGCCCGATCGTCAGGGAGCGGACGGGGCGCGGTCGTCCGCCGTCTCGAAGTCCTCGTCCCGGATCTGATCGTTCAGAAGCCGGAGTTGTTCGAAGTCGATGAACTCCGTCTGATCGCTCGACAGCAGATGTCCGAGGAGGTCCGGACCTTCGCCATGGCGTAGACCGGGACCTTCGGCGTGCCCGGCGCGGCCGGCCTGGAAGTCATCGACCCACGCCTCGGTTTCGGGCTGATCGAGCCACTCCACGCCCAGCATGAAGGCCAGGTCGTGTGTCCGCTGGGCCGCTTGCCTGGCGATGATCTCGAGAGCGGTCGTGAAGAAGTACACGCCGCTGGTGAGCGGTCCCAAGGCGAAGATCCGCGATTCACCCACCGCCGCGCCGGCACGCGCGCGAACCTGTCCCGTTTCGAAGACGCAGTCGACGCCGCCGTACCGATGGGGCACGACGAGTCCCCTGGACAGCAGGTTCTTCATCAGCCGGCTGTCCGCCTGCTCGATACGGTTGGCGAAGCCGGTGGCGGACACCAGGTACTCCACTTGCAGGGGGCCGCCGGAGGCCAGCTGGATGCGGAACGAACCGGCCTCGGAGTCGTACTCGAACTTCCGGGCCCCGCCCTGGACCGTCAGTTGACCGGACTTCATCATCGCCAGCACTCTCTCCGCGTTTTCTCGTGGTATGGACGCGCGATAGGTCAGCCAGTCGTTCAGCCACTCGGACATCAGGAGCTGCCTGTCGTCTTCGTGGAGGTGATGCCATAGAAGGTCGATGTTGCGGTTCGTCGCGTACAGCACTGCCTGCCAGGGTCTGGCCTTACCGGCCGCCAGGGCGATTTCCCGCTCGTAGTAGTCGATCGGCGACCGATCCTCGTCGACGATCTCGCCAAGAGACAGGTGGCGCCCCTCGGCGTGCTCGATCTCCCTGCCGAGCATCGCGGCGATGTCGGAGAGACGGAGTTTCGACCGCGTCTCGCGCAGAAGTCGCCGCCGCAGATCCTCGCGTTCGAGTTCCTTGAAGCGGTACTTGCCCCGGTCAGCCCGTACGGCCGGCAGGCGTCCTCGTCTCGAGACGCAATGGATGCTCCCCGAATGCCCCGCAGCGGCGAGGCCGAGCGCCACGTCGATCGCGGTGAGCCGGGTTCCGATCACGCCGACGGATGCCTGCTTCGGAATCTCGTCGACGAGGCCGGTAATCGGGTAGGGATTGTGGCGGTAGCGGGCTTGATGCTGGTAGTCCTCTGTGCGGCATCGTTCCAGGTGCCCGACCGCGAGGTAGACGTAGCGGGCCTTGCAGTCGCCGCCGGCGCGGCTGTGTACGACGTAGTCGGCGTCGGGATCGCCGGGAGGCGAGATATCGATGACCTCGTCGACGATCAGGTCGAGGCAGAACCCGCGATCGGCGGCCTGTCGCCGGGCATGGTCGAGGAGGTCCGACAGGTACAGACCCACCACCGGCCTGGGGATGTAGGCGCCGGCCTCGAGGTCCGCTCGCTCGACGTAGGGCTGCCACTTGGCTGGGTTCTCCTCGGCCCATTGGAGAATCCCGAAGCTGCCGCCGAAGACTCGATCGATCGCACCGCAGGTGGTGTTCATCAGGTTGCTGGGCGCGTCGGGTGCGTAGGCGTTGCCGCCGTCGCAGCCGCGGGCGTCGAACAGCGCGATGGACAGGTTGGCCGTGCTCAGGCCGGCTGGAAGGTGCTCGACGATCCTGGCCGCCAGAGCAACCCCCGACGCCCCACCGCCGATGATGGCAACCGTGTACCCCGATCTCATAGGGAGCCTCAAGTGGGCGCAGGCAACCCTATCCGTTGACCCCCTTGTTGTTGAGGCGCTAGGGATGTTCTCCGAGTGGGAGGACGCGGTCCTCTAGTTCTCTTCGGCGAGACCCTTCTCTTCGAGGCGGCGCTCCAACGCTTCCAGCTGCTCCTTCAGGGTCGCCAGGCGATCCTCCAACGCCTTCATGTCGGGGCGTCGCTCATGGAGGAAGCGCTGCATGTGCTCATGGCGCTCCTTCCACTCATCGCCGTTGAAGTACTCCTGGATCTTCTCGTGCACGTTCTCGGGGCTG
>JAPOVF010000286.1:0-1206 GCA_026708285.1 Acidobacteriota bacterium
CGCGCGCATCTGCCCGAACATGTTCACGCGCGACGGCAAGCCGGTGCTCGCATCAGGGTCGCCGAGCGTGTCCCTGACCGAGAACATCGTCCAGAACACGGTCAACCTGCTCGACTTCGGCCTCGACCTGGAGAGTTCGGTGCACAAGCCGCGATTCGGCGGCTCGTCGATGAGCGTGCCGGGCGCCCTGATCGTGGAAGCAGACCTGGCCGGCGATCCGGTCGGGCGGCTCCAGGAAGCCGGTGCCATCGTCGAAGTGGTCAATCCCTGGAACTGGCTCTGCGGCTCGTTCGAAGGCGTCCTGATCGACGAGGACGGCGCCGTCGCCTGCGGCGACCCGCGGCGGACGGCGCAGGCGGTCGCCGTTTGAGGCGAGTTCTTCGGCTCGCGCCGGTACTCCTCCTGGCGGCTAGCGGGGCCTCCGCCGGCGAGGTCACCGTCGCGGTGGCGGCGAACGCCGCCGAAGCAGTGGAGGCGCTCGCAGCCGATTTCGAGCAGCGGACCGGTCATCGGGTAACGGTCACCGTCGGCTCGACGGGCAAGCTCTACGCCCAGATCCTCCACGGCGCGCCCTTCGACGTGTTCCTCGCCGCGGACCAGGAGCGTCCGCGGCTGCTGGTGGAACAGGGGTTGGCGGTCGAGGACTCCCTGCGGACCTATGCGATCGGTCGATTAGTGCTGTGGAGTTCCGATCCGACGATCGAGGCCACACCAGAGACGCTGCGCGCGGGCTCGTTCCGCCGACTCGCGATCGCGAATCCGGATCTCGCGCCCTACGGCGCCGCGGCCCGGGACGCCCTGCGCGCACTCGGCCTGTGGGAGAGTCTCCGCTCCAAGATCGTCATGGGAGAGAACGTGGGTCAGAGCTTCACCATGGCCGCCTCCGGCAACGCGGAACTGGGCTTCATTGCACTCTCGTCCGTACGCAGTCCGCGCAACGGTCGTGTGGGTAGTCTCTGGGAGGTTCCGCCGAATCTCCACTCGCCGATTCGTCAGGATTCGGTTCTGCTCGATCGCGGCGGGAAGAACCCGGCCGCCCGCGATTTCCGGCTCTTTCTGCAGAGTCCGAAGGCTCTGGAGACGATCGAGTCGTTCGGCTTCGTCGTCGACGGCCAGGGCCGCCATCGCCGCGCTCGCTGAGGACGGCTCGCTGTGGAACTGCCCGAACTCGGCCCGCTGTGGCTCAGCCTGCAGCTCGCGGCGTCG
>JAPOVF010000286.1:1236-2114 GCA_026708285.1 Acidobacteriota bacterium
GGAACGCCGCTTGCCTGGTGGTTGTCCGGTACCCGATCGCGGCTGAAGCCGGTGATCGAGGCGGTGACCGCGCTGCCGCTGGTGCTGCCGCCGACCGTGCTGGGCTTCTACCTGCTGCTGCTGATGAGCCCCCGGTCGTGGCTGGGCGGGCTCTGGGTCGAGGTCACGGACACGACCCTCACGTTCTCGTTCGCCGGGCTCCTAGTGGCCTCCGTCATCTACTCGCTGCCGTTCATGGTGCAGCCGCTCCAGGCCGCGTTCGAGTCGCTTGGCCGCGGTCCTCTGGAAGCCGCCGCTTCGCTCCGCGCGTCGCCACTCGATGCCTTCCTGACGGTTGCCGCGCCGCTGTCGCTGCGCGGTTTCCTGACCGCGGCCGTGCTGACCTTCGCCCACACGATCGGCGAGTTCGGCGTCGTGCTGATGGTCGGCGGGAACATCCCGGGCAAGACACGGGTCATTTCGATCGCCATCTACGAGCACGTGGAGACGCTCCGGTACGCGGAGGCCCACACGCTTGCCGCCGGACTGCTGCTGTTCGCGTTCGTCGTCTTGGTGTTCGTCTACATCTTCAACCGGAGGCTGCCGGTTCATGTCGCCTGACCGCGAGAGCACGACTCTCGAAGTCGACGTTCAGGTCGCCTTCGGCGGCTTCGATCTCCAGGTTGAGCAGGCGATCCCGGCGGCTGGCGTTACCGCGGTGTTCGGTCCTTCGGGGAGTGGCAAGACGACCCTCCTGAGGTCGCTGCTCGGGTTCGAGACGGGAAGCCGCGGCCGCATCGCCCTGAACGGCGACGTGTGGCTCGACAGCGGGGCCGGAGTCGCGGTGCCGCCGCACCGCCGCCCCGTCGGTTGCACGTTCCAGGATGGACGGTTGTTCC
>JAPOVF010000163.1 GCA_026708285.1 Acidobacteriota bacterium
CGGCGCCCAGGTAGTTCCCAAGGTGCAGCGCCCCGGAGGGCTGGATGCCGGAGAAAACCCGGCGCCTGCGCGCCGCCCCACTCATGCTGGAGAGCTCCTCACGCCGGGACGGTCGCCGGGAGCTTTGCCGGGCGAAGCACGGTCCAGCCGACGCAGACGCCGTAGTTCAGGAGCAGGCCCCAGACGCCGGCGCCCACCCCCCACGGGCTGCGGGTCGCCCAGACGTCGAAGGCGGCGCCGCACCAGATGACCAGGGTGAGAAGGGTACCCAACACAATGCCCGCCAGAACGGCCGAAGCAGGCATCCGTCGCCAGTAGACGCCGAGCATGAAGACCGGCGAGAGCTGGACCATGAACTCGAGCTTCAGTTCGATCAGCACCCAGATCGAACTCTCCGTCTCCAGCGACACCCAGGCCATCAGGATCAGAATCGCCATGATGCCCCAGGCAAACGTCTTGCCGACGATCAGCATCTCGCGCGCCGACGCCCCGCGGCGGAAGTAGTTCTTGTAGATGTCCTTCGTGAACATGGACCCGATCGACAGGAGGGCCGAATCCGCGGTCGACATGATCGCCGCCACCACCGCAGCGAACACCATCACGATGAGCCAGTACATCACCGGCGAACGGTCGATCAGACCGCCAAGGACGTAGATCGTGACCTTGTCGCTCTCAAGCTGCGAGAGCCCCGGGAACCGACTCAGAGCGATGAAGCCAATGAGGAAGGCGAGCAGGGTCGTGGCCAGCGGCATGAAACCCATCGCCGCCAGCGACCGCCGCAGACTCTTCTCGCCCTTCGCCGCGAAGATGCGCTGGATCGCGTGGGGGTACAGCGCGACGCCGAGGCCGAGCATGAGGAGTGTGCTGACCCAGGTCCGAAGACCGCGGGCGTCCGGCGCCTCGAGCTTCTCCGGGGCCGTGGCGCGGATCCCGTCGGCCGCGGCAGCCAGTCCGCCGTCGGCAGTGACCAGCGTGTAGAGGATCACGGCGCAGCCACACAGCAGCAGGGACCCCTGCACCGCGTCCGTCCAGGCCACCGCCCGCATGCCGCCGAGCGACTCGTAGATCAGCATCACTCCGACGAGGAGAAGCACTCCCTGCATGAAGGTCATCCGCCCACCGCTGATCGCTTCGACGCCATGCCCCATCGCCACCAGTTGCTCGAGCACGTAGTTCGCGAGCCCCCAGCAGAGAAGCACGACGCACAGGATGCGCAGCGGATGGGACCCGAACCGGTGGTACACGAAGTCGGTGGGCGTGATGTAGCCGAACCGCCGCGCCAGGTGGAACAGGCGCGGCGCGTAGATCATGAACACCGTGATGACCAGGACCATGAACGTGATGCTCACGATGTAGGTCGTTCCCTGCACATAGGAACGGCCGGCAAAACCGAGCAGTGTGTTGCCGCTGTACTGGGTGGCGAACAGGGTCAGGAACAGGACCGCGAAGCCGAAGGTCGAGCCGCCGAGGTAGAAGTCGCGCAACGAGCGCTCCTTCTGGTGCAGGCGGCCAAGAAAGCCCAGGCCGAGCATGATGACCAGGTAGCCGCCGAGCACGGCCAGCGCCCCCGGTCCGAACGTCACTTCGGGAACGGAGGAGCTCACGTTTCGTCCTTCCCGCCGACACCCCCCTCCGGATCCTGCCCCTGCTCGCCGTGGGCGCCGGTGCCACCGTCGCGCCAGAGCCGTATCGACGCGAACGCCGTCACCACCGCCAGGAGCAGACCGCAGAGGATCGTGATCCAGGTCCAGACCGGCAGGCCGAGCGCGAGCCGTTCGCCGATCGAGGATGGCAGGTACCAGGGCACGCTGACGACGAGGATCGCCACCACCACCGGCAGGAACCAGCGGTGACGCAGGGGCTCGTCAGCCGGACGGATCGCCGCCCAGAAGGCCTCCGGATCCCGCTCGTCCCCGTACTCGGAAAAGGGTCTGTTGTCACGCACCGAGGGCGGATTATGTCCCAGAGCCCCTCGGTCCATGGCTGATCCGTCGCGCCGCATGCGGGCCGGAGCCGCGTGATACCCTGCCGGCGCTCGCCTCGTAGCGTGTCTGACGGGTTCGGTTCTCGCACAAGACAGTCCACGAGACCGGGGCGCGCGAACGCCGTGAGCGTCCTTCAGGAGACAGGACCGACCCTCCGCACCCTCGCCTTGGCCGTTCTGGCCTTCGGCTGCGCGGGATGCACAGGGCCCGACGGCACCGGCGAACAGACCGATCAGGAACAGCAGAACTTGAATCAGACGAACGGCGAGGGAGCCGGGCAGGCAGCGGCACCGAGCTGGGCCCTGGCGATTCACGGCGGCGCCGGCAGCGCAGACCGCGCGACGACCGACGCCGAGGACTACTACGGGGCTCTGCAAGAGGCCCTGTCCCTTGGCGCCGAGCAGTTGGAAGCCGGCGAGGCGAGCCTTCAGGTGGTCGAGAACGTCGTTGCTGCGCTCGAGGACGACCCGCGCTTCAACGCCGGCCGCGGTTCTGTCTTCACTTCCATCGGAACCCACGAGCTGGATGCCGCCATCATGGACGGCCGCAGCCTCGCCTGCGGCGCGGTAGCCGGGGTGAAGAACGTCCAAAACCCGGTCCGGCTGGCGCGCCGCGTCATGGAGGACACCCGCCACGTCCTGATGGCAGGCCCTGGGGCCGACAACTACGGCGTCCTCGCCGGCGTGCGGCGGCAGCCGCAGGCGTACTTCAGCACGGACCGGCAGTTGCAGCGGTTCCGCGAACTCCGGGCTCCGGGAAGGGCCAGCGGGCAGAGCAGCGGCGACGCGGCGGCGAGCACCGCCGGCGACTACACCGGCAACGCCGGAGCGTCTGCCGGTCCCGGCGGCGCCTCTCACCTGGCCACCGTCGGCGCGGTGGCAATGGACCGCTACGGGAACCTGGCGGCCGCCACGTCGACCGGTGGCACGATGCTCAAGCGGATCGGCCGCGTCGGCGACGTGCCGGTCATCGGAGCCGGCACCTACGCGAACAACGCCACCGCCGCTGTCTCCTGCACCGGCCGGGGCGAGGAATTCATCCGCCACACGGTGGCCTATGACGTTTCGGCGCGAATCGAGTACGGCGGCCTCACACTGCAGGAGGCCGCGCGGCAGGTGATCCAGGAGACGCTGAGGCCCGGCGACGGCGGCCTGATCGCGGTGGGCCCGGACGGCACGATCGCGATGGAGTTCAACACGAACGCCATGTTCCGGGGCGCAGCCGACTCGCTGGGGCGATTCGACGTCGGCATCTGGGACGAGGTCCGGAGCCGGCAGCCCATGTCCGACCTGGCGCAAGCCGGCGTTCCGCAGTAGCGCGCAGACGAACGGCGAAAGGGGCGGACGCGGCTATCATCGCCGGCCGTGACCACGCTCTACGAACAGACGCTCCGGCGGGCCCGCGACGACCCCGAGGATTTCTGGGCCCAGGCCGCGGAAGCGATCTCGTGGGCGAGGCGCTGGGACCGGGTGCTGGACGACTCGAACCCTCCGTTCTACCGCTGGTTCGAGGGCGCCAGGGTCAACACCTGCTACAACGCGGTCGACCGTCACGTCGAGGCTGGCCGCGGGAAGCAGCCGGCCCTGATCTACGACAGCCCGGTCACCGGCACGGTGGCGGCGCTTTCCTACGCCGATCTTAGGGAGCAGACGGCGCGGCTGGCCGGCGTGCTCAGAAACCTGGGCGTACGGCGTGGCGACCGGGTGCTCGTCTACATGCCGATGATTCCCGAAGCCGCGGTCGCGATGCTGGCCTGCGCCCGGCTCGGCGCCGTCCACTCCGTGGTGTTCGGAGGTTTCGCGGCGAAGGAGCTCGCCACCCGGATCGACGACGCGAAACCCCGCGTCGTGCTGACGGCCTCCTGCGGCATCGAGATCGCGCGGATCGTCGAGTACAAGCCGCTGCTCGACGAAGCGATCGTCATGTCGGCACACAAGCCGAGCGCCACGGTGCTGCTTCAACGCCCACAACAGGCCGCCGCGCTCGGTCCCGGCGACCACGACTGGCTGGACGCGGTCGCCGCCGCGCAGCCGGCCGACTGCGTCCCGGTCGAAGCGACCGATCCCCTGTACATCCTGTACACGTCGGGCACGACGGGCGTGCCCAAGGGTGTCGTGCGCGACAACGGAGGGCACCTCGTCGCACTCGACTGGAGCATGCGCCACGTCTATGGCATGGCACCCGGAGAGGTCTACTGGGCGGCGTCGGACATCGGTTGGGTCGTGGGCCATTCCTACATCGTCTACGCGCCGCTGATTCATGGCTGCACCACGGTGCTCTACGAAGGCAAACCGGTCGGGACGCCGAACGCCGGCGCCTTCTGGCGCGTGATCGCCGACCACGGCGTCTCGGCCCTGTTCACCGCACCGACCGCGTTCAGGGCGATCAAGCGGGAGGATCCCCAGGGCAAACTGATCGACAACTTCGATCTGAGCAGCCTCAGGACCCTGTTCCTCGCCGGCGAGCGCGCCGATCCGGACACGGTCGGCTGGGCCGAGGAGAAGCTCGAGGTGCCGGTGATCGATCACTGGTGGCAGACGGAAACCGGCTGGCCGATCGCCGCCAACTGCGTCGGCCTGGGGGCGCTTCCGGTCAAGCACGGCTCCCCCACCAAGGTCGTCCCCGGCTACGACGTGCGCATCCTGGAACACGACGACGACGGGAGCAGCCGTGAACTGCCGCCCGGCGAGACGGGCGCCATCGCCCTGCGGCTACCCCTGCCGCCCGGCTGCCTGCCGACCCTGTGGAAGAACGACGACGGCTACGTCGACTCCTATCTCTCGGAGTTCGAGGGCTACTACCAGACCGGCGACGCCGGGTACGTCGACCAGGACGGCTACCTCTACATCATGAGCCGCACCGACGACCTGATCAACGTCGCCGGCCATCGTCTGTCGACCGGCGGCATGGAGGAGATCCTCGCGTCTCACCCGGAGGTCGCCGAGTGCGCCGTGATCGGGGTTGCCGACTCCCTCAAGGGCCAGGTGCCCCTGGGACTCGTCGTCCTCTATGCGGGCTCCGCCCGCAGCGAAGCCGAGATCGTGCCGGAACTCGTCCAGATCGTCCGCGACCAGCTCGGCCCCGTCGCCTCCTTCAAGGTCGCGGCGGTGGTCGACCGCCTGCCGAAGACCCGCTCCGGCAAGGTCCTCCGAGGCACGATGCGGCGGATCGCGGATGGCGTGCCCTACACCGTGCCGGCGACGATCGACGACCCGGCGATCCTGGACGAAATCGAGCAGACCCTGAGCCAGATCGGCTATCCGAGGCAACCGCGGTAGCGCCAGAGCGCCCGGAAGTGCGGCGCGCGGCGGTCACACCCGTCCCGAAGCCCCCGGAGTCCGCAGAATCTGCGGAAAAGCCTGCGGAGAAGCACCATACTCAGACCTTGTAAGCTCCTTGTTATCAGTAGTTTACGTCCGGTCCGCACCGAATCCGGTGCGCCCGCCACCTTCGCCGTAAGTCGTTCATGAGCAAGAGGTTAAGACGACGAAAGCGGTGACCGGAATTGCCGGATACTTCGACTCGGCGTTACAGTGACGCCCATGGACCCAACCCAGGCGACACGCGAGGTCTTCTGGAACATCCAGTACACGTGGTTGGTGTACGTCCTGATGGTCCCCACGCTGGCCGTGTTCGGCTGGGGGTTCTGGCTCAAGATCCGCCGCTGGCGCGCCGGTCAGCCCGCCGTCAGGTTCGATCGGCCGGGCGAGCGGCTCCGGCTCTTCCTGAGGAACGCCATCGGTCAGGGCCGCACGATCAAGAGGCGCTACGCCGGGGTCTTCCACAGTCTCGTCTACACCGGCTTCATCGTCCTGTTTCTGGCGACCACCGTGGTGGCGATCCACCACGACACGCCCCTGCACATCATGAAGGGGCACTTCTACCTGATCTTCCAGTCGCTCATCGTCGACATCTTCGGGCTGTTCGTCCTCGTGGGCGTCGCCCTGGCCGCGATACGCCGCTGGATCTCGAAGCCGAAGCTGCTGGTCTACACCGACGAAGCGAGCTGGATTCTGGTCACCATCTTCGTGATGGCCCTGACAGGCTTCATGATCGAGGGCTGGCGAATCGCCGTCACCGACGACCCCTGGGCCCACTGGTCGCCGATCGGCAACCTGTTCGCTCTCGGTTCCGATCCCTGGATGACGGACACGGCGATGCAGCGCGGCCACGTGATCATCTGGTGGTTCCACCTGGTCGTGGCCTTCGGCTGGATCGCCTGGGTGCCGTTCAGCAAGATGTCCCACATCTTCACGGCACCGCTCAACATCTTCACCGCCAACCTGGACGGCTACGGCGGCTCCCTCAAGACGATCGACTTCGAGACCGCGGAGCGTTTCGGCATCAACCACCTCGGCGACTTCACCTGGAAGGACCTGCTCGACTTCGACGCCTGCACCGAGTGCGGCCGCTGCACAGATGTCTGTCCCGCGAACACGGTCGGCAAGTCGCTGTCGCCGCGCGACATCATCCTCGACCTCCAGGCCCTGATGCACAAGCAGGGTGACCAGTTCCTGGCGGGCAGCAATGGCAGCAACGGCGATGGCAACGGCGCAACCCTGCCGGTCATCGACGAGAAGACGGCCATGGCGCCGGAGGCCCTGTTCTCCTGCACGACCTGCGCCGCGTGCATGGAAGCCTGCCCGGTCCACATCGAGCAGATGCCGAAGATCGTCGATGCCCGGCGCTTCCTTGTCATGGAAGAGGCGGACTTCCCGGAAGGGATGATGGACATGATGAACTCCCTGGAGTCACGCCAGCATCCGTTCGCCGGTACCCAGTTCAACCGCGTCGACTGGACGGAAGGCCTCGACATCGACGTGATGGCCGACATGGACGATCCGGCCGAGGCCGAAGTCCTGATGTGGGTCGGCTGCGGCGGCGCCCTCGTCGAACGCAACCGCAACACGGTCCGCGCCACCGCGAAGCTCCTGAAGAAGGCGGGCGTCAAGTTCGCGATTCTCGGCCGCGAGGAATCTTGCAGCGGCGACCCGGCCCGCCGCGTCGGCAACGAGTTCCTCTTCGAGATGCTGGCCAAGGGCAACGTCGAGACACTCTCGCGCTACGGCGTGCGCAAGGTCGTCACCTCCTGCCCGCACTGCTTCAACTCGTTCAAGAACGAGTACCCGCACTTCGGAGGCAGCTACGAGGTCTACCACCACACGCAGTTCCTGGATCAACTGCTCGCCGAAGGCCGCCTGGACAGGGCGCGAAGCGCGACGGTCAACGGGGGAAGGACGATCACGTTCCACGACCCCTGCTACCTCGGCCGCCACAACGGCGAGTACGACGCGCCCCGCAACCTGCTGGCGCACCTCGGCGGCACCCGACAGGTCGAGATGCAGCGCAGCGGCAACCAGAGCTTCTGCTGCGGCGGCGGCGGCGGCATGGCGTTCGTCGACGAACCACCGGACCAGCGGGTCAACCAGGAGCGCGCCCAGGAGGCGGTCGACACCGGAGCCGATGTCGTCGCCGTGGGCTGCCCGTTCTGCGCCACGATGCTCGACGACGGCGTGAACGCCCGTCGCGGCGACCGCGACGTCCGGGTCAAGGACGTGGCGGAGCTGCTATGGGACGAGGTAGGAACTCCGTAGCACCCGACCGTTGCCAACCTACCGGGCGGTCGGTAGACTACTTCCCGTGACCCCTTCCGGAACGCCGGTCCGATGACCGCCCTGGACACCGCGGCTCTTCGCGACGCCGCCCGGGAGCCCGCAGCCGAACGCGACCAGGATCGCCGCGCCGAGATCTACCGAAACGCCGCGCGGATCTTCCACCGCAAGGGCTACCACGCCACCTCGATCAACGACATCGCCGCCGCGGTCGGACTGACCAAGGCCGGCCTCTACTACTACATCAAGGGGAAGCAGGACCTCCTGTTCGCGATCATGGGCTTCGCCATGGACCAGCTCGATGAGCAGGTCATCGAACCGGCCCGGCGCGTACAGGATCCGCAGGCCCGCCTGGAGACGATCGTCGCGCGCCACGCCCGACTGATCACCCAGGACTCGTCGGCTCTGACCATCCTGGTCAACGAACTCGAAGGGCTGCTCCCCGACGATCGCGCCGACATCATCGGCAGGCAGCGAGACTACGTCGACTTCATCGCCGACACCCTCGCCGCCCTGCGCGACGAAGGCAAGGTCATCGGCCTCGATCCGACCGTCGGAGCGTTCAGCCTGGTGGGGATGATCCTCTGGATCTCGCGCTGGTACCGGGCCGACGGCCGGCTGGACGGCGACGAAGTGGTGGCGGAAGTGACCCGCATGGCCATCTCGGCGGTCCTGAACCGCGGTGACCACAGCAACGCCGGCGACCTGGAGACCGGGTAGCTGGCGAAGGAGAAACGAGAATGAGAGTGCTTGTCTGCCTGAAGCAGATCCTCGACCCGGACGTTCCGGCCCGGGACTTCGAGATCGACCCGGCGGCCAAGGCGGCGAAACGCGGCGGCGCGAACCTGGTCACGAACATCTTCTGCGAGAACGCGATCGAAACCGCGCTCCAGTTCCGGGAGGCGGCCGCCGACGCGAAGATTACGGCCCTCTGCTATGGCGAGTCCACGGCCGAGGACTGCCTCCGCAAGGCGATGGCCATGACCGTCGACGAGGCATGCCTGGTCCAGCGCGACGGCAACACGAATCCCGACGCCGCGGCCGTGGGCCGCGTGCTGGCCGCCGCAATCCAGCGCCTCGAGCAGGACGGTGGACCATTCGACGCCGTGCTGGTCGGCCGGGAATCGGGAGACTGGGGCACGGGCCAGACCGGCGGCGCGCTGGCTGAGGAACTCGGCCGACCGGTGCTCGGGTTCGTAGAGAGCCTGGCTCCCGGCAACGGCAGCGTCACGCTCCGCCGCCAGACCGACGTCGGCATCGAGGTCGCGGAGGCCGAACCGCCGTTCGTGGTCACGATCACGAACAACGAGGACAACGTGCCGCGCATCCCGAAGACGCGGGACGTCATGATGTCCTACCGCAAACCACTACAGAAGCTGAGTCTGGCCGACCTCGGGCTGGACAGCGACGAGATCCGGAGCGGCTCCTCCAACTTCGAGGTCGAGGAGATCTTCGTGCCGACCGACGAAGTCGAGTGCGAACTGGCCGAGGGCGACACCCTGGACGAGCGGGTCGATCAGCTCGCCCGGAAGATCCACGAAGTCGTGGCCTCGATCGGTTGACGCGGACAGGACCCAGGCAGCAAAGGGCAGAAGGGGGGAACGATGGCGAACGTTGCAGTCTGTGTTCTGGGCAGTTTCGGCTACGACCGCGCCGCGCAGGGCGTGGCCGGCGCCGGCCGCGCCCTGGCCGAAAGCGTGGGCGGCGAACTCCATGTCCTGGTGGTCGGGCCGGCCGAAGACGGCGCGGTCGCGGCGCTTTCGGCAGCTGCCGACCGTGTACTCATCGGCGGGAACGAGGAACTCCGTGACGTCCAGCCCGAGCAGGCGCTCCAGGCAGCCGAACAGCTCCACGCGGCGGGAGGCGGCGACTACGTCGCGGTGCTGCTCAGCAACGACACGTACAGCCAGGAGATCGCGCCCCGGCTCGCCTACCGTCTCGGCGGCAGCTCGATGGCCGACGCGGCGGCGATCCGGATGGATGGCGACCACCTGCTGGCCCAGCGCACCGCATACGGCGGCAAGGCGATCTCGATCTACCGCCTGAAGAAGCAGCCCTCCGTCGTGTGGCTGCGCGCCCGTGGCTTCGAGCCGGCGCCCGAACAGGCGTCGGCCGGCGAGGTCACCTCGATCGACCTCGCTCTCGATGCCCCGCGGATCCGGATCACCGGCCGCGAAGTGGCCGAGCAGGAAGGCGTACGGCTCGAGGACGCGCAGATCATCGTCTCCGGCGGCCGTGGTCTCGGCGGCCCCGAGCCCTTCCAGGAACTCAGGAGGCTCGCCAACACGATCGGCGCCGAGCAGGGCGCCTCACGCGCCGCCTGCGACGCCGGCTGGGTGCCCCCCAACTGGCAGGTCGGCCAGACCGGCAAGAAGGTCGCCCCCGAGCTCTACATCGCGATCGCGATATCCGGCGCCAGCCAGCATCTGCTCGGCATGGGTGACAGCAAGGTCGTCGCGGCGATCAACACGGACGCCGACGCGCCGATCTTCAAGCACTGCAGTTTCGGAATCGTCGAGGACTACAAGCAGGTTGTACCGCTGCTGACCGAGAAACTCCAGGCGATGGCCGGGTAGTCCGGCGCACGCAGACGAGCCGCAGGTAGCCAGGCGCTTTCCCGGACCATATGCAGAAAGACGCATAGAATCAGACGGCCGTGATTCGAACCTCCTGCTCCTTCTGCGCCGTGGCCCTGGTCGCCCTTTCTTTCGGACCAGCCCGGGCGGCAGAAGCAGGCGACTTCCCGCAGGACAGCGCAACGGCACGAGAGGTAGAAGAAGCGGTCCTTGGTGGTTTCGCGCGCGGGATGCTGCTTGGCGCGACGGACACGCTGGGCCGACGGTTCGCCACAGGGCCGGCTCGAAACCGCGTGAAGATGAAGTCGCTCGACCGTTGCGAAGCCGGACGCCGGAACCGCGTCGACGTCGAGCGCATCGGTCTGGAGAAAGACCCGGCAGCGAGCCACGAGGTATGCGGATCGGCCGCTACGGCCTTCGACTTCTCGACGGACAGTTTCGAGTTCGTCCGTCGAGTAGAGCCGGTCGACGAGGAACGCCCGAACGGTACCCTGGCGCTCTGGGGGGCCGGGGTGCGCCGGTCGTTCCGCGGACGAACGGGCGAGAGCGCGTATGCGGTCGAGCCCGAACTGCCCTTCGTCGGTGTGGACTACACAGCCGGTCGTCTCGTGCTCGGGACCGCCGTGTCCTGGCTCGACGCCACCGGGCGATACCGGCTCGCGGGCGCTGGCAGCGGCGCCGTGCGTCTCGATCTCAGCGGCGTCTACCCTTACGCCCGCTACGCGTTGGGTTGCCGCGGGCCTTCCCGGAAGGCGTGCCGGACGGAACTCTGGGCAGTGGGCGCCATGGGCCAGGGCGACCTCGCTCGAGGCACCGACCCGACGGCGAGCGCGGCTCCGTCGTCTGACGCGCGCATGCGGCTCGGCCTCGCCGGCTTCCGCCAGCGCGTGGCGAGGGCCGGATCCCTGGAGTTCGCTCTGCGCGCCGATATCGGCACCGCCGTCATCGAGGGAGCCGACCGCTTCGGCCGATCAGCCGGAAGCTCCAGCCTCGGCGGCGACGCCGGTCGGGGACGAATCGGTCTCGAAGGCTCCCTGACTCGCAAGGTAGGCGCGCTCGTCCTTCGCCCCTTCACCCAACTGGCCCAGCGCTATGACGACGGCTCCTCGATGAGCGGAACCGGGACCGAACTCGTGGGCGGCCTGGAAGTGGTTTCCGCCGATGGCCGGCTTCGCGTCCACGCCACCGGCAGGACTCTGGTCACGCAGGGCAAGGCGCGCTACGAGGAAGAGGGCATCGGCGCCACGATCGAGCTTCGTCCAGCGACGAACGAAGGCGAGGGACTGTCGTTGCTGGTCGCCCAGCAGTTTGGCGGCGCGGCTGCGCGCGCGAGCGCCCTGTGGCGCTCCGACTCTCCTCGGTGGATCGGCATGTCGCCTGAGGCGCTAGCGGCCGCCTCGGCTCGCAGGGATCCTGGAGCGTCGCACACCCGGGCCGAAGTCGCATGGGGAGTGGGAATCGGGACATCCATGGTGACACCGTTCGCCCAGGCCGTGGCCGAGTCGGCGACCGGGCGGGAGCACCTTCGCCTGGGCGTCCGCCACGCGATGCGTAAGGGTTCTCCCCACCGGGTGAACCTGGAAGTCACCGCCGAGCGTCCGCAAGTCGCATTCAGTAGCGACCTCGCGGAGTACCGGCTCGGCGTCGCCGGTCAGGTTCGCGTGCCGCTCACGACCGCCCGCCGACGATGACCTGGTGCGCCTTGAGCCGGAGCGCATTGATCCGGATGAAGCCCCGCGCGTCGGTCTGGTCGTAGCCGCCCTCGACGTCCATCGACGACAGGTTCTGGTCGTAGAGCGAGCTGGGTGACTCGCGGCCCAGGACGGTCACTCCGCCCTTGTAGAGGCGGAGGTGGACGGTGCCGTCGATGATCCGCTCGGCCTGGAGGAAGGCGGCACGGATGAACTCCATCTCGGGCGAGAACCAGAAGCCGTTGTAGATCAGTTCGGCGAACTTGGGCGACAGGCCGTCGCGCAGGCGCTGCACTTCACGGTCCATCGCCACGCCCTCGAGATCGCGCAGCGCGTGGTGGAGGATCGTGCCGCCCGGCGTCTCGTAGACCCCTCGCGACTTGATGCCGACGAAGCGGTTCTCGACGATGTCGATGCGGCCGATGCCGTTGCGGCCGCCGAGTTCGTTCAGGTACTCGAACAGGCCCAGCGGATCCGACTGCTCGACGCCGTTCGTGCGGTCGGCGACCCTCACCGGACGCGCGTCCCTGAACTCGATCTCGATGTCGGTCGGCTCGTCCGGGGCCTCGAGCGGCGAAACGGTCAGCGAGAACATGTCCTCGGTCGGCGTCTGCATCGGGTCCTCGAGCAGGCCGGCCTCGTAGCTCTTGTGCATCAGGTTCTCGTCCATGCTGTACGGCTTCTCGGACGACGCCTCGATCGGGATGCCCTGTTCCTCGGCGTAGTTCAGGAGATCGGTGCGGCCCTGGAAGCGCTTCAGGAACTCCGCGTCCTTCCAGGGTGCGTAGACCTCGATGTGGGGAGCGAGCGCGGCGTAGGCGAACTCGAACCTGACCTGGTCGTTGCCCTTGCCGGTGGCGCCGTGGGAAAGGACGTCGGCGCCCTCGCGGATCGCGATCTCGGCCTGGCGGCGCGCGATCAGCGGCCGCGCCAATGCCGTGCCGAGCAGGTAGCGGTTCTCGTAGACCGCGTTGCCGGCGATCGCCGGGTAGATGAAGTCCGACACGAACTCGCGCCGGACGTCCTCGACGTACACCTTGGAAGCGCCGATCGTCCCGGCGCGGCGAGCCTGGCGATCGAAGTCCTCGCGTTGCCCGACGTCGACGATCACGGCGACGACGTCGAACCCCCGTTCCTGCAGTGTGCGCAGGATGACGGAGGTGTCGAGACCGCCGCTGTAGGCGAGTACGGCTTTCTTGCTCGGCATGGCTGACTGGACCTCCCTCGGAACCGGAGACCGCTCCGGGCGGGCGGGAGACTATCCGGGCAGCCGGCCGCGGTGAAGCTCCCGTCAGTCGTCCTCAACGACTTCGGCCGGAAGCAGACCCACCGTGCCGCTCCGCCAGAGCCGCCAGCGAACGCGAAACGCAAGGAAGATCGCCACGAAGACCAGCCCGAAGGTCAGGCCCCACCACACTCCGCTTGGGCCGAGCCCTCTCTCGAAGGTCAACCAGACGCCGGCGGGCATGCCGATGACCCAGTACCCCACGAGCGCGACGCCCGCGGGGAACCGCGTGTCGGCAGCTCCTCGCAGCACACCGGCGGCAGCCACCTGCAAGCCGTCGGCGACCTGAAACAGACCGGCGATCGGGATCAGCGCGGCGGCCGCGGCGATCACGGGCGGCACGTCGCTGAAGGCACGTGCCAGAAGCTGCGGCAGCGAGAAGAAGACGAGGCCGAAGGCGATCATCACACCGGCGCCGAGGCTCAGGCAGACCAGCGCTGAGCGGCGGGCCCCCACCGGATCCCGGCGCCCGATCGCGTTGCCGACCCGCGTGGTCGCCGCTCCGGCGAAACCCAGGGGCACCATGAAGGAGATCGAGGCGAGGCTGATCGCCACCTGGTGGCCGCTGAGTTGCGCCTCCCCCAAGCGACCGATCAGCACGGCCGCGAAACTGAACACGGTGACCTCGAGCGACACCTGAACCGCGATCGGCACACCCACGAACAGGAAGGGACGGAGCGCCGCCGGGCGTAGCCACGACCACCGCCAACCGCCGACGTAGCGGCGCAGGTGCCTCCATCCGAACGCGGCGATCACGATCAGCATCACCCAGCGGGATCCGGATGTCGCGTAGGCGGAGCCGCGCACACCGAGCGCCGGGAATCCGAGATGGCCGAAGATCAGCGCCCAGTTCGCGATCGCGTTGAACACGTTGGCAACGCCGATCGCGATCAGGGCCGGCCGCACGATGCTCATCGCCTGGAGCGTCTGCCTCAGACACATGAAGAGGAGGAACGCGATGACTCCGGGCCCGATGCCCCGAAGGTAGGCGGCGGCCGGCTCGACGATGGCCTGCGGTTGCCCCGTGACCGGAAGTACGCGATCCAGTCCGAGCACGATCAGGGTTGCCGGCACCGACAGCAGAACCGCCATTCCCAAGCCGCGGCAAAGCACCCTGCTGATCTGCCGGTGGTCGCCCGCGCCGAAGGCCTGCGCCGCCATCGGATCGATCGCCAGCAGGATGCCGATGAAGGACCAGATCACGGCGATGCTGAGCGCGTTGCCGATCGAGCCGGCCGCAAGGTCCGTCTCCGACACGCGGCCCAGCATCATCGTGTCGACGGCGCCCATCAGCACCATCCCCACCTGGACCACGATCACCGGCGCCGCCAGGCGCACCACGGCGCCCAACTCGGTTCGCACCGGCCGTCCGTCGCCCGCTGTGTCCGCACTCTTCAAGGGGCGGTATTGTAGGCAGCCTCACCCTCATCGAGATCGCCCTTGCTCAGTTACATCCTCCGCCGGCTCGTCACCGGACTGGTCACCCTGTTCGGCATCTCGGTCATCTCGTTCTTCATCATCCAGCTCGTACCGGGCGACCCAGCCCAGATCCAGACCTCCCAGATCGCCGACGCCGCGGTGTCGGAGCGGGTCTACCAGCAGTTGCGGGAGCTCTACGGGCTCGACGACCCGATCCCGGTCCAGTACTGGAACTGGGTCCGCAAACTGGTCGTGGGCGATCTCGGTTCGTCCTTCCACGACGGACGCCGGGTCTCGGCCAAGATCGGCGAGGCGCTGTGGCCGACCCTGTCGGTCGCCCTGCTCTCCTTCATGCTGACCCTGATCATCTCGACTCCGATCGGCATCTACAGCGCGCTACGGCAGGGCGGCGGCTTCGATCGCTCGGTCAGCACCGGGCTCTACATGCTCTATTCGGTGCCGAACTACGTCGCCGGGATGCTGCTCATCCTCTACCTCGGCGTGAAGTGGGACCTGCTGCCCTTCCGTGGCATGCGGTCCGACGGCTATGACGAGATGACGACGCTCGGGCAAATGTGGGACCTGGCGCAGCACTACGTCCTGATCACCTTCTGCTTCACCTTCGGCAACCTGGCCTACTACTCGCGCTTCATCCGCCAGAACCTGCTCGAGGTGGTGCGGCAGGACTACGTCCGCACCGCCCGCGCCAAGGGACTCGGAGAGCGCAGCGTGGTGCTCAAGCACGCCTTCACGAACAGCCTGATCCCCCTCATCTCGCTGATCGGCCTCACCTTTCCCTTCGTGCTCAGCGGCAGCGTGATCCTCGAGTACATGTTCAACTGGCCGGGCCTGGGCCGCCTGTACTTCGAGTCCGTCCTGCAGCGCGACTATCCGACGATCATGGCGCTCAACTTCATCACCGCCCTGCTCGTCCTCGGCATCACCTTCATCGCCGACCTCACCTACGGCCTGGTCGACCCCCGGATCAGTTACGAGAAGTGACGATGGCGGCCGAACCGACGAACCAGGCGCCCGCGGCGCGCTCCTACTGGCACATCACGTGGCGGCGCTTCCGCAGCCACCGGCTCGGCATGGTCGGCCTGTGCGTGGTCGCGGTCCTGTTCCTGGTCTCGTTCCTGTCGCCGATGCTCGCCAACGACCAGCCGATCCTCTGCCGTTTCGACGGCAGCTTCTACTACCCGGCGGTGATCGACCTGATCCACCAGGTGCCGGGCAGCAAGCTGATCATCCAGAAGAAGCGGCCCTACCGCCTGGCGACCTTCGACTTCAAGCGCGAGTTCGACCCCGAACGGGGTGACTGGGCCTTGTGGACGCCGATGCGCTACGGCCCGCGGGAGATCGCCGCCGAGCCCCTGGCCGGGCCTTCCAGCCGTCACTGGCTGGGCACGGACCAGTCCGGGCGCGACGTGCTGTCGCGCATGGTCCACGGCACCGTGGTGTCGATGAAGGTGGGCTTCCTGTCGATGGGCATCGCTGTCATTCTGGGCCTGATCCTGGGTTGCATCGCCGGCTACGCCGGCGGCGTCGCCGACCTCGTGATCTCGCGCTTCATCGAGATCGTCATGTGCTTCCCGCCCTTCTTCCTGATCCTCGCGGTACTGGCCTGGTTCCCGCCCAGCATCGAGAACGTGATGATCGTCATCGGGCTGACCCGCTGGGTCGGCATCGCCCGCTTCGCCCGAGGCGAGATCCTGCGCATCCGGGAGACCGACTACGCACTCGCGGCGCGCTCCCTTGGCGTCCGGCCGGCCCAGCTCGTGCTCCGCCACCTGCTGCCCAACGCCCTGGCACCGGTTCTCGTCAGCGTCACGTTCGGCATCGCCGTCTCGATCCTGATCGAGGCCGGCCTCTCCTGGCTCGGTTTCGGCGTCCAGCCGCCTGACCCGTCCTGGGGCACGATCCTGCGCTCCGGCTACGAGAACCTGTTCACCGCCGGCCACATGATTCCGCCCGCCTGCGTCGCCATCTTCGTGGCCGTTCTGAGTTTCAACCTGGTAGGCGATACGCTCAGGGACGTGATCGACCCGCGGCTTCAGGCGGAGCGGGCATAGGGTTACGGCCGCTGTCACAGGAGGAGGTAGGCAGCCATGAGCCAGCCAGCGCAACTGCACAGCCTCTCCCTCGACTACGTCGAGGCTCTTCTGGCGCAGTACCGGCGCGATCCGACGTCGCTCGATGACGAGTGGCGCCGGTACTTCGACTCCCTGACGGCCGCCGGCGAACTCGACGCCGGCGCGATGGAGCCGTCGATCGAGCCGCCGCCACTGTTCGGCAACGGTGCGTCGATGCCGGCGGCGGCGCCACCCCGGGTGCATCAGGTGCCGCCATCCGCCCCGGCGTCACCCAGACCGGCATCGGCCGCCGACAGTCCCCGCACCGGTGCGGCGCCCCTTACGGCCGATATCGAGCTCCAGCGCCGCGTCGACGACATGATCCGCAACTACCGGATTCGCGGCCACCTCTTCGCCGACATCAACCCGCTCCGGAATCCGCCGGCGCTGCCGGAGGAACTGGAACTCGAGGGCCTGGGCATCAAGGAGAGCGACCTCGAGCGCACCGTGTCCACCGCCGGCATCCCCGGCGCCGACACGGCGACGGTGCGCGAAGTCTGGGAGCGGATGCGCGACACCTACTGCCAGTACATCAGCGCGGAGTTCATGCACATCGACGACCTGGAGGTCCGCAGTTGGCTCCAGGAGCGGATGGAGATCAGTCGCAACCGGGTTCACCTCAGCCGCAGCGAACAGGTCCGGATCCTCAAGAAACTGATCGACGCCACGGTGTTCGAGGAGTTCATCCAGAAAAAGTACCTGGGAGCGAAGAGCTTCTCGCTCGAGGGGGCGGAGAGCCTGATTCCGCTGCTCGACCTGGCGATCGAGAAGGTCGCCGCCCAGGGCGCGGTGGAGATCGTCTTCGGCATGTCCCACCGCGGTCGCCTGAACGTGCTCGCGAACATCATCGGCAAGCCGACCAGGGACATCTTCCGCGAGTTCGAGGATCTCGACGCGGAGCACTACACCGGCGGCGGCGACGTGAAGTACCACATGGGCCATTCGAGCGACTGGACCACGGACCAGGGACGCCGGGTTCATCTCTCGCTGTCGTTCAACCCGAGCCACCTGGAGTTCATCAACCCGGTCGCGATGGGCAGGGTACGGGCCAAGCAGGACCGCATCCGCAACGAGCTCCGCGACCGTGGGGTGCTCTTTCTCATCCACGGCGACGCCGCCTTCGCCGGCGAGGGGATCGTCCAGGAGTCGCTCAACCTCTCGCAACTTCCCGCTTACCACATCGGCGGCGCCCTGCACGTCGTCGTGAACAACCAGATCGGGTTCACCACGCCGCCCGAGAGTTCGCGCTCGAACACCTACTGCACCGACGTGGCGAAGATGCTCCAGGTTCCGATCTTCCACGTCAACGGCGAGTATCCGGAGGCCGTGGCCCAGGTGGTCAACGTCGCGCTGGACTTCCGCCAGCGCTACCGCCGCGACGTGATCATCGACCTCTACTGCTACCGGCGCCGCGGCCACAACGAGGGCGACGAACCCGCCTTCACCCAGCCCATCCTCTACGACGGCATCCGGGCCCGCGATCCCGTCCGTGTCCACTACCTGGAGCACCTGCTGGAACTCGGCGAGATCAAGCCCGAAGAGGCCGAGGTCCACATTCAGCGCGAGGAGAAGCGACTCGAGGGGGCACTCGCCACCGCCCGCCGGATGAACGAGAAGACGAGTCCGCAGGCCTACGACGGCGTCTGGAACGCATTCGTCGGGGGCCGGGCCGAGGACATCCCGGAACCGGCCACCGGCGTACCGGAGGCGAAGCTGCGCGGCTACCTGAAACGGATGGTCGAGCTGCCCGAGGACTTCAACCTGCACCGCAACCTGCGCCGGTTCATTGCAGGCCGCGCCGAGATGGCGGAAGGCAAGCGGCCCGTCGACTGGGCGGCCGCGGAGGCGCTGGCCTTCGCGGCGACGGCCGATTCCGGCCAGCGCGTGCGGATGAGCGGGCAGGACTGCGAACGCGGGACGTTCAGTCAGCGCCACTCGGTCCTGCACGACCGCGTCACGGACGAGAATTTCCGGCCCCTCATGAACGTGGCCGAGAACCAGGAGCCGATCGAGATCTTCAACAGCCCGCTGTCGGAGGCCGGCGTGCTCGGCTTCGAGTACGGCTTCAGCCTGGACTACCCGGACGGGCTGGTGATCTGGGAAGCGCAGTTCGGCGACTTCGTTAACGCGGCACAGGTCATCATCGATCAGTTCATCACCAGCGCCGAGGACAAGTGGAACCGGCTCAGCGGTCTGGTCATCCTGCTGCCCCACGGCTTCGAAGGGCAGGGACCCGAACACTCAAGCGCCCGGATCGAGCGCTGGCTGCTGCTCGCCGCCGAGGAGAACGTCCACATCGTCTATCCGTCGACGCCGGCGCAGTACTTCCATCTGCTGCGGCGGCAGGTCGAGCGGGCGCTGCGCAAGCCGCTGATCGTGTTCACGCCGAAGAGCCTCCTGCGCCGCAAGGAAGTCGGATCGGACCTGGCCGAACTGGCGCGCGGCAGCTATCAGCCGGTGCTGCCGGATCCCGCGCTGACCACCGACGAGGACCGGGCGCGGATCAGGCGCATCCTGATCTGCTCCGGCAAGGCCTTCTACGACCTCGACGCCCACCGCCGGCAGACAGGCACCAACGATCACGCGATCCTGCGCATGGAGCAGTTCTACCCCGCTCCGAAACAGGCACTCGACGAGGTCCTGGCCCGGTTCCCGGCCGACGCCGAGGTCCGCTGGGTGCAGGAGGAGCCTCGCAACATGGGCGCCTGGTCCTACCTGCGGCTGAACTTCGGCTTCCTGATGGGAGGCCGGCCTCTCTCGGGCATCTACCGTCCGCAGTCGGCGAGTCCGGCCACCGGCTCTCCGAGCAGCCATAAGCTCGAGCAGCAGGAACTGGTCGAATCCGCGTTCGCCGAGCCGGTCAAGTCGGCCTGAGAACATCAACGATGACGTACGAAGTCACGATCCCCGAGATCGGCGAATCGATCACGGAAGCGCTGATCATCCGCTGGATCAAGCAGCCCGGCGATGCCGTCGGTCGCGACGAACCGCTGGTGGAACTCGAGACGGACAAGGTGACCGTCGAGATGCCGTGTCCGGTAGCGGGGGTCGTGTCCGAGCTCGTGTGCGCGGAAGGCGAGACCGTTCCGATCGGCGCCGTGATCGC
>JAPOVF010000263.1:0-17549 GCA_026708285.1 Acidobacteriota bacterium
TGGGCATCCTGATCGGATTGCTGATCCTCGGAGGCATCACGGGCGCGATGGGAATTGGGGCCCTCACGGCGGAATCGGTCGAGGACATCGAGGTCTTCAGCCTCTTCAGTGCGATCGCCGGCCTCGGCGTCATCGCGATCGTCGCCTTCTCCCTGATGATCAACGTCGCGTTCTCGACGGTCGGCGGCGTGATCGGGGCGGCGATCGTGCACAAGAAGGCGCCCGCCGAGTAGGCGTCACCGAGCAGGGTCAGCGGCTGAGGATGGTGCCCGGGCGGTAGTAGCGCTGGTGCCAGATGCCGGCCTGGTCCTCGTCGTCGACCGGCATGCGCCAGGTGCGCACGGTGGCGGCCTCGAGCGGCAGCCGGTAGAGGCCACGTGGCTGGTCGATCGTGGCCTGGATGTAGTCCTCGGCGGCGTCATCCGGAACGTAGCGGCAGGCGATCCGGCGGTAGCGATCGCGCCAGATGTCGTCGACGCCGATGTCGTGGACGAGTTCCGCCTCGCCCTCGACCAGGACCTTGCGGTAGGGGAGGTCCTGCTCGTCGATCGCGAGGCAGGTGCGGGGATCTCGCCGCAGATTGGCGAACCAGGCGGAGTTCTCGCGCGGGGTGAACCAGATCGCTCCGTCCTCAAAGATGAACCAGATCGGGGTCACGAGGGGCCGGCCGTCGTCGCAGACCGTGCCGATCCGCATCAGGATGCCGGGCTCGACGAGGAAGGCGTCGCGTTCGCTGTCGGTCATCGTCGGCATGTTTCGCTAGTCCTCCTCCGGCGCGCCCAGGGTCCGGGCCGCGGCGATGTCGGCGGAGTAGTCGCGGAGCTTCGTTGGCATCAGGGTCATCTCCTCGATCACGGTCCGTTCTGGCAGCGCCGCCGCGGCCAGGATCGCCTCGGCGATGTCCTCGGCCATCATCATCCCGGCCCTTTCGTCCTCCGACGGCGGCCGGGGCCGGTTGTCGAGGATCGGTGTGTCGACCTCGCCGGGGAGGACGCTGGTGGCGCGGATGCCGAGCTGCCGGAGTTCGGCGCCGAGCCCCATGATGTAGTTGCGGGAAGCGGCCTTGGCGGCGCCGTAGGCGGTGCCGGCCATGACGCCCGGCCGGATCGCCGCCATCGACGACACCATGATCACCGTGGCGCCGCCGTGGTCGAGCATGGCCGGCAGCAGGGCTTTCGTCAGCATCGCCGGACCGGTCGCGTTGACCGCCATCACACTGTCCCATTCCTCCTGCGAGATGTAGCGGGTGCTCCGCACCTTCGAGCTGTGCCCCGCGTTGTGGACCAGCACGTCGACCGTGGCGTGACGCTCGAGGATGGCGGCCGCGAGGCCCCGGACTGCCTCCGGGTCCTCCATGTCTGCCGAGTGGGCCCAGGCGTTGCCGCCGGCGGCCTCGATCTCGGAAACGACCGCCTCGAGCGGCTCGAGCCGTCGTCCCGAAACGATGATCGCCGCGCCTTCGCGGGCGAAGAGCAGCGCGGTGGCCCGGCCGATGCCGGTGCCGCCGCCGGTTACCAGGGCGGTCTTTCCTTCGAGCTTTCCCATCTGCGTTTGGCCTCCCCGAGGCTGGTGGACGTTGTGCTGGCGGCCCGGAGTGTAGCCCCGCCCTGGTTGCCGGCGAAGCCTCAAGCGCCGCCGCGATCCGGCACGAGGTACCGGCGCGCCGCGTAGCCGAGCGTTCCCGCCCTCGCCGCCATCAGGCCGGCCATGCTGAGCCAGAGAAGGTCCGGGTCCCGGAAGTGGACCGCCGCCCAGGCGAGGGGAGCGAAGCCGACTCCGAGGCTGACCGCCATCGCGCGGCTGAGCAGCCTGCCCCGCGTCAGGCCGAGGAAGAAGCCGTCGAAGGCGTAGGCGAGAGCGGCGAAGAGGAGCACCGGCAGCAACCACGCGTTGCTGTCCGCCGCCAGCGCCGCGACGTCTTCGTGATCGACGAGCAGGCCGTAGACGGTATCGGGGAACGCCAGCGCCGGGATGAGGAACACGACCGCGCAGCCGACGGCCGCGGCCAGCGTCAGGAGCAGGACGCGCCGCAACTCGCGGCGGTCGCCGGCGCCGAAGGCCATGCCGGCGAGCGTTTCGCCGGCGAAGGCCGCCCCGTCGACGAAGTAGGAGGCGAGGCTCAATACGCGAAGAATGACGCCGTTGGCGGCCAGCCGGGTGGCGCCGAAGAGTGCGCTCGCGTTGGTGAACACGGCGAAGGCGGTGACCAGGAGCAGCGTGCGGATCACCAGGTGTCCACTCAGCGCGAGGATCTGGCGCAGCGCGGCGCGGTCGAAGAGGGTGGGCCAGGCTGGAAGCGACCCTGCGGCCGCCAGCGCCAGGACCAGGCCGGCGGCGGCACTCAGCCACTGAGCCCCGGCAGTGGCGACCCCGGCTCCGAACGCGGCCCAGCCGAGGTGAACGATGAACCACCAGTTGAGCGCGATGTTGCCGAGGTTGGCCAGGACGACCAGGAGCAGCGCTCTCGCGGCCTCGCCGTGGCCCAGGAACCAGCCCACCAGCGCCAGGTTGGCGAAGGCCGCCGGCGCGCCCCAGATGCGCGCGTCGTAGTAGCGACGGCCGGCCTCCTCCACGCCGGCCGTGCCGGACAGGAGTCCGAAGCCGGCGTCGCCAAGCGGGTCCCGGAGCGCTATGGCCGCGAGGCCGAGCGCCGCCGCCAGCAGCAGGGCGCGGTACAGATGCGCCGAGACTTCCCCGGCGTCTTCGCGCCCCCAGGCCTGGGCCGTGAGGCCGGTCGTGCTCATGCGCAGGAAGGCGCAGCCGAAGTAGAGGTAGTCGAAGATGAGGGCCGCGAGGACGACGCCGGCCAGGAAGCGGACATCGTCGAGCCGGCCGAGCATCACGGTGTCGGCGAGACCGGCCAGCGGCACGGTGAGATTGGACGCTGTGTTGAGCGCTGTCAGGCGCGCGAACCGGCGGGGAAGCGCGGTCCCCGGAGCGCCCATCACGGCCGGGACGCTGGTGGTAGCCTGCCCGCGCTCATGGTGTCAGCACCAACCCCGGGCGGCTTCCTGGCCCGTTTCGTGGCCCGGGTCGACCGCTTCAACTCGCGGCTCGGGGTCGCGGTCTCCTGGCTGACGCTGGCCATGGTCGCCGTCGGAGCGTACAACGCGGTGGTGCGTTACCTGGGGCGCTTCACCGGCTGGAACCTGAGCTCGAACGCGTACCTCGAGTTGCAGTGGTACATGTTCAGCCTGGTTTTTCTGCTCGGCGCGGCGTACGCCCTGCAGACGAATGCCCACGTCCGCGTCGACGTGATCTTCAGCCGGCTGCCGGAGCGCTGGCGCCGACGGATCGACCTGTGGGGTTCGTTGCTGTTCCTGATCCCGTTCGCGGTCTTCGGGCTCGTCATGTCCTGGCCGGCGGTACGGAACTCGTGGGCGGTGCTGGAGGTGTCCTCGGATCCGGGCGGTCTGCCGCGGTATCCGATCAAGAGCGTCCTGCTGGTGGCATTCACGCTCCTGGCCCTGCAGGGGCTGGCCGAGGCGGCGCGCAACTGGCAGCGCCTGCGCGCGCTCAAGGCCGGGGCCGAAGAGGAGGATCTGCAGCAGGAGGGGCTGCTGTGAGCGGCGACTTCCTGGGCCCGCTGATGTTCGTGGTCGTGTTCCTGTTCATCTTCGCGGGCTATCCGGTCGCGTTCTCGCTCGGCGGGACCGCGCTGATCTTCGCCGTCATCGGCATCGAGCTCGGGCTCTTTTCCTGGAACCTCCTCTACGCGTTCCCCGAACGGGTCTTCGGCGTCATGTCGAACGGCGTCCTGCTGGCCGTGCCCTTCTTCATCTTCATGGGCACGATGCTGGAGAAATCGCAACTGGCCGAGGACCTGCTGCGGACGATCGGCATGCTGTTCGGCCGCCTGCGCGGCGGACTGGCGCTGGCCGTCGTCGTGGTCGGCGCCATGCTCGCCGCCGCCACCGGCGTGGTCGGCGCCTCGGTGGTCGCGATGGGCCTGATCTCGCTGCCGGTCATGCTCCGCTACGACTACTCGCCGATGCTCGCCACCGGCGTGATCAGCGCCGCCGGCACGCTCGGCCAGATCATCCCTCCCAGCGTCGTGCTGGTGGTGCTCGCCGACCAGCTCGGCATCTCGGTGGGCGACCTGTTCATCGGCTCGTTGATTCCCGGCCTGATGCTGGCGGGGTTCTACGCCGTCTACGTGACCGGGGTCGCGATCGCCAAGCCGGCCGCCGCGCCGGCTCTGCCCGCGGAGGAGCGGACCCTCGACGGTGGCGCGCTGGCCCGGCAGGTGGCGGTGGTCATGCTGCCGCCCCTGGTCCTGATCCTGGTCGTTCTGGGCAGCATCTTCGCCGGCATCGCGACCCCCACCGAGGCGGGAGCCCTGGGGGCGGTCGGCGCCATCGCGCTGGCCCTGTCGCGCGGGCGACTGACGATGAAGGCGATCAAGGAGACGATGGACGCGACGGCGAAGCTGACCACGATGGTCATCTTCCTGCTCATCGGTTCGACCGCCTTCGCGCTCGTGTTCCGGGGCGTCTACGGCGACATCTGGATCGAGGATCTGTTGACCGGCCTGCCGGGCGGGAAGATCGGCCTGCTGATCGTCGCCAACCTGGCGATCTTTATCCTCGGGTTCTTCATCGACTTCTTCGAGATCGCCTTCATCGTCATTCCGCTGATCGCCCCTGCGGCGCGGATCCTCGACGTCGACATGGTGTGGTTCGGCGTGATGATCGGCATGAACCTGCAGACGTCGTTCCTGACACCGCCGTTCGGTTTCGCGATCTTCTACCTGCGTGGCGTGGCGCCGCGGCGGATCACGACGGTCGAGATGTATCGCGGCGTGATTCCGTTCATCGTGATTCAGCTGATCGGCCTCGCGCTGATCTGTCTGTATCCCGAGCTGGTGACGGCGCTGCTGTAGCGGCCCCGCCGGCTATGCCTTCATCCGGGCGTTCCCGGGATCGAACAGGGCTCGCCTGGCCACCGTCACCGGGAAGCGTTCGTTCATGTACAGCAGTTGCAGCCGGTCGCCGGGCGTGGCGTGCTCGATCGGCAGGTAGGCCATCAGCAGGTACTTGCCAACGGACGGTCCCATGCCGGCGGAGGTGACGCGGGACTCCCGCCCTCGGGCGTCGACGATGCGCTCGCCGGCTCTCGTGAGGATCGGTTCGCTGCCGGCGGTGGGGAAACGAGGCGTCCCGGAGCCGTCTGCCGGATCGTCGATCGTCAGCATGCACAGCTTCGCCGCCGGACCCTCCGCGCGCGCCTTCAGGTATGCCGCCTTGCCGATGAAGTCCGCTTTCTTGACGCCCGGCCGGGCCAGACCGGCTTCCACCGGGGAGTACTCCGAGGTCAGGTCGGCGCCCATCATGGCGTACCCCTTCTCCAGGCGACCGGTCGTGCCGTAGACGCCGACTCCGACGGGACGGGCGTCCAGGTCGTGGCCGGCCTCCCGGATCGCATCCCACAGCTCGGTGCCGCGGGACATCGGCGCGTAGATCTCCCAGCCGTTCTCGCCGACGTAGGAGATGCGGAGCATCGTCGCCCGGTTCCCGTCGATTACCACCTCCCGTCCGCTGCCATACGGGAACGCCTCCTGTGTGCAAGGCACATCGGCAATCCTGGCGACAAGCGACTCGGCGCGCGGTCCCCAGACGCCGATCGTGCACAGGGTGGCGGAGCGGTCCGCGAACTGGACGGATCCGTCTCCGGGCAGGTGGCGCTCGAACCAGACCCTGTCGCGGGCGCCGTCCAGTGCGCCGGTGACGATGCGAAATCGATCGTGAGCCAGTCGCAGGATCGTCAGGTCGGCGCGAATCCCGCCCTCGGGCGTCAGGAGGGGCGTGTAGATCGACCGGCCCACGGGACAGTCGCAGCGGTTCACCGTCAGGCGTTCCAGGTAGGGAACGACGCCGGGTCCCGACACGTCGAAGATCTGGAAGGCGCTCAGGTCGACGATGCCCGCCTTCTCGCGCAGGTGAAGGTGCTCCGCGTCGATGATCGGCGACCACCAGCGACGGTCCCACTCACAAGGCCGGTCGGACACGCCGTAGCGCGCGACGAGATCCTGGTTCGACGCGTACCACTGGGGACGCTCCCATCCGCGAGCCTCGTGGTATTCGGCGCCAAGGGCGGCCGTCCGATCGTGGAACGGCGCGCGGTGGACGTCGCGCGCCGACTCCCACTGCTCGCGTGGGTGGACGATGCCGTAGGTCTTGTTGAAGTGCTCCCGGCAGCGTTCCCGGATGTGCCGTTGTGTCCGTTCGTGCGGCTGGAAGCGGGTGACGTCCGATCCGTGCGGGTCGCAGAGGCGCGGGTAGCCGTACGTAATCCACTCGGCGATCAGGCGCCCGCTTCCGGGTCCCTCCTTGATCCACACTGACGCGGCCGACCAGAGTCGCTCCACTTCGGCGGTCTCGCCCAGCACCTGCTGCGCGTCCGGAGTCAGGGAAAGTAGCCCGTTCACGGCGTACCGCACCGGGACGCCTGTGAGCAGTTCGCCCATCAGGTCGCGGGCGTGCTCGAGTTGTGGGGCGAAGTGCTTCGCGGTGAAGGGCATTTCGGTTGGCGTGCGCTCCGCTTCGGCGAGTGAGGGAATGTCGTCCGGCGGCACCAGAATCGGCTCGTGGGCGTACGAGCCGATCTCCATCGCGTCGTGTCTCTGCCGCTCGTACATGAAGGTGTCCATGTCGCGCACGATCGGGAAGGCGATCTCGTTGCCCGTCTCTCGGAGGAGGTCGATTGGCCCGAGGTCGACCATCTGGTGTACGGCCGGGGTCAGGGGAATCGTCGCTCCGGCCATCGCGGCGACGCGCGGACTCCAGACGCCGCAGGCGATGACCACGTGCTCGACCTCGATCGTGCCGCGCGACGTGACGACGGCGCCGATCGCGGGGCGGCGGAACGGTCGCGGCTCCACTTCCAGGCCGAGCACTTCCGTGTTCTCCAGCACGGTCAGTACGCCTTCCGCCTCCGCCCGCTCGCGCAGGATGGTCCCGGCCTGGACCGGATCCACGACTGACGCCGCCGGAGTGTAGAAGCCGCCCAGAATGGCCTCGCCGTTAACGAACGGCGCCCTGGCAACGACCTGATCCGGGGTGAGCAGCTGGGCCTCGATGCCCCAGGTCCGGGCCGACGTCATCCGGCGGCGCAACTCCTCCATGCGCTCCCGGCTGCGGGCCAGCTCGATCCCGCCACAGCGGATGTTCACACCGAGGGCCGCGTACTGGCGCTGGCTCTCCAGGGTCAACAGCGCGATCTCGCGATGATGATCCGTGGGAAAGATGAAGTTCGACGCGTGGCCGGTCGATCCGCCCGGATTCGGCAGCGGACCCTTGTCGATCAGCACGAGGTCCGTCCAGCCGAGTTTCGCCAGATGGCCGACGACGCTGTTGCCGACGATTCCGGCGCCGATGACGGCGATCCTGGCGCGTGCGGGCTGTTCCGGAATCGTGCTGTGCGGGGCCTCTCCGGTGGTAACTTCCGTCATCGATCCCGCAGGTCATGGTAGCCGAGACGCTCGGCGCAAGAGGAGGAGCCATGAGCGGTCAGCCGCGCAGCGTCGACCAGTCGGACCGCATCGTCCCGATCAACCTGCGCCAGAGCGGCCGGACGCCGGTGGAGCTGCTGATCTCCACCCGGGTGCGAAAGTCGCCGTACTGGCACCTGTCGCACGAGGCGGGCTGCTGGCGGGCCACGATCTACAACCGCATCTACCATCCGCGCGGCTACGTGCGGCCGGAGGATGGCGGCGCCGAGGTGGAGCACGAGGCCCTGACGAAGCACGTCACGATGTGGAACGTCGCGGTCGAGCGGCAGATTCGGGTCCAGGGACCGGAGGCGGAGCGGTTCATCGACTACGTGATCACGCGGGACGCAACCCGCATCCGGCCGATGCGGGGCAAGTACGTCATTCTCTGCAACGAGAAAGGCGGGATCCTGAACGACCCGGTCCTGCTGCGCCTGTCCGAGGACGAGTTCTGGCTCTCGCTGGCGGATTCCGACATCCTGTTCTGGCTGCAGGGCGTCAACGTCGGGATGCGGATGGACGTGGAGATCGACGAGATCGATGTCTGTCCGCTGCAGATTCAGGGGCCGAAGTCTCTCGCGCTGATGGTCGACCTCGTGGGTGAGCGGATTCGGAGAATCCCCTACTACGGCCTCCTCGAAGCGCGGATCGAGGGTTGCCCGGTCGTCATCTCCCAGACAGGCTTCTCGGGCGAGAAGGGCTACGAGATCTACCTCCGTGATGCGACGCTTCACGCCGAGAGGCTCTGGGGCGCGGTGCTGAGCGCGGGCGAGCGGCACCGGCTGATGGTGACCGCGCCGGGTCATCAGCGTCGCATTCAGGCCGGCATCCTGTCCTGGGGACAGGACATGGACCAGGAGACGACACCCTTCCAGTGCAACCTGGCCTACCAGGTGCCGCGCAGGAAGAAGGGCGACTACGTCGGGCGGAGGGCACTCGAGTGGATCCGTAACGAGGTCGCTGCCGGTCGACCCCCGTTCTCCATGGTCCTGGTCGGCATGTCCTTAGGCGGCAGGCCGATCGACGACTACGCGGCCGACTTCTGGCTCGTGTCGGACGCGAACGGCGGCGAGCCGATCGGCTACCTGACCTCTCCCTGGCACGCACCGGAGCTGGGCTGCAACATTGCCCTGGGCTACGTTCCGGTCAACCGGTCGGAGGTGGGGACCCGCTTGCAGGTCCATTTGCCGGACGAGTACGCGACCGTACCGGGCCGACCGGACGACGCGCGCGTGTGCGAGGTGCCCTTCCGGCCGTCCGTCCATCCGAGTGCGCGGGAGCTGGCGCACGCCCGCGGTGAGGACGCGATCGACTAGCGCCTAGCCGCCGAAGGAGAAGCGGGCGTACGCCTGCTCGGCGGTGCTGAACCAGCGAAAGGACGAACGCCGGACCTCGTCCCACGAGTCGAAGATCTTCCGGTAGCCGGCATCCGCGGCCGCGTTCTCGTTCATCAGCTCGAAGGCCGCGTTCCGGGCCGCCTCCAGGATCTCCTCTGAGAACGGGCGCAGCGCGACGCCGTCGTCGATCAGGCGCATGAGCGCTCCCGGGTTCACGGCGTCGTAGCGGGAGATCATGTCGATGTTCGCCTCCGCGGCGGCGGACTGGACGATGGACTGGTACTCGGCCGGGAGGGAGTCCCAGGCGGTCTGGTTGACGTACACGGAGAGCGTTGGGCCCGGTTCCCACCAGCCGGGGTAGTAGTAGTTCTTCGCCACCCGCTGGAAGCCGAGCTTCTCGTCGTCGTAGGGGCCGACCCACTCCGCGGCGTCCACCACGCCGCGCTCCAGGGCCGGGTAGATCTCACCTCCCGGAATCGTCTGTACCGTGACGCCGAGGCGGCTGAGGACCTCGGCGCCGAGCCCGGGGATGCGCATCTTCAGTCCCCGCAGTTCGTCCACCGTGTTGACCTCGCGCCGGAACCAGCCGCCCATCTGGCCGCCCGTGTTGCCGGCCGGGAAGTTCACGATGTTGAAGTCCGCGAACACCTCACGCATCAGTTCCAGGCCGCCGCCGTGGTAGAGCCAGGCGTTCTGCTGGCGCGTGTTCAGGCCGAACGGCATGGCGGTGTCGAAGGCCACGGCCGGGTTCTTGCCCGTGTAGTAGTAGCTCGCGGTGTGGCCGAGCTCGACCGTGCCCTGCTGGACGGCGTCCAGGACGCCGAGGCCGGGCACGAGTTCGCCGGCGGGGTAGGCGCGGATCCGGAACCGGCCCTCGGACAGGCTCTCGACCCGCTCCGCGAACACCTCCGCGCCGCCGAAGATCGTGTCGAGGCCGCGCGGGAAACTCGAGGCCAGGCGCCAGTTGAGCCGCGGCTTCGTGACCACCGCGGGTCCACCCTCCGGTCCCGCCGCCGGTCCTCCGCAGGCGGCGACGGCGCCCGCTCCGGCGGTGGCGATCGCGGCCCTGCCCAGGAAGTCCCTACGTCTCAGTTTGGCCATGCGCGTTCCCGTCCTTGTCGAGTCTGGTGGTAGGTCAGTCTAATTCGCTCAGCCAGCGCTCGGCGTCGATCGCGGCCTGGCAGCCCGTGCCGGCGGCGGTGACGGCCTGCCGGTAGATCGGGTCCATCACGTCGCCGCAGGCGAACACTCCCTCGATCTGCGTCCCGGTGCCGGGATGGCGGACCTCCAGGTAGCCCACGTCGTCCATCGCCAGTTGGCCCCGGAACAGCTCGGTGTTCGGGTTGTGGCCAATGGCCATGAAGACGCCCTGGCAGGGGAAGTCCGACTCCTCGCCGGAGCGGGGATCGCGCAGGCGGACGCCGCGAACACCCTCGGCCTGGGTGCCGTAGATCTCCTCCACGGTGGCGTGGTAGCGCCACTCGATCTTCTCGTTGGCGGCGGCGCGCTCCTGCATGATGACGGATGCACGCAGTTCGCCACGACGGTGAACGATGGTCACCTTGCTGGCGAACTTGGTCAGGAACGTGGCCTCTTCCATCGCCGTATCGCCGCCGCCCACCACGACGAGTTCCTTGTCGCGGAAGAAGAAGCCGTCGCAGGTGGCGCAGGCCGAGACGCCGTAGCCCATCAGCTCGGCCTCGGAAGGCAGGCCCAGTTGGCGGGCCGAGGCGCCCGTCGCGATGATCAAGGCATCGGTGAGGTACTCGCCGCCGTCCGACTCGAGCCGGAAGGGCCGCGCATCCAGATTCACGCGCGTGCCGGTCTCGAAGCGGGTGTCGGCGCCGAAACGCTGGGCCTGGGCCCGCATCTGGTCGATCAGCTCGGGCCCCAGGATGCCCTTCGGGAAACCCGGGTAGTTCTCGACGTCGGTAGTGATCGTCAACTGGCCCCCCGGCTGGCTGCCTTCGAGGACCAAGGGGGCGAGATCGGCGCGGGCGGCATAGAGCGCCGCGGTGAGGCCGGCTGGTCCCGAGCCGAGAATCGTGAGGCGATGGTGGTTGGCGGGCGACGCGGTCGTCATGGGCGGCGGAGCGTAGCAGCGCCTCGCCACGGACGCCGGCGCAGCCTCCTTCCGAGCCAGGCGGTCGGGCCCGAGAGCGCGTAGCTCAAGGCCACGACCAGGAAGAACAGGCCGATATGGATCAGGGCGAGGATCGCGATGGCGGCGATCACCACGACGACCCGGAAGCCCCTCCGACGCCGGAAGTCGAGCTCCTTGAAGCTGAGGTAACGGAACGTGGAGACGGAGAGCAGGCCGACCACGATCAGCGCTCCGAGAACCGCGAGCTGGAGAACGAAGGAGTCGCCCCTCGTATCGACGAAGAACAGAATCGAACCGATTGCGCCCGCCGCCGCCGGCGCCGGGAGACCCACGAAGTACGCGGGATCGCTGGTCCGGCGGCTGACGTTGAAGCGGGCGAGCCGGGCCGCGCTGCAGAGCAGATAGACCGCCGGTGCCGCGAAGCCGACGCGGCCGAGCTCGTGCAGCCCCCACAAGTAACAGAGCAGGGCGGGTGCGAGGCCGAAGGAGACCAGATCGGCGAGGGAGTCGTACTCCCGGCCGAAGGGGCTCGCGGTACGCGTCAACCGGGCGATCCGTCCGTCCAGCGTGTCGAGAACGGCGGCGGCGAAGATCATCAGGATGGCGGTCCGGAACTGCCCCTCCAGCCCGGCGAGGAGGGCGTAAAAGCCGAGCAGCATGTTCGCCGTCGTGAACAGGCTGGGGATGAGGTAGGCCCCGGCACGCAGGGGCCTGGCGCTCCTTCGGGGTCGTTTCCAGGTCATCGCGCGTCGGAGGAACGGGCCGGCGGTCTCTTCACCGGGAAGTCGCCGGGCGGCGGTGTCGACGGATCGGTGGGCATGGCCAGCGGTGTTTCACCGGAGATCACTCGCTGTCCCTTCTCCACCAGCGGGTCATACGACATCGGTACGAACACATCCACCCTGGAGCCGAACTTGATCAGACCCAGGGGCTCGCCCTGGATCACGCGTTGACCCGCCTGCAGCCGCGAAACGACTCGCCGCGCGACCAGCCCGGCGATCTGCCGCACGGCGATCAGATCGCCGTCCGTGCGCCGGAGCAGGGTCAGGTGGTTCTCGTTCAGATCGCCCGCCTCCTTGCGGTACGCCGGTAGCTTTCTGCCCGGTGTCGCGATACTGCCGATCACCACGCCCTCGACCGGCGTCTTCTGAGTGTGCACGTTGAACACGGACAGGAAGATCGAGATGCGGCGCCAGGTCTGGTCTCCGAGAGCGCTGTCCGTGATGACTTCGACCGCCGTGACGGTGCCTTCGGCGGGCGCGAGAACGACATCGGGCGGTCCGTCGTACTCCCGCGTCGGATCGCGGAAGAAGAGAAGCACGAGCAGGCCGAGCACGGTCATCGAAACCGCAGCCAGGAGAATCCCGACCAGCCAGAAGACGCCGGCCGCGACAAGGAACGGCAGAACGAAGGGCCAGGCTTCCCGCGCGAACTTCATCGGTTCAGCTCCGACCCGACCTATCGGTCGGAGGGACGCAGCCCTGCCGGGCTACTTGGCGGCTTGAAGAGTGTGGGACCGGATGATCGACTCCATGCGGTCCTTGAGGGCGAGTTTGTGGAGCTTGATGCGCTTGGCCTCGGAGTGGTCGATCGGCGACAGGACCGGCCGGCCGACCAGCTCCTCGAGCTGGCTCTCACATGCCTGGTGCTCGTCGTAGAGCTTGCGGAATTCGCCCTCCTGCGCCAGTAGTTCTTCCTTGACTGCGTCATCGCTCATTCGGTACGCGCCTCCCTTCCTCCGTTGTTCCCGGGTGTGGCGATTCTTGTCGACAGCCTAGCAGCTTGGAGCCTTCGATCAGGTCGAACGGCGGCCCCGGCGACCCGGTCTCGGACTGCCGGGCAGGCGGGTGGACACGGACGTCGCCGGCGGACGGATGTAGAGCGGTTCGGTCAGCGCTTCGCCATCCCACGAGAAGGCGCCGTCCGCCATGAGACGAAGCAGGGTCGGAGCGAGTTCGGCCGCCTCGATCGCGCCGGCCGGCGCGGGAATCCCGGAGACTCCGTGGCCGACGAGCGGCAGCCGGCCGCGCGAGAGGTCGTCGCGCGTCCTCGTTTCCGGCGGACCGGCGGCGCCGACGCGGCCGTCTTCTTGCAGTCGCATCGGTTGCGCGTACCAACGCTCACGAAGGCCGTCGATGACGGCCAGCACTTCGGTGTCGCCGCTGACGGTTTGCTCGAAGTAGTGGGCTGCCAGGATCTCGAACGTGGAAGCGGCGCCGGCCCTGATTCCGGAGGCCTGATGAAGCCCGAGCGCGGTCGCCAGCCCCACGCGCAGGCCGGTGAAGCTGCCCGGCCCGCTCGCAGCGCCGATGCCTGCCAGATCCCCCGGCGCCATGGCGGCGCGGCTCAGCAGTTCGTCGATCATCGCGATCAATTCCCGCGACGAACGGCCCTGGGGCGCGGAGAGCACGCCGCACCGGTCCGTGTCACCGAGCGCCACGCTGACGATGGCCGAACCGGTGTCGAGCGCGAGCAGCGGTCCCATTCCGCTCAATATACTGGCGGTTGCCCGTGGTTAGACCGAGCACCGCCGAGGACGCGGAGGATTCGCGGGCGCCTGCCGCAGCGTCGACCGGTTCAGCCCGGAAACTCTCGGCGATGACGCCGATGCTCCGGCACTACCTGACGGTGAAGGCAGAGCATCCCGACGCCATCCTTCTGTACCGGATGGGCGACTTCTTCGAAATGTTCTTCGAAGATGCCGTGACCGCGGCGCCGGTACTCGATGTGGCGCTGACAGCCCGCCAGAAGGGAACACCCAGCGAAGCGCCGATGTGCGGCGTGCCCCACCACGCGGTCGACGCCTACATGGGCAGGCTGCTGGACGCCGGCTTCAAGGTCGCGGTCTGCGACCAGGTGGAGGATCCGGCACAGGCCCGGGGCCTGGTGCGCCGGGAGGTCACGCGGGTCGTGACGCCGGGGACGATCAGCGACCTCGAGATGCTGGACCAGGCCCGTCCCAACTACCTGGCCGGGATTCGCTTCGACGGGACGTCGGGCGCAGGGGCGTTTCTCGATCTCTCGACCGGTGAGTTCTTCGCGCGGAGGTGGCCGAACGTGGAGGAGGCGGTCGAGGATCTGGAGCGGCTGGCGCCGCGGGAAGTCCTCACCTGCGCCGCCGATCTCGTGTCCGGCGGCGTTGATCCCGATGGACTCCTGGCGGCCTGGATCGGCCGGGCCGGTACGCCGCACACGGAGATCGACGAGGCCCAGGCGCCGGGACCGGCGCCGGCCGGGCGCGTCCTGCGGCGGCAGTTCGGAGTCGAGAACCTGCGAGGATTCGGCCTCGCCGAGGGGGAGGCGGCGGTTACCGCGGCCGCCCTGGTGCTGGACTATGCGCGTAGCGCGGCCCGCTCTGACATCGCTCACGTCGCGGCGCTGGAGGTTCAGCACGACGATCGCTGCGTTGTGCTGGACGAGACGACGCTGCGCAACCTGGAGGTCTTTCGCCACCTCCAGCACGAGGCGGGCAGGACCCTGGTGGACGTACTCGACCTGACGCTCACCGGACCCGGGACGCGCATGCTGCGGCGCTGGTTGAGCCGGCCTCTGCGCGACCTGGCGGCGCTCGGCGACCGTCACGACGGGGTAGCGGTGCTGCTCTCCGAGATCGTCCGGCGCGAGACGCTCCGGTCGCGGTTGATGCGCATTGCCGATCTGGAGCGGTTGACTTCACGGGCGGTTCTCGGACGGATCACACCGCGGGACGTCGGGGCGCTACGGGACACCCTGCGCGAGGCGCCCTCCGTACAGGGGGTTCTCGAGGATCTCGGAGGGGAGCTTCTTGCCCGTCTCGCCGAGGTCGAGCCACTGACCGGTCTCCGGTCGAGGCTGGATTCCGTGTTGGCCGAGACGCCCGGTTCCCTGACCGAAGGCGGCGTGATCGCCGGTGGCGTCGACGCCGAACTCGACCGGCTCCGTTCGCTGGCGCGGGATGGCAAGGGGCATGTTGCCGCCCTTGAGACCCGCGAGCGCGAAGCGACCGGTATCGCGACCCTGAAGGTCGGCTACAACCGGGTCTTCGGCTACTACTTCGAGGTGCGGAAGACCCAGCAGGACCGGGTTCCCGACCACTACGTGCGGCGGCAGACGCTGACCCATGCCGAGCGCTATGTCACGGACGAGCTGAAGACGCTGGAGCAGCAGATCCTGGGAGCCGAGAGCGGTCAGCTCGCGCTGGAACAGGAGTTGTTCGAGGGACTGCGCCTCGAGATCGCGGACCAGGCCTCCCGGCTCCTGGAACTTGCCGGGGCGCTGGCGGAGATCGATTGTCTGGCCGGTCTGGCGGAGGCTGCCGGCCGCTACGACTACGTGCGACCGAGCATGGTGCCGTCAGGGGGCCGAATCGAGATCCGCGATGGGCGGCACCCGGTCGTCGAACGGTCGGCGGCGGCGGTGCGAGGCGCCTCGGGCTTCGTACCGAACGACGTTGCACTGGACCGCGAGACGGATCAGATCGTCCTGCTTACGGGTCCCAACATGGGCGGCAAGTCGACCTATCTGCGGCAGGTGGCGTTGATCGTGCTGATGGCCCACGCCGGGAGCTTCGTGCCCGCTCAGAGTGCCGAGATCGGGCTGGTCGATCGCATCTTCACGCGCGTCGGTGCCAGCGACGACCTGGCCCGGGGTGAGTCCACCTTCATGGTGGAGATGGTCGAGACCGCGAACATCCTCCGTCACGCAACGCGCGACAGTCTGGTCGTGCTCGACGAGGTCGGCCGCGGGACCTCGACATACGACGGCCTGTCGCTGGCCTGGGCGATCGTCGAACGGCTGCACGAGCGGAACGGCTGTCTGGCGCTCTTCGCGACCCACTACCATGAGCTGACCGGTCTGCCCGCGACGCTTTCCCGCGTGGCGAACCGGCGCATGGCGGTCAAGGAGTGGCAGGACCAGATCCTGTTCCTGCACCGGGTCGCCGCGGGCCGCGCGGACAAGTCCTACGGCTTGCATGTCGCCCGGCTGGCCGGGGTACCGCCAGAGGTGATCGAACGCGCGGCTGCGGTGCTGGAGAACATCGAGTCCCAGCAGTACAGCTTCTCAGGCAAGCCGAGGCTCGCCGAGGGGGCCGCCGGCGGCCCGCCGGACCACGGTCCCAATCAGCTCTCGCTGTGGGCGGGCGAAGACGAAGCGGTGGTCGAAACGCTTCAAGGCGTCGACGTGGACCAGTTGACGCCTGTCGCCGCGCTGAACCTGGTGCAGACCCTCCAGGACCGGCTCAGGTCCGGGCCGAAGCCGCCGGAGACCTCAGGGTCCGGCCGGCGCGAAGAGTAACTCAGAAGGGTATGTCGTCGTCGGCGCCGCCGGGGTCAAAGCCGGGATCGTGGGGGGCGGGCTGCGCCGGTGCCCCCTGGCTGCGGCCGTGGCCGGGCTGTCCGCCGCTGTCGCCGCGGCCGCCGAGCATCTGAAAGTTCCGGCACACGATCTCGGTGCGGTAGCGCTTCTGGCCGGTCTGCTGATCGTCCCAGGAACGGGTCTGGAGCCGGCCCTCGACCGATACCAGCTTGCCCCTCGTCAGGTACTGGCCGGCGACCTCGGCCTGGCGGCCCCAGCAGACGATGTAGTGCCACTCCGTCTCCTCCTGCCGGTTGCCGTCCCGGTCCGTCCAGCGGCGGTTCGTGGCGACGCTGAAGTTGGCGACCGTCTGGCCGGATTGGGTCGTGCGGAGTTCCGGGTCGCGGCCGAGATGGCCGATCAGGATCACATGGTTCAACATTTGAGGTGAGTCGTCCTTTCTGATGGATCGGTGGGAGCATCGGTTTCGTCACGGCGGGGAGCGAAGGGCGGCGCGAGCGGCATCACGCCCCTCGCCTTCTTGTACGGAACTCGGGCCGGGGATGTCGCCCGGCCGTCGCGCCGGTTGATCGTAGCGGCTGGAGCGGTGCTCGGGGTGGGCGCCGGCGTTATCGTTCGGCCGTGCGCCTGGTCGTGCAGCGGGTCAGTTCGGCGTCGGTCACCGTCGACGGCCGGATCGTGGGTCGAATCGACCGTGGTCTCCTCGTCCTGGCGGGAGCGGAGGTCGGCGACGGCGAGGATCAGGTGGCGGCCGCGGCTTCCAGGTTGAGCCACCTCCGGCTGTTCGACGACGAGCAGGGAAGGATGAACCTGGACGTGCGTCAGGCGGGAGGTTCGGTCCTGCTCGTGTCGCAGTTCACGCTCGCCGCCTCGACACGCAAGGGAAGACGGCCGTCGTTCGACCGGGCGGCGCGTCCGGAGGTAGCCCAGCCGTTGCTCGCCAGTTTGCGCAGGCGGCTCGAAGACGCTGGGTTGACCGTCGAAGAAGGCCGCTTCGGAGCCCGGATGCGCGTGGAACTCGCGAACGAGGGACCGGTGACCTTCGTGCTGGAGTTTAGAGGTTCTTGAGTTCCTTGCCGGGCTTGAAGCGGACGGTCTTGCCCGGGGCGATCGTCACTTCGACTCCCGTCTTGGGATTGCGTCCCACGCCACGCTTGCGATTGCGGACCTGGAACACACCGAAGCCGCGGAGCTCGATTCGCTTGCCGTCACCGAGGGCGTCCTTCATGGCGCCGAGGATCGTGTCGACCGCCCGCGCGGCCTTGACGCGGGGGAGATCCGAGTTCTCAGCGACCCGGTTCACGATGTCCGCCTTGATCATGGG
>JAPOVF010000263.1:17946-19765 GCA_026708285.1 Acidobacteriota bacterium
TCGATCCCGAGGCGCCCTTTCTGAGGGTCGGCCTCGCGGACTTCCTGGTTCGGCTCGGACGGTTCGAAGAAGCGGCCAACCACCTGGCCGTCGCCTACCGGAACGCGCCTGACGACGTCGACGTGCTCCGGCGGTACGGGCGAATTCAGATGGAGCTTTCCGACCGCGGGCGCGACCGGGCGGCGGTTGATCGCGCGCTCGAGGCGCTCGAGGCCCTGCGCGCGGTGGCGCCGAGCGATATCGACGGCATGCTGGCCCTGTACCGGCTTCGTGGAGGGCTCGGGCAGCACAAGGAGGCGGCCGCGGTTCTCGAGGAACTGGTCAGCTACCACAACGGCAACCGCCAACTGCAGCAGATGCTCGTCGACGCCCTGAGGGCGGCGGGCGAGGAGGATCGCGCACGGGAGGTTCAGGCCGACATGCGGCGGTTCGGGGATCTCTCGCTCGAGGAGCGATTGGAGCTGGCCACGAGAGAAGGTCGTCGGGGAAACCACACCAGGGCGATCGAAATGCTGGAGCGCCTGGTCGAGGAGTTCGCTGACGTCCCGTTCGTTCGAGCCACGCTGGCGGAGCAGTACTTCCGGCGCGCCACGGCCCGCGGTCGGACGCCCGATCAACAAAACGAGGACCTCGCGGTGGCCTTGCGCCGGTTGCGCGAACTGCCGCGCGCGGATCGCCGGAATCGGGGCGTCCGCCTGCTGGAGGCGGGCATCCTCGGCGCCTCGGGCCGGACGAGCGAGGCGATCGAACTGCTCGAAGGGCTGCGGAGGGAACGGCCGGACGACCTGCAAGTTCTGTCCGAGCTCGTGCGTCGGCTGGTCGAAGCGGACGAGTGGGAGCGAGTTGGTCAGATCGGCCGGAGACTGGTCGACCGGGCCGACCGCGGTACGGAACCGGGCCGGGATCTGGCCAACTACGGTCTCGGTCTGGTGGTCGAGGCTCTCCGTCGATCGGGCGAGACGGACAGGGCCCTTGCCGAACTGGAGGCGGAGGTAGAGCGGCAGGGCGAATCGGTCGAACTCCTCCTGAGTCAGGCGGAGCTGCTGGTGGAAGCGGGCAGGAAGCGGCGCGCGATGGGGATCCTGCGTCGTGAGGCGGTCGACAACCGGCGTCTGCTGGCGGGTAGTCCAGACGGCACTCCGGACTACCAGGCACTGGACCGGAAGGCGCGGCTCTTCTTCGATCTCGGTGCCGACCGGCAGGCAGTCCGGGTCTTCGAGGACCTCGCTGCGGGTGGGGATGTCGAGCGCCTGGAGGTCGTGGCGTCCCTTTGTTACCGGCAGGAACGGTTCGCGGAATCCGTCCCGTTTCTCGAGCGGGCGCTCGCGAGGATCGATGCCGGAGTGGAAGAAGCCGACCCTGCGAGGCGTGCCGGGCTCCTGTTCCAGCTTGGCGCTTCCTACGAGCGCACGCGCCGCTACGAGGAGGCGGCCGAGCAGTTCCAGGCGGTGCTCGAGATTCAGCCCGAACACAGTACGGCGATGAACTACCTGGGCTACATGTGGGCGGACAACAACGAGAACCTGGAGCAGGCGCTGGACCTGGTGCGCAGGGCCGTGGCTCTCGAACCGAACAACGGTGCCTACGTGGATTCCCTGGGCTGGGCGCTCTTCCGGCTGGGCAAGTTCGAAGAGGCGCGGCGCCACCTGGAGCGGGCGAACCAGTTGGTGCCCGAGGACTCCGTCATCCTGGAGCATCTCGGCGATGTCTACGTCGCGCTCGGCGACGAGCGGCGAGCGCGCGAAGCCTACGAGCACGCACTGGCGATCAACGATGACGAGAACGTCGAGGCGGTGCGCCGCAAACTGGGCAAACTGTC
>JAPOVF010000136.1 GCA_026708285.1 Acidobacteriota bacterium
AGCTTGGCGGGAACCTCGGTGAAGGTGGCGCTGGTGCGCGCTGCCAGCAGGGGCTGTTCCTCGACGGTGACGATCGAGATGTCGGTCATTGGTTGTCCTCGACAGGCGGCCAGGGATTGACGAGGTGAACGTCGGCCAGCTTGAAGTCCTGGACGTTTCGTGTTGCCAACATGGCGTCGCGAGAGTGGGCAATAGCCGCAATCTGGCCGTCCGCCTGCGAGATCGGCCGTCCTGCTCTTCGGCAGCGGGCGGCGATCTTTGCATAGGCCCTCGCGGCTTTCGTGTCGAAGGGAAGGATGCGGCCCGCGAACAAGTCGCCGAACGCCTGATCGGCGGCTCGGGCGAGTAGCCGGCGTCGCCGGCCTTCAGGCAGGAACGCTATTCCCGCGCGGATCTCGGCTTCGGTCACGGCGGTCACGAACAGGCTGCGCCTGAACTGGCTGTCCAGCCAAGCGAGGACGATCGGCTGCGGCTTGGGCCGCATGAACTCCGACACGACGTTCGTGTCCACGATGACCGTCGTGGGGGAGTCAGTCGAAGCGGGGTGGTTCACGCATGGGCTCCCTCGGCGGCAACTCCAGCTCCACGCCGCCAAGGGGCTTGAAGAGCTCGTGGATCGCCGTCCCCAGTCCCTTTTCGGGCTCGGCGTCTCGCTGAACGGCCTTGCGCAGAATCAACCGGACCTCTTCTTCCATCGACCGGCCGTTGTCGGCCGCGCGCACCCGGAGACGCCTCTTCACTCCCTCGTCGAGGTTTCTGACAGTGATGCTAGCCACGGGGCGCCTCCAGTACGCCTCGGAGAGTACATGGTGATTGCATTGCAATCAAGAGCGATCAAGAGTCGTCGAGGATGGCCGCCGCTCGCAGCAGAAGGTCCTGCGACTCTCGCAGGCCGCCCTCGCGGCTGGTGGCGAGCCAGACGTCGGAGAGGTCGCCGGCGATGTCGCGGAGGTCGGCGCCGAGGGCGGCGCGAACCTTCGGTGGGAGCTGGCCGGCCCGCAGGCCACGCCCGGCGGCAAGGCGTGCGACACCCAACTGGCAGCACCACGCCATCATCCGGCAGGTCCACTCCAGCGCGGCATGGCTCGGATCGCTCTCGACCTGGTGCAAACGGTCCCTGCTGGCCGCCAGCCGGGTGTACGTCCGCTGCAGCGTGCCGATGCTGAGCCGCCGGAAGCGCCGGTGAGCGAGGTCATCGTCGATGAACCGGAGCAGGTAGAAGAGAGCGGTACCGTTGATCACCGGGCCGCCGCAGTCGAGGTCGATGGCGCCGAGGTCGACCACGGTGCGCGCCAGCGTCTCGTCGCCGTCGTAGACCAGGCGCACGGCGTGGTCGAGCCAGGCCTCCTCGGTCCGCTCGGGGCCGCTAGCCGCTTCGCGCGCCGCCTCGACCGACCAGGCGAAACCGGCGCCGATGGAAAGCGGCAGCTCGGCGATCGCTGGCGGCTGCAGGTGTCCGTGGTCGCCCCAGTCGGTGATGAGGAAGCCCTGCGCGCCGGCCTCCGAACCGACCGTTGCGGCGAGAGCCAGGTTGCCGACGGCGTTCTGCAGCCGGCCGCCGAAGCTGTGCCAACTGCTGGTCCCCGGGCACACCCAGAACTCTCTACCCGAGGTGGCCAGCCGGGCGCACTGGTCCTCGAAAGGGTGACTCGCGTCGTAGCCCCAGCACAGCGCGACCGCGTCTTCGGGAACGCGGTCGATCAGTTCGGGATGCTCAAGGATGATGTCGCCCCAGAACAGCATCTGGCGGTCGCGCTCCGTGACGAGATCGTGGACCTGGTGCAGGAAGTCGAGGTACACGGCCGGCTTTCCCCGCTCCTCGCACGCCTCGGCGGATCGCCCGCGGCCCAGGTCGAAGGTCTCGTCCAGGCCGACGTTGAAGCGCCGGCTGCCGAAGTGGGGCAGCAGTTCGTCGTAGAGGCCCACGAGCAGTTCGAGAACCTGCGGGTCGGTGGCGCACAGGCTGAACGGCTCCGGGTCGACGGAGAAAGGATGCTGGAAGCCCTCGGGTACTTCGGCCAGCGGCCGGTACCGGTCGTGGATCAGCCAGCGGTGAAAGTGGCCGAAGCTGTTCTGGTTCGGCGTCAGCTCGATGAACCGCTCCCGGCAACAGGCGTCGAGCTCCCGGATCTCCGCGGCGGTGAACGGAGAGGCGTCGCGCCAGACGTCTTCGTGGTCCGCGTACGCATAGGTGTGTTCGACGTAGAGCTGGAGGTGGTTGATCTTCCATTCCGCGAGCCGGTCGACGAGCCGCTCGAGGTAGTCCATCCGCGGTACCCGGTTCCGGCTGACGTCGAGCATCGCGCCGCGGATGGGGAAGTCCGGCCGGTCCTCGATCTCGACGGCCGGCGCCTCGTAGCCGGCGGCAGCGGCCCGGCCGCGCGAGGCGAGCCACTGCTTCAGGGTGGAGGTCGCCCGGAACACTCCGGTTGGCGTCGCGGCCTCGATGGCGACGCCGTTCCGGCCTGCCCGCAGGCGATAGCTCTCATCGGTCGGAACGTCGACCGGGCGAGCCCCCTCCGCGCCTGGCGAGTCGACCGCGACGCGGCACGCGACGCCGGCACCCACCCCGTTCCCGTCACAGGCAGGGAGGAGATGCGACCCCGTGGTTGCCAGCGCGCGGCGCAGGCCCGCGAGCGCGAACTCCAGTTCCTCCGAAACCTCCGCCTGTTCCGCCCCCGCCGCGGTCACATGGAGCGCAACCGGCGCGCCCGGCGGCAGGACGAGGGGATCGGCGGCGTCAAGGACCTCGACCCGCCGCGGCGGCGGCCAGAGACTCACGGGGCGGCGGCTCAGGTCTCCCGCACCTGGATGTCGACGCCGGTCGGGCTGGTGTGGCGCCCGCCGCCCGCGGCCGAAGTCCACGCGAGATGGTCGATCGCCCGGCCCGCGGTTGGTTCCAGTTCGTCGTCGGTCTGCCGGAACAGCACCCGCATCGTGCCGTAGTTGACGGCAAGCAGGATGTCCTTGAAGGTCTCGGTCGGACCGGGGGCGCGTTCGAGCAGCCACGAGCGATCCTGCTCGCAGTCCGGTCCGAGGATGTGGACGTGGTGGAAGCCCGGATGGGTCGCGTCCTCGAGGAGCTCGATCTTCGCACCCCAGGGATCCGTCACGAAGGAGATGTAGAGCTTCGCCGGCCCGAAGTGCCGGGGTTCCCAGAACTCCGTGGCTCCGTCGGCGAGCATCGCGGCGTGAAGGTCGTCCAGGTTGTCGACGGACCAGCCCGAGTGATCGAGTCCGGTGCCGATGCTGGGGCCGGGGGCCTCGGCGCCACGCCAGTGGAGGTCCGCCGTTCCGCTACCGGCCCGGAAGCGGGCGCCGGCGCCGGCGAAGCCCTCCAGAAGCTCGCCGTCGAAGTGCCGCGCATACCAATCGGCAGCGGCGGCGGGATCGGAGGCGTTCAGCGCGAGGCAGTCGAATCGGCAGCTAGCGGTCATGTGGAGAGGCTCCTCGGGCTCGGATTGGGCGGAGAGGGAAGGGCGGTGATTGTGTCACCGATCGGCCGTGCCGCGCGCGCCTTGGTCGATCGGGCGTAAGCTGTGTCGCGTGAGAGGGATGCGGGGCGGCAACTCGCCATGACCAAGCCGGCCGAAGACCGCGAGGCGCTCTCCGGGGTCGTCGAGCGGGTCGTCTTCCACAATGAGGAGAACGGATTCGCGGTGCTTCGCGTCCGGGTACGGGGCAGCTTCCAGCCGGCGACGGTGGTGGGCCGACTGCCCCTCGTCTCGCAGGGCGAGACGATCCGGGCCTCCGGCGCCTGGAAGAACGATCCGAACCACGGCGTCCAGTTTCGGGCCGACCGGCTCGCCGTGTCGCCGCCGGACTCACTCGACGGGATCCGGCGCTACCTCGGATCGGGAAGGGTGCATGGCGTCGGGCCCAAGATGGCGAAGCGCCTGGTGAAGGCGTTTGGCGAGGACGTCTTCGAGGTCATCGAGAACGAGCCGGAGCGCCTGAAGGAGGTTCCGGGCATCGGCCCGAAGCGCGCGAAGCGCCTGAGCGAGGGCTTCAGGGATCAGAAGGCGGTGCGGGAGATCATGGTCTTCCTGCAGACCCACGGTCTCGGCTCCTCGCGGGCGGCTCGCATCTACCGGACCTACGGAGCTGACGCCGCCACCTTGCTCACCGAGGACCCGTACCGGCTGGCGAGGGACATTCGGGGGATAGGTTTCCGGATCGCCGACAGCATTGGCGCGAGTTTGGGCAAGGACCGCGAGGGTCTGCCGCGGGCGCGCGCCGGACTCGGCTACACGCTGGAACAGGCGCGGGGCGCCGGACACTGCGGCCTGCCCCGGGACGAACTCCTCGAGCAGGCGCAGGAGCTGTTGAAGATCCCGCAGGAGATCCTCGTCACGGCCCTGGGGGACGAACTCGAAGCGGGGCGGCTGGCGGCGACCCGTCTGGGCGGCGAAGAGGCGATCTTCCTGCCGCACCTGCTGTCGGCAGAGCGGGCCATTGCCCGCCGGCTGGGCGAACTCCTCCGGGCCGGGCCGTCGCCATGGGCGGACATCGATGCCGCAAAGGCACTGGCCTGGGTGGAGAGACGGCTGGAAGTGACGTTTGCGCCGACCCAGCGCGCGGCCGTCGAGATCTGCCTCGGGTCGAGAGTGACCGTGATTACCGGAGGTCCCGGTGTCGGCAAGACGACCCTGGTCAACGCGGTGCTGCGGATCCTGCGCGCCCGTGACGTCCACTGCGCTCTCTGCGCCCCGACCGGGCGTGCGGCCAAGCGACTCAGCGAGAGCACCGGCCACACGGCGAAGACGATCCACCGGTTGCTCGAGATCGATCCGTCGAACGGCAAGTTCCGCCGCAGCCGCTACCGTCCGATCGACTGCGGTCTGCTGATTGTCGACGAGGCGTCGATGGTGGACGTGGAACTGATGGCGTCGCTGCTTCAGGCGCTGCCGGCGGAGGGCTCGCTCCTCCTGATCGGCGACGCGGACCAGTTGCCGTCGGTCGGCCCGGGCCAGGTGCTGCGGGACCTGATCGACTCGGGCGCAATCCCGGTCGCGCGGCTCCGGGAGATCTTTCGCCAGGCCGACAACAGCCGGATCGTCCGCAACGCCCACCGGGTGAACCGGGGCTACCTGCCGGAACTGGAGTCCGCGAGGGACGAGCTGAGCGACTTCTACTTCGTGCCGGCCGACGATGCCGAGGACGGACAGCGCAAGGTCGTGGAGATCGTCGCCGGCCGGATCGGCCGCCGCTTCGGTCTCGATCCGGTCCGGGACGTCCAGGTCCTGTCGCCGATGAATCGCGGCCCCCTCGGTGTGCGCACGCTGAACGTCACCCTGCAGGCGGTTCTGAACCCGGCGGCGGAGTCAGGCGCCGTCGAGGTCGAGCGTTTCGGCTGGAAGTACCGAGCCGGCGACAAGGTGATGCAGACCGAGAACGACTACGACAAGGACGTCTTCAACGGCGACCTGGGCCGCATCCAGTCGATCGATCCCGGCGCGGAGAAGATGACGATCGTCTTCGACGGCCGCCTCGTCGAGTACCGCTTCAGCGACCTCGACCGGCTCATGCTGGCCTACGCGGTCACCGTCCACAAGTCGCAGGGCTCCGAGTACCCGGCGGTCGTCGTGCCGATCTCGACCCATCACTACGTCATGCTGCGCCGCAACCTGCTCTACACGGCGATCACCAGAGGCAGACAACTCGTCGTCATCGTCGGCCAGAAGTGGGCCCTACAGAAGGCGGTCGAGGAAGCCTCCGACCTGCGGCGCTACTCGACCCTGCGCGAACGCCTGGCGGCGCTGGCGTCCGGGGGCTAGGTGTCGGCTGCCGGCGGTGCCGGGATCCGCTCCGCGCTTCCGTCCTCCGGAACGCGACGGTCGCACCTCAACCCGCTAGGGTACGGCGCGCCCAAACGCGCCGCCAGTGCTACTCTGGGTTGTTCCCTTGCCGGCCTCCGGGTCCACCTCTGGAGGCGTTGGCCCCGCGGCGCCCTCGCTCCACCAAGGACAAGAGGCGAACATGACGATGACGAACCCCGAAGGGCGCGAGGAAGCGCCGACGTTGGAGACGCTTCAGGAGCTCACCAGGAGCATCCGGGAGCTGAGAGATCTCCAGCGAGAGCGGATGGAGGAGATGGACCGGCGGATGAACTTGCGCTTCCAGGAAGCGGAACGGCGCTCTCAGGAAGCGGACCGGCGGATGCGGGAGACGGACCGTCAGATGCAGGAGACGGATCGGCGCCTGAAGAAGGCGGAGAACCTGTTCACCACGCAGTGGGGAAGGCTGATGGAGAGCCTGGTCGCGGGGGATCTCGTTCGTCTGATGCGGGAGCGCAACGTCGACGTGGAGCGGATGGTGTTGCCGCGGAAGAACCGGCGGCGCAACGCCGAGAACTACCAGGTGGACATCGTCGCCGTGAACGGCCGCGAGGTCGTGGTGGTCGAGGTGAAGACGACCCTGCGGCCGGAGCACGTCGGGCGCTTCGGTTCCAAGCTGGAGCGGTTCAAGGAGTGGTGGCCGGAGTACGGCGACCGCCGCGTCTACGGCGCGCTGGCCTATCTGGAGTCATGGGACGACGTGACGACTCACGCCGAGCGGCAGGGCTTCTTCGTCATCCGGGCCACTGGCGACAGTGCCTCCATCATCAATGCCGAGGACTTCGAGCCGCGCGTTTTCGCCTGAGCGGCGAGAGACTCGCGAGCGGCCATTGGCGCCGGGTGCTCGCCAGCTAAGCGGCGGCGATACCTTGGCCGCTACGTAGACTCGGCAGCCCGCTCGCGCGGCAGCCGGATCTCACTCACCAACTGCTGCACCTCGGCCGGCGGCGGTTTCGTGAAGCGGCTCACGATCAGAGCCAGGGCGAAGTTGATCAGCATGCCGACGGCGCCGATGCCTTCGGGGCTGATGCCGAAGAGCCAGTCCTCGGCGGTCGCTTCGGGCCGGATCAGGCGGAAGTAGACGATGTAGGCGCCGGTGAACAGGATGCCGCTGCTCATGCCGGCGATCGCTCCCTCCTTCGTCGTGGTGCGGGTGAAGATGCCGAGCACCAGGACGGGGAAGAAGCTGGACGCGGCGAGGCCGAAGGCGAAGGCGACCACCTGGGCGACGAAGCCGGGCGGCGAGATGCCGAAATAGGCGGCGACGACCACCGCGACGGAAGCGGTCACGCGTGCGAGCAGGAGTTCCCGGCGTGAACTCATGTCCTTCCACAGGATCGACTTGCCGATGTCGTGGGAGATGGCCGATGCGATGACGAGCAGGAGACCGGCCGCGGTCGACAGCGCCGCCGCGAGTCCGCCGGCGGCGACCAGGGCGACCACCCACGCCGGCAGTTCGGCGATCTCCGGGTTGGCGAGGACCATGATGTCCTGGTCGACGGTCAGTTCGTTGGCCCCGTCGGACATGTCGATCACGCCGTCGCCGTCCTGGTCGTCGAAGGAGATCAGGCCGGTCGTCTCCCAGCTCCTGAACCACTCCGGCACCTCGCTGTAGCTCGAGTTGTGGAGGGTCGAGATCAGGTTGACGCGGGCGAACGCGGCGACAGCGGGCGCGGTGGTGTAGAGCAGGCCGATGAAGACCAGCGCCCAGAGCGCGCTCCAGCGCGCCGCGCGGGCGCTGCGCACGGTGTAGAAGCGGACCAGCACATGGGGGAGTCCGGCGGTGCCGACCATCAGCGCCAGCGCGATCGCGGTGACGTCGATCATGCTTTTCTTGCCGGGCACGAAGGCCGCCGTGTACTCCGGCAGCCTGAGTTCCCGGTGCAGCGCGTCCAGCGCCTCGAGCAGGAAGACGCCGGCCTGCTGGCCTTCCTGCACCGTGCCGCCGAACCCGAGTTGCGGAATCGGATTGCCGGTGATCTTCCAGGAGATGGCCGCGGCCGGTATGAGAAACGCGACGATCAGGACGCAGTACTGGGCGACCTGGGTGTAGGTGATCCCCCGCATGCCGCCGAGCACGGCGTAGAAGAAGACGATGACCACGCCGATGATCACGCCCCAGTGGACCTCGACCTCCAGGAAGCGCGAGAAGACGACTCCGACGCCGCGCATCTGGCCGGCGATGTAGGTGAAGGAGACGAAGATCGTGCAGCCGGCCGCCACCAGCCGGGCCGCGTCCGAGTAGTAGCGGTCGCCGACGAACTCGGAGGTCGTGAACTTGCCGTACTTGCGGAGGTACGGGGCAAGGAGGAGCGCGAGCAGGACGTAGCCGCCGGTCCAGCCCATCAGGTAGATGGTGCCGGTGTAGCCCATGAAGGAGATCAGCCCCGCCATCGAGATGAATGAGGCCGCGCTCATCCAGTCGGCGCCCGTCGCCATGCCGTTGGCCACCGCCGGCACGCCGCGACCGGCGACGTAGAAGCCAGACGTCGTCCTGACGCGGCTCCACCAGGCGATGCCGATGTACAGCGCGAAGGTCGCGGTGACGATGAGGTACGTCCAGGCCTGAACGTTCATCGGCTATGGGCCCTCTGTCGGCATTCCCGTGCGGTCTGTGCGGCGTGGGACGGGTCGATCGCTCAGTCGACGCCGTAGCGGCGGTCGAGGCGGTCCATGACCGCGGCGTAGACCAGGATCAGGACGACGAAGACGTAGATCGATCCCTGGTGTGCGAACCAGAACCCGAGAGGAAAGCCTCCCACGCGGGCGCCGTTCAGCGGCTCGACGAGGAAGATGCCGAGAACGTAGGAACAGATGAACCAGACGGCGAGGAGGATCGCCATCAGCCGCAGGTTCGCCCGCCAATAGGCGGCAGGATCAGCTTGTTCGCTCAAGAGCGGGCATAGTACACCGTGGCGCAAGCCCCTAGACTCACGGCCATGTCCGACCGCGCCATGGGCGCCTTCCTCTACGCCCTATCGTGGCTGATCCGCCTGCTGCCGGCGGCCGCCTTCGGGCCGGTTTCGGGCTTGCTGGCGCATCTGCGGGGGGTGACCCCGCGGGACGTCCGGTTGATGCGCCGCAACCTGGCCGTCGTCCTCGGTCTTCCTCCCGGGTCGCCCGAAGCGCGGGACATGGAATGGCGCTGCGTGAAGCACCAGATTGTCACGGCGCTGGAGACGGTGAGGATCAGCTTCGACCGGAAACGGCTCGCCGTCACGGCGATGGATGGTTTTGACGAGTTGCGGCAACTGATGGCCGAAGTCGAGGGCCACGGCCGCGGCCAGGTGCTGGTCACCGGCCACCTGGGCGCCTGGGAGTTGCTGGCCCAGAGCACCGTCCGCGCATCCTCGTCGCCGGTCTGCGCGGTGGCCAAGCCGTCCCGCGCCAGGGCGGCGTCCGCGTTCGTGGAGCGGATGCGCTGCCGGGCCGGGGTCCGGGTGATCTGGAGCGGCCGGACCTCCCTGTTGCGCGACATGCTGAGCTGTCTCAACCGGCGGGAGACCCTGATCATGGTGGTCGACCAGCGGCCGGACCAGCGGCGCGGGCCGGAGGTCGACTTCATGGGCCGACGCACCGAGTTCGTGGGTGGTCCCGCGGCGCTGGCGGCCAAGCGAGACTGCCCACTGATCGCTGCCTTCTGCATCCGAGAAGGACCCTTCAGCTACCGCCTGGAGAGCGAGGTGTTGCGCCGGCCCAGCGGCTCGCGGGATCCGGTGGAACTGTCGCAGCGGATCGCCTCGGCGATCGAACGAAGGGTGCGGGCCCAGCCTGAGCAGTGGATGTGGAACTACCGGCGCTGGAACTACGATCCGGAGGAACTGGCCGAGGTCGGCCTAGGGCCAAACCGGTGAGAGGAACCGAAATGAAGGGGAACACGATGACGACGAATCGACGAAGACGGGGACCTGCGCGATCTTCTCGAGCGCATCCGGGCCTCGGAGCGGTCCTGCTCGCGGTGTGCGGAGCGGTCGTGCCGGCGACGGGGCCCGCGCTGGCGGCCGAGCGGCCGAACATCGTCTTCATCCTGATCGATGACCAGCGCTACGACGCGGCGTCCGCGCTCGGCCACGCTTTCCTGGAAACGCCTCACCTCGACCGCCTGATCGAGCGCGGGGTGCTGTTCGAGAACGCGTTCGTTACCACCTCGCTGTGCTCGCCGAGCCGCGCCTCGATCCTCACGGGGCAGTACGCGCACCGGCACGGCGTGCTCGACAACCGCACCCGCCTCGATCCCCAGACGCCGACGTTCCCGCAGGAACTCCAGCGCGCCGGCTACCGGACCGCCTTCGTCGGCAAGTGGCACATGGGCGGCACGTCGGACGAACCTCGCCCCGGATTCGACCGCTGGGTCTCGTTTCCGGGCCAGGGTCTCTACTACAACCAGACCTTCAACATCGACGGCGAGCGGGTGCCGCGCCAGGGGTACACGACGGACCTGATCACCGACTACGCGCTGGACTTCCTCGGGGCTCGCGCGGGATCCGAAGAGCCCTTCCTGCTCTACGTGTCGCACAAGGCCGTCCATGCGCCGTTCCGGCCGGCGGAACGCCACCTCGGCAGTTACGTCGGCCAGCGCTATCCGCCGCCGGCGACGATGCCGAACCGGCACGACAACTACGAGGGCAAGCCGAACTGGGTCGAGGCGCAGCGCCGGAGCTGGCACGGCGTCGACGGGTTGTACGACAACTCGGTCGACTTCCAGCAGTTCGCTCTCGACTACGCGGAGACGATGCGCGGCGTCGACGACAGCGTGGGCCGGATCGTCGGAGCGCTGGAAGAGCGGGACCTGCTGGAAGAGACGCTGCTCGTGTTCACGTCGGACAACGGCTTCCAGTTCGGCGAACATGGCCTGATCGACAAGCGGACGATGTACGAGGCGTCGATCCGGGTGCCGCTGATCGTGATGGCGCCGTGGCTCGACGGCGGAGCCGGGGGTCTCAAGCGCCCGGAGATGATCGTCAACCTCGACTTTGCGCCCACCTTCCTTGAGGCCGCCGGGCTGGAGGTCCCTGGAACGGTCCAGGGTCGGTCCTTCTACGGCCTGCTAGCGGCCGGCCCGGGCGCGGAGCGCCAGCCTTGGCGGGACGCCTTTCTCTACGAGTACTTCTGGGAGAGGGCCTTTCCCCAGACGCCGACGGTGCTGGGCGTACGCACCGACCGCTACAAGTTCATGCGCTTTCACGGCGTGTGGGACCGATACGAGCTGTACGACGTGCAGGTCGATCCGGGCGAACGGCGCAACCTCCTGGGCGGCTTCATCACCCGCCACGGCGCCGGCAACGTCGAAACCCGGCTCCGCGTAGCTGCCGCTTCCGCCGCCCGGAATCCCCGCGACGACTGGGCGCGCGAGGTGTTGGAACTCAAGGCGCTCTTCGACCGGTTGTCCGCGCGGCTCGACGAGCTCCTCGACGAGACCGGAGCGCTCCCAGAGCCGAACTGGCAGGCGACCCGCTAGAGCTTGCGCAGGCGGACCCCGTGCACGGCGTGGTCGGGTGCCTTCTCCAGGATCAGGTCCGCACGTTCACGCGTCGGCAGGATGTTCTGGACCAGGTTCGGTTCGTTGATCGCCTTCCAGATGCCGCGGGCGGTCTCGATCGCGTCCTGTTCGCTCAGGCTGGCGTAGCGGTGGAAGTAGGCGTCGGGGTCGCGGAAGGCGGTATCCCGAAAGGTGAGGAAGCGCTCGATGTACCAGCGCTCGACGACCTCCGTCTCGGCATCGACATAGATCGAGAAGTCGAACAGATCGGAGAGCATCAGCCGGCTGTTGCGAGAGGGCGACTGGGAGCGGGCCTGTAGCACGTTCAGGCCTTCGAGGATCAGTATGTCGGGCTGATCGACGATCTCGGTGACTCCGGGCAGGATGTCGTACGAGTGGTGGGAATAGACCGGGTGAGGCACCCTCCGCTCTCCGGACTTGACCTGGAGCACGAAGTTGACGAGCGTGCGCAGGTCGAAGCTCTCCGGAAAGCCCTTGCGCTCCATCAGGCCCCGCGCTTCGAGAAGCGCGTTGGGATGTAGGAAGCCGTCGGTCGTCACCAGGTCGACCTGGGGATGGTTGGGCCAGCGTGCGAGCAACTCGCGCAGAATGCGGCCGGTGGTGCTCTTGCCCACCGCAACGCTGCCGCCGATTCCGATGATGTAGGGCACCTTGGGCGCCAGGCCGCCGAGGAAGGTCGTGCTGGCGCGGTAGAGGTCCTGGGTGCCGCCGACGTAGAGATTCAGCAGCCGCGACATTGGCAGGTAGATCTGCGCGACCTCGTCCAGGGAGACGTTCTCGTTGATCCCGCGCAGCCGCTCCAGTTCGCTCTCAGAGAGCGGATTCGGCGTGTCGGCGCGCAGCCGTCCCCACGCCTCCTCGTCGAAGGTGACGTAGATCGAGTCGGTGAGAGAGTCGACCTTGTGGTTGGTCAAGAGACCCCCGGGTTACGCCGGCGGAGTGCGGGTGGCGCCCACCGTTGACGGCTGGGTCAGCCGAGCTCCTCCAGGACGGCCTCGGCGCCGCTCACGCCGACCTCTCCGGCGGGCTCCACGCCCAGGTACTTCACCACACCGTCGTCTACGACCGCGGCGTAGCGTCGTGATCTGGTGCCCATGCCGAAGCGGGAGGCGTCCAGTTCGAGTCCGACCTTGGAGGTGAACTCGCAGTTGCCGTCGGAGAGCAGGAGGATGCCGTCGGGAATGCTCCGCACCTTGCGCCACTCGTTGATCACGAAGACATCGTTGACCGCCAGGCAAGCCACCGTGTCGACGTCCTTCGCTTTGAGCGACTCCAGGTGCTCGACGAAGCCGGGCATGTGGACCTCGGAGCAGGTGGGGGTCAGAGCGCCGGGAACGGCGAAGAGCACGACCTTCTTGCCCTCGAACAGCTCCCGCGTAGAGATGTCGACGATCCCGTCCGATGTCATCTGCTTGAAGCTGGCTTCCGGAATCGTGTCCCCGATCTTGATGCTCATGCGTGCTGCTCCCTGGCGTTGCTGGGTCCGATGGGGGCGGCAGTATAACTATGATCGCGGCTCGTGCGGTGCCGTATGCAGACGGGGACGTTTCGGGCCTGGATGCCGTTGGTCCGGGTGGTCGGTCTGGCGTTGCTGGTCTGCGGCTGCGCGCGGACTTCGGACGGAGCTCCGGCGGGCGATGGGGGCGCATTCGACCTGGGCGCTGAGTACTCCGCGTACCTCGGTGGGGTGGCGGAGGCAGACTTCGAACTCCTCGAGCCGGGCAGTGGCGGTGCCTGGCGGGAGATCCGCGGCGGCGGCCGGGCCGTGCGGTTGGCGGCGCCGCCCGAACGGATCGCGTCCCGGACCCTGGCCACGGACGAGATCCTGCTGGAGATCGCCGAGCCGGAGCGGATCGCGCTGCTCTCGCCGTTTGCCGGCGATCCCGCGTTCAGTCCCAGTGCGGAAGCGGCGCGCCGTCTGGGGCGCGTGGGCGGCTTCAGCACTGAGGAGATCCTGGCCGTTTCGCCCGACCTGGTGTTCGCGGCCGGCTTCAACACCCCGGAGACGCTCGCCCAGTTGGAGGCGGCGGGTGTGCCCGTCCTCGTTCTGCTCGATCACGAGAGCCTGGAGGCGATCGAGGGCAACATCCGTATCGTGGGCTTCGCGATTGGCCGCGAGAGGGAGGCGGAACGGTTGGTGGCATCCATGCGGGCCAGGCTGGAGGCGGCACGTGAGAGGGCGGCAGCCCGAGTGGCGGGCCTGCGCGTCGTCCACTACAACGGCGGCGTCGTGCTCGGTGGCCGGACCGTGTTCGACGACGCCATTCGCTACCTCGGCGCGGTGAACGTCGCGACCGAGAAAGGCCTCGTCGGCTGGCCGCGGATCAGCGCCGAGCAGGTCGTGCTCTGGAACCCGGACGTGATCTTCACCGACTCGTACGTGGGAGGCGGTGCGGCGGTCGGGGTCCCGAACGGTACGCGGGCGGCCGGACTGGGCAACGTGGTAGCGCTCGACGGTCGGGACATGGCCGCTGTCTCGCACCACGTCGCGGGACTGGTTGAACGGCTCGCCGACGCGCTGGCGGGGGCCGCGGATCGGATGGAAGCGGCCGGCGGTCCCCAACCGGCGGCAGTTGGGACGGAATGAGGATCGTTCCCGGGGTGCGCCGGGTCGGCTTCTGGTGGTACATGGCCGCCGGCGCCGTGCTGCTCGTGACGTTCGCGGCAGTCGGTCTGTACCGCGGTTCGGTCGCTCTCGATCCGGCGGACGTCCTGGCGGTGCTGGCCAGGCGTCTCTTGCCGGGTGAGTACGGCCCCGTCGATCCGCAGGTGGAGACGATCGTCTGGTCTCTCAGGGCGCCGCGTGTGGTGGTGGCGGCGATGGTCGGCGGGTGTCTGGCCCTCGCGGGCGCCCAGATGCAGGGACTGTTTCGCAATCCACTCGCATCCCCGGGGATCGTGGGCACGAGCACCGGCGCCGCCGTGGGCGCCGTCTTCGCCCTGACGTTCGGTCTTGCCGGAGCGTTCCTTCTCGCGGCGCCGCTGTTCGCCGTCGGGGGTGCGCTGCTGTCGCTGCTGGTCGTCACCCGGATCGCCACTCGCGACGGCTATACGCCCGTCACGACTCTGCTGCTCGCCGGCGTGGCCCTCAACGCCCTGCTGGGCGCGGTCAACTCGTGGTTGATCGCCCGCTCCTGGGAGCAGTACGAGGCGGCGCGTCAGATCGCCTTCTGGATGATGGGCGGAGTCGCGGATCGGAGCTGGGAACACGTCGCGATGCTTCTGCCGGGGCTGGTCGTTGGCTGCGTCGTGGCGGCCTGGTTCGCGCGCGACCTGGATCTGCTCCTCGAAGGCGAGGAGGTGGCGGCATCGCTGGGGGTGGACATCGAACGGGCGAAGCGCGCGGTGCTGTGGAGCGCGGCCTTGCTCACGGGCAGCGCCGTTGCGGTCAGCGGGGTGGTCGGCTTCGTCGGTCTCGTCGTGCCGCACCTCGTGCGCCTGCTGCTGGGACCCGTCCACCGTCGCCTGCTCCCGGCCGCCTTCCTGACCGGCGCCTGGTTCGTCGTCGGCGCCGATCTTCTGGCGCGCACGCTGGCGGCACCCAAGGAAGTTCACCTGGGTGTGGTCACCGCCTTCGTGGGCGCGCCCTTCTTCCTCTATCTGCTGGTCCGGCACGAGAGCGAAGTGGCGGTGTCGCGGTGACGGCGGCGCCGGACTTGGCAAAGCAGGCGCCGCGACTGGAACTTGTAAGCGGCGGCGTGGAGCGGCGGGGCCGCTGGTTACTGCGAAACGTTGATCTCGTGATCGAGCCCGCCATGCTGACCTCGGTGGTGGGTCCGAATGGGGCCGGCAAGTCCACCTTGCTGAAGCTGTTGAGCGGCACCTGGCGATTGACGGAGGGCCGGGCGCTCCTGGGCGGATTCGATCTTGCCGGACTGCCGAGGCGGCAGGCGGCGCGGCGGGTGGCCTACGTGCCGCAGTCCGTGCGTCCGTCGTTCGAGTTCACGGTGCGCGAGTTCGTGACCCTCGGCCGCTACCCGCACGAGAACCGGCTCTTCGGAACCCGTTCGGCCGACCGGGACTGGATCGACCGCTGCCTGGACGACACGGACGTGTTGGGGCTGTCCGAACGCAGGGTCACGACGCTCTCGGGGGGCGAGTTACAGCGGGTTCTCATGGCGCGTTGTCTGGCAACGGAGGCGGAAGTGCTGCTGCTCGACGAACCGACGTCGAATCTCGATCTCGCGCACGGTCTGGATCTACTGGGGCTGGCGCGCGGCCTGGTCGACGTGGGGCGTTCGGTCGTCCTGGTCCTTCACGACCTGAACGCCGCGGCCCGGTTTGCGGATCGTGTGGCCGTGCTCGACGGTGGTGCCCTGGTCGCGGAGGGGCCGCCCGCGGAGGTGCTGGAACCTGACCTCGTTCGGCGTGTGTTTCAGGTCGAGGCGGTACCGCTCTCGGGCGCCGCGTCGACGGTCTTCGACTTCGAACCGCTGGCCTAGGAGCTTGCGCCGCAGGACGCAGCGCAGCAAGTCTGCGGCGGAAGCTCCTGGGCGAGGACGGGATGGGCCGAAACACGGAGCTGGCGACGGGTTTCGGGGCGTTAGGAATCGCCCTCCAGGCGGACCAGGTACCTTTGCCGGCCCTCGAGCACCCGCTCGCCGCGCTGGTTCTCGATGACGCTCTCCAGCACCACCACTCCGGTCGTCCGCTGGCGCTTCAGTTCCGCGATCTCGAGGGTCGGGTACAGCGTGTCGCCCGGATGGACCGGCTGAAGGAAGCGACTCGACTGGTCGATGAAGGCGATCATCGCCCGCCCGACGACATCGGCGAAGAGACCGGCCCCGGCGGCGCTGTAGCAGAGCACCTGGAGTCCGTGGGCCAGCATCCCCCGGTGGCCCTGGGACCGGCAGTACTCGACGTCGTAGTGGATCGGGTGGTTGTCGCCCGAGATCGCCTGGAACGCGGCGAAGTGGGCGTCGGTGACCGTCCGGCTGGGTAGCGGGAAGCGCTCGCCGACCTGAAGCTCGTCGAAGGTGCGGACGTCGACGCGACTTCGTTCGTTACGCACCGAACACTCGGATCAGCGCTTCGGCTGCCTCGGCTGTCTGCTCCGGGCTCACGTCCCGATGCGTCACGAGGCGGATGTGGGTCGGGTTCACGTCCAGGCACAGCACGTTCTCCTTCCGGAGCGCCTCGACGCACTCCGGGGCGCTGCGGCCCGTGCCCTCGACCGAGAAGATGAGGATGTTGGTCCTCTGTTCGGCGATCAGTGCGACGCCGGGAAGGTCGTTGAGAGTGTCCGCGAGCAGGCGGGCGTTCTCGTGATCCTGGACCAGCAGCGGCGGGCTCTCGTCGAGGGCGACCTCGGCGGCGGCGGCGAGTACGCCCACCTGCCGCATCTGGCCGCCGCACATCTGGCGGTAGCGCCGGACGTTGCGGACGAAGTCGCGGGAACCGACGACGATCGATCCGGCCGGCGCGCCCAGGCCCTTCGAGAAGCAGAAGGAGAGCGAGTCGACGGGCCCCGCGGCCTCGGCCGGGGTGCAGCCGAGCGCGGTCGCGGCGTTGAAGAGACGCGCGCCGTCGAGGTGGACGCGCAGACCGCGGCGGTGCGCCAGGTCGCAGAGGGCCCGCGTGCGCTCCGGTTCGTAGACCGTGCCGCCTGCCTTGTTGCAACTGTTCTCCAGGCAGAGCAGCCGGGTCGGAGCCAGCGTCGGGTCGTCGGGCTGGATGGCCGCCTCGACCTGTTCCGGCGCCAGGATGCCGTCGGCCTCCGCCGTCACTGCACGCGGCAGGAGACCGGCGATGCCCGTGATCCCGTTGTTCTCGTTGTTGATGATGTGAGCGTTCGATTCGAGCAGCACTTCGCTGCCGCGGGGCAGTTCGTGCCCGAGCAGACACGAGAGATTGCCCTGCGTGCCGGAAGGGACGAAGAGGGCCGCCTCCCGGCCGAGCAAGTCGGCGACACGCTCCTGGAGGCGGTTGGCGGTCGGATCCTCGTGGAAGACGTCATCGCCGACTTCGGCCTTGGCCATCGCCCTGCGCATGGCCGGAGATGGCCGGGTCATCGTGTCGGAGCGGAGTTCCACCGGCATGGCGAGGGATCATACTTGGGCGCGAATGGCCGACTCGCAGCACTCGCTCCCTCTCCCGCCGCAGGATCCGGAGGTGGTCGCCGCCGCCGACCTCGGCTCCAACAGCTTTCACCTGGTCGTGGCCGAAGTGCGTGGCGGCCAGCTCGTGTTCGTCGACCGTCGGAAGGAGTTCGTGCGGCTCGCCGCCGGACTCGATGAGCGCAAGCGTCTGACCCCCGAAGCGACGTCGCGGGCGCTCGACTGTCTCGGCCGCTTCGGCGAGCGCGTGCGCTCGTTTCCTCAGGGAACGGTCCGGGTCGTCGGCACGAACACGCTGCGGCAGGCGCGGAACGCCCGCGACCTGCTGGAGGCGGCGCAACGATCGCTGGGCCATCCGGTGGAGATCGTTTCGGGCCTGGAGGAGGCGCGACTGATCTACCTGGGTGTGTCGAGGAGCCTGGCGGGCGACGAGCGGCGTCTGGTGGTCGATATCGGCGGCGGCTCGACCGAACTGATTGTCGGCGAGGGCTCGCGGCCGCTCGATCTCGAGAGCCTGTACATGGGTTGCGTCAGCTTCAGCCTGCGGCACTTCCCGAACGTCCGGGTGAAGGAGAAGCGGTGGCAACGGGCGGAGATCGCAGCCCTGCAGGAGCTGGAACCGGTCGAGCGCCGTTTCCGGAACGGCGCCGGCTGGCGGGTCGCGGTCGGTTCGTCGGGGACCGTTCGCTCGGTGGCCGAAGTGGTGCAGGCAGCGGGCTGGTGCGAGGAGGGCATCACGCTCGAGGCTCTGCTCCGCCTTCGCGATCTGCTGATCGAACGCGGCACCACGATGCGCGGTGGCATCAAGGGTCTGAGCGAAGGAAGAGCGCCGGTCTTTGCCGGTGGGGTCGCGGTGCTGCTCGCGGTGTTCAAGGCACTGGGCATCGAACGCATGCGGGTCGCCGGCGGCGCCCTGCGGGAGGGCGCTCTGTACGACCTGCTCGGCCGTCTGCACCACGAAGACACCCGGCACGCGGCGGTCGAGTCGATGGCCAGGCGCTACCACGTGCAGCCGGAGCAGGCGGAGCGGGTGCGCGAAACGGTGCTGCAACTTCTCGAACAGTGCGCCGACGCGTGGAACCTGACAGGACAACTCCCGTGGCTCATGCTCTCCTGGGGGGCCCAGTTGCACGAAGTCGGCCTGGACATCAACCACGCCGGTTTCCACAAGCACGGTGCGTACATCGTCGAGAACGCGGAGATGCACGGGTTCTCGCTCCAGGAACACCTGCTCCTGGCTTCCCTCGTGCGCAGCCACCGCCGCAAGTTCCCGCGCCAGATCTTCGATCGCCTCCCCTCGGGATGGCGGCAACCGGCGCGACGCGGCGCCGTCCTGTTGCGGCTCGCGGCAGTACTTCACCGCAGCCGGCGGGACGACCCACTGGACGTGAAGCTCGAAGTCGACGGGCGCGACTTGCGCCTCGTGCTGTCGAAGGCCTGGTTGGAGAAATCGCCGCTCACCCGGGCCGACCTGCGCCAGGAGGCGAAGTATCTGGCCGCCGCGAAGTACCGGCTGACGGTGGAGGAGGATGGCTGAGGGGCGGCGCAAGCTCCTAGGCCCCGGTGGTCGCGCCCTCCTCGACAGCCGCTGCCATCTCGCCCATCGAGAAGAACACGAAGTCGGTGGTCGGCATCGTCTCGACTTGTTCGGTAGCACCCCAGCTTCCGCCGTCGGAGAGCCGTTGCCGGTCGATCCAGGCATTGGCTAGCCCGAACCGGTTCGCCGGCACATGGTCGTGGTGCAGGCTCTGCGCCGTATGCAGGATGTCGGACCGGTCGAGCCCGAAGTTGGACGCGAGATGGGCCAGCAGGTACTCGAAGTTCGCGTCCGCCGGCTTGTACGAGCCGATGTCCTCGGCCGTGTAGATCGCGTCGAACTCGACACCGAGCTTGCGGTTCGAACCAGCGATGCCGGCCCGGTGGACGTTCGAAAGGATGACGAGCCGGAAGTGTCGTTTGAGGACGCGTAGTGCGTCGGCCGTATCGGCGAACGCCGGCCAGTCCGGCACGGAGGCGCCGAAGGCCTCGTCGAGTTCCGAGTCCGTCTGCATGTGCAGGCGGTCGGCGATGCGTCGATGCACGCGGGCCAGCAGGTCGGGATAGAGCAGATCAGGCGTCTCCTGCTCCTGAAGGCTCTCGCACTGGCCGAACGCAAGCAGCGCCGCGTCACGGGTGACTTCGGCGTCCGGGTTCCGCATGATCAGCGGTTGCAGCGCGTCCCAGATCCCCGTCTCCCAGTCGATCAGGGTGCCGTAGCAGTCGAAGGTCAGGACGCGGTAGTCGG
>JAPOVF010000038.1 GCA_026708285.1 Acidobacteriota bacterium
CGGAGAACCCGGCCTGGGGCGCCCATCACGCGGCGGAGCTCGGATACGTCTTCAACACGCTCCAGGGCGAAACCTACGACGAGACGGACGACCGGCTGGCGGCGCTCATGATCGACTACTGGGTCCAGTTCGCCCGCACCGGCGACCCGAACGGCGGCGGCCGGCCGGGCTGGCCGGAGTTCGATGGCGACAAACAGGCGTATCTCGAACTTGGTGACGAGGTGAAGACCGGCGCAGCTCTCGAACGGGAGATCAACGACCGGCTCGAAGCGATCCGCGGTCAGTAGGCGACAAGCGAACCAACTCGACGAAACGGCGGGACCGGGAATGACGAGCAACCCGCCTCGCAGCTTCCTCGGTTGGAAGATGGTCGGGCTCGGCTCGGTCTGCTACGGCTTCGGCATCTCGCCGATGTACTACAGCTGGGGCTTCTTCCTGCCCGAGATGCAGCAGGACCTCGGCTTGAACGACACTCAGTCGGGTCTGGTGTTCAGCGTCTTCAACTACCTCTACCATCTGCTCGGCCCCGTCGTCGGCATGGCGATGGGCAGGTACGGCATCCGCTCGGTGATGGGATTCGGCTCCGTCGTCGCGGTGCTGGCCTTCTGGCTGTTGAGCCGGGCGGATTCGTTTGTCGACTGCCTCCTTGCATACGGCGTCCTGGGCGGCGTCGCCATCGGTCTTTCGACGATCCTGCCTGCCCAGACTCTGGCCTCCAACTGGTTCGTGCGTTTCCGGTCGCGGGCGATCGGACTGGTGCTGGCCGGCGGCGCTGTCGTCGGCATCCCGGTGAACGCCTACTTCGCCCCAGGCATCCTGCGGGTCGCCGACTGGCGGGCTGGCTGGCTTGTGATCGCCGGAGTCTCCGCCGCGGTCGCGGTGATCGCGGTGCTCTTCGTTCGCGGCACCCCGGAAAAGGTCGGTCAGCAGCCGGATGGCGGCCCTGCACGGGGCGAGGCGGCCGGAGCGGCAGACGAAGAGGAGAGGTCGGGACCGTCAGGCCTCGGCGAGTGGACCGCGCCGCTGGCCATGCGCACCCACCAGTTCTATGTCCTCATTGCCCTGTCGATCGCCTACGGGGTGCCCTGGGGCATCATCACCGTCTACGGTCGCAAGCACCTGGAGGCCCTGGGCTTTACGACCGCCGTCGTAGGCGCGATCCTCGGCGTCCGCGTCGCGGTCAGCCTGCTGGGACGACTGAGCGCCTTCGTCGGCGACTACATGTCGCCCCAACGCCTGCTCGGCATCGTGCTCCTGGTCGAGGGAGCCGGTTGCGCCGGCCTCGTGAATGCGAACACGGCGCTCGTGGCCTACGCGTCCGTCGTACTCGTCGGCCTCGGTTTCGGCTGCGCCTACGTCTGTATCCCGGTCGTGTACTCCTCCTTCTACGGGAGGCGCGCCTTCGGCACGATCATCGGTACCCGCTTCGCGATCACCGGCCTGATCTCGCCCGCGGCGCCGACCATCGCCGGACTGCTCTCCGACTGGTCCGGCTCCCATACGCTGACCTTCTGGATCATGGCGGCCTGCTGCCTCGCCGGCGCCTTCGTCGCCTTCGGGCTGCACGCGCCGGTGCTGGGAGCGCGACCGATCCAGCCAGTGGCCACGAGTTCTCCGGGCAGTTAGAAGTGCCTATGCTCCAGCCCGTCGTTGTCGATCAGGCCGAACTCGAATGGCACAACTGGCACGATCCGGCCAATACCGACCCGAGTGCCATTCGATGGAAGCTGCTCATATGCGGTGAACGTGATCCGAGTGGTGGGCTCGTCGTCGGGGTCGCACGGATCGAGCCCGGTGCTGTGCTTTCGCGGCACCACCACGAAGCCGAGGAGACGTACTACGTGATCAGCGGCCGCGGCGACATGGAGATCGAGGACACGCGCACGGAAGTCGGCCCGGGAACGGCCATCTACATCCCACCCAACGCCAGACACGCCCTCCGCTGCATCGGCGCCGAACCGCTGGTCTTCATCTTCACGTTCCCGCGCGACCGGTTCGAGGACATCGTCTACCACCGGGACGCATAGGCGCTGCGCTTCGCTGCGTTCTGCGGCGCAGCCTCCTAGCCGGTGGCGGCGACCGTCGTCTGCCAGAGGTG
>JAPOVF010000298.1 GCA_026708285.1 Acidobacteriota bacterium
CGATCTCGGTGAAGTACTCGATGGGCACCGGCTCGCCGTCGACCCGGAGTTCGAAGTCGCTCGCCTCGAGCCCCCGGATCCGGTTCCCCTTCCTGTCCGTGACGACGACTTCGACGTTGACGACCCGGACGTCGATCACGTCGGCGAACAGGTCCGGCAGGGGCGTGTCCTGCGGGGCGGCGGGGAGGGCGGCCAGGATCAGGGTGGTAGTGACGGCTGCGCCGAATCTCAATGGGGAGACTGCCTCGGTCATGGCTACCTCGGCCCGACCGTTTCGTTGGCAGACAGGATCGTGCCGCTCACCGGGTCGTGGACAGCCACCACGATGCGGTGTTCCCGCTTCCGGAGCACCAGTTCCGTCGTGTACCACCAGTGCTGGCCAGGCTCTGGTTCGGCCGGGCCTGAGATGCGGACCGTCTCGACCGGCGTTTCGGAGCGGTCGCCGGATTCGTTGATCACGGTGACGCGCAACTCGACCTCGTTCATCCACAGGTCGCCCATCGGGAGGAGGGTGATGTCGTCGAGCGGAATGAACACCTTCATCGGCAGCAGGATCTTCCGGCCCCGGGCAGGTTGCGGGGCGCCGAACTCGACCGTCAACGTTTCCTTCCCCGCTACGCCGCCGAACAGCAGGGATCCCTCGACCATCATCGTCACTTCCGTGCTCTTCGACAGATCGAGATAGCTCCGCCGCGACCTGACCCGAAGATCGGGACGGCCAACCAGTTGCACTTCGATGTCGTGGAGCGTGTCGTCCTCGTTGCGAGGCGGCTCGAATCCAAGCCAGTAGTAGGAGCGGGTGTCGGCCGTGGCCTCGGCCAGGGCGACGTCGCGGAAGGCGTTGATCATCGGCAGTCCGCCGGTCTCGCGGGCGAGATAGCCGAGTGAGGCTTCCTGGGACCATTCGGTACACAGATCGGTCGGCAGGACGGAGAGGTTCGGTTCCAGTCCCAGGCTCGGACTTGGCGTGTACGTCGCGGACGGGTCACTGGTTCCGGAGGGAGCGTTCGTGAAGGCGGGATCGAGCCCTGGAAGGTCGACCGGGTAGAGCGTGTAGCCGACCAGGTTCGCGGCGTGGACGAGGGGGCCGTAGATGCTCTCGATGCTCGGAGGCCGCCAATCGACCGAATCGAAGTTGTCCCTGTTCCACCGGGGTGCGCCCCAGCCGTCCGTCAGCACGAGCATCACCTTGCGGCCCGGTGGATCCGCGTGGCTCCGGAGGGTGGCCGTGGCGGCGAGAACGGACCGCTGGATCTCACGCTCCCGTTTGTTCAGATGCAGCGTCGACACCGCTCGCCGGATACCTGCGCGGGAGCGGACGAGAGCCGGCGATGGCCGGTCCGCCAGGGCCGGCTCGACAACGGCCGGCTCGATGTCGACGATTCGCATGATGCCCAGGGCATCGCGCTTGCGCGCCTCGTCGAACGCGTCGCGGAGGGCGCCCCGGGAGGCGGTCCAATCCGTCAGTTGGGAGACGTTCTGCCCGTCGAACGCGACCAGCGCGACGCGGTCGTGCGCTCCGAGCCGTTCCAGGTCCCGCTCCAGCGCCTTCAGAACCCGGTCGCGATCCCGTCTGATCGCGAAGTACTCGTCGATGAAGACGAGGTAGCTCGTGGGCACCGGCTCACCGGCCGCGAGCGAGGGCAGGGCACTTGCGCCGCCGTCTCCAGCGTCTCCCTCGGCATCCGCCCGGGCGATTCCCGCGTCGACCTCCGTGAAGTGGTTGATCGGCACGGGTTCGCCGTCCACCAGCAGCGCGAAGTCCGCCGCGTCCAGGCCCTGGATCCGGTTTCCGTCCCTGTCGGTGACCACCGCTTCGACGTTCACGACCCGAACGTCGATCACCTCGGAGAACATCTCCGGCGCGGGCGTCTCCTGTCCGGCGGCCGGGAGCGCGGCCAGGAGCAGCGCGGCCACGGTGGTTGGGAGCAGCTTCAACAACTCATCCTTCTTCACTTGCCGCCCGGCCCGACTTGGGCCCTACCGTTCCCTGGGCCGAGAGGACGGCGCCGGTGAGCGGGTCGTAGACCGAGGCGACGAACCGATGCTCATGGGAGCGAAGCAGGAGCGTCGTCTCGAAGACGAAGACGGCTCCCG
>JAPOVF010000379.1 GCA_026708285.1 Acidobacteriota bacterium
GCTAGCTGAGGCCGCCGCTACGCGTCGGATGCCGGCCAGATGGCCGGCGCACCCAGTGTTTTACCCCTCCACCGGGTTGCCGTCCGCGTCCAGGAAACGCATCTCTCCCAAGTCCAAGGCCCTGATCTTCTCCTCGATCCGGACGCGGTCGCCGACGACGATCCAGACCAGGTTGTCCGGCTGCAGGACACGGTCGGCCTCGCCGCTGACGTCGGAAAGACCGATGCCACGCACGTTGTCGGCGAAGGTGTCCCAGTAGTCGTCCGGCAGGTCGAAGCGGGTCATCTCGATGAGGCTCGCCATCACCGCGCCGTTCGTTTCCCAGCGCCCGGGCAGGGTCAGCGTGTTCTGGTCCGTCACCTTGGCCAGCTCGTCCGCTGTCGGGGGTCTGCTGCCGCCGCTCCGGATGCCCCGAACCTCCTTGTCGATCTCGGCCATCGACTCGGCCGTCCGGTCGGTCTGGACCGGCGCGAACGCGTAGTACGGTCGCTGGCCCGCGGCGTCGAGGAGGATCGCCCGGGCGCCATACGACCAGCCCTTGTCCTCGCGCAGGTTCAGGTTGATCCGCGAGGTGAAGCCTCCGCCGATGATGTCGTTCATCGCCTCGATCTGGAGGTTCCGGGGATCGCCCTTCGGTGGCGCAAGTTGGCCGGCGAAGATGATCGACTGCGCGGAGTCCGGCCGGTCGATCAGGTAGACGACCGTCTCGGGTTGGGGTGCGACGTCCGCCAGATTCTTGGCGGGCACGTCTCCCGCTTCCCAGCTCGCGAAGCGGGACTCGATCCCCGGTAGCAGGTCATCCATCGTGATGTCGCCGACGACGATCAGGGTCGCGTTGTTCGGCTTGAACCAGGTGTCGTGGAACGCGCGCAGGGCGTCGACATCGAGTGCGCCCACCGACTCCTCGGTGCCCGAGCCGGTCAGCGGATTGCTGTACGCGTGACCCTCGCCGTAGAGAATGCGGGGCAGGACGCGCTGGGCCATCGACACGGGCTGCACCTTCTCGCGGCCGATGCCAGCCAACTGCTGTTGCTGCTGGCGCCCGAACTCGTCCTCCGGGAAGGAGGGGTTCAGGATGACGTCGGCGAACAGGTCGAGGGATTCGTCGAGATTCTCCGCGAGCGCGCTCATCGACACGGTCGACACGTCGAGGTTCGAACCCGCTCCGAGGTTGGCGCCGAGGCTGTCGAGCGTGTCCGAGATCTCGAGTGCGTCTCTGGACGTCGTGCCTTCGTCGAGCATCCCCATCGCCATCCGCGCGGTGCCCGGCAGGGCGAACTGGTCCGAGGCGTAGCCGGCGTCGAGGAGCATGGTCAGGTTGACCACCGGCACCGCGTCGCGCCGGGAAAGGATGAGGCTCAGTCCGTTGTCGAGTTCCGCGGTTTCGCGAGCCGGGAACGAAGCCGAGGGGAACTCGGCGACGTCGGGCGGACCGGACGAACGGTCGACCGTGCTGTCACTCGTCGTGTAGGTGGCGAAGGGCCTCACCTCGACGGTGAGAACACCTTCGTCCAGCCACTCGACGGCGGCGGCGTGGACATCGGCGACGGTGGCCGCCAGGAGGTTCGCCTGGGTCGTCTTGTGGCCGTCGGGGCTGCCGAGGTAGACCTCGCTGGCCGCCAGCACGTCGGACTTGCCGCCGAAGCCGCCGATCCGCTCGACGCCGCGAATGAAGCTGGCCCGCGTGCTGGCCTGCGCCCGCGCCAGTTCGGCCTCGGTCGGTCCCGAGACGAGGAAGGCCTTGAGTTCCTCGTCGAGGACGGCCTCGACCTCGGCGAGGTCCTGGCCGGGCGTGGCGGTCGCGATGACGAGGAACAGGCTGCCGAACTGGCGGGTCATGACGAAGGCGCTGACATCGGTGGCGATCTGATCGTCGTAGACCAGCCGCTTGTAGAGGCGGGAACTCTTGCCGGCGGCCAGGACGTCGCTGGCCAGGGAGAGGTGATCGACCGACTTGTCCTTGACCGTGGCGACGTTCCAGGCCTTGTAGACCCGGGCCTGGGGCACGCGGTCCTGGAGAACGATCCGGCTCGGCTCGCTCCGGCGGGCCAGTGAAACGTCCGGCTTGATCAGCGGCGGTCCGGAGGGGATGTGGCCGAAGTACTTCTCGACCCGCGCCTTCACGTCCTCGGCCTCGACGTCGCCGGCGACGACGAGAACCGCGTTGGCGGCGCCGTACCAGGTGTCGAACCACTCGTGCACGTCGGCCAGAGAGGCGGCGTTCAGGTCCTCCATCGAGCCGATCGTCGAGTGGTCGTAGGGGTGGCCGTCGGGGTAGGTGTTCTCGAAGATGGTCAGGAAGACCTTGCCGTAGGGCTGGTTCTCGCCCTGGCGCTTCTCGTTCTGGACCACGCCGCGCTGCTCGTCGAGCCGGGCCTGGTCGACCGCCGCGCGCATGTGGCCCATGCGGTCGGACTCCATCCACAGCGCCATGTCGAGCGCGGTCGTCGGCACGACCTGGAAGTAGTTCGTCCGGTCCTGGTTCGTCGTCCCGTTCATGCCGGTCGCGCCGACGCGGTCGAAGGGCTTGAAGTAGTCGTCGTTGAAGTGCTCGCTGCCGTTGAACATCAGGTGCTCGAACAGGTGGGCGAAGCCGGTCTTGCCGATCTTCTCGTCGCCGGCGCCGACGTCGTACCAGACGTTGACGGCGACGATCGGCGCCTTGTGGTCCTCGTGGACGATGAGCCGCAGGCCGTTGTCCAGCACGTACTTCGTGTTGGGGATGTCGACGATGTCGGCCGACGGAGTGCCGGTGCCGGCGGACTCGCCACAGGCCGTGGCGAAGATCAGGAGGCAGAGGGCAGAGGGAGCGCTGAGCAGTCGCTTCACGGGCGGTCTCCTTGAGTCAAGAGGGGCGGTTGATCCGTCGTCACCAGGCGATGCCGTAGTCCTCGCCGTAGTCGCTGGCGCCGCCCCACATCGTGCCGTTCTCGCGGTCGAACCAGATCGCGGTGATCGGTCCGGAAGTGCGATCCAGCGCGCGAACGCGGTAGCCCATGCGGCGGAGTTCCGCCCGCACCCAGGGCGGCACGTCGCGGCGGACGTCGAGCTCTCCGGGACGGGACTCGTGGGCGCCGAAGGAACTCTGCATCTGGTGACTGGTGATGTTCGCTGCTTCGACGGCTTCCTGGACGTTCATGCCGAACTCGAAGACGTTCAGGAAGAACTGGAGCAGGTTCTGGTCCTGTGTGTCGCCGCCCTGGACGGCGAACGACAGGTAGGGCTGGCCATCTTTCAGCGCCATGCCGGGGGTCAGGGTGGCGCGGGGCCGCTTGCCCGGTTCGGGCAGGTTGTACGGGTTGAGCCCCGGGTCGAGCACGAAGCTCTGCATCCGCTGGCTCATGCCGATACCGGTGCGGCCGGCGATCACGGCGGGGATCCAGGCCCCGCTGGGGGTCACCGAAACGACCCAGCCCTCGGCGTCGGCGGCCTGAATCGAGGTCGTCCCGGCGGTGAAGCCCTCCTCGTAGGTCATCCGTGGCAAGGGCTGTCGGCCGGCCGACGCCTGCTGGAAGCCCTGTTCGCCTTCCGCGTCCGCCGCCGGCGGGATCGGCGTCCACTGCTCGAGCAGGTCGAGGAAGGGGTTGTCGCCGTCCTGGAAGGCGTACGGATCGCCGGGGCGGGCGTTCTCGTCATTCCGTTCCCAGTCGATCGACTCGTAGCGCGCGCGGGCGTAGCTCTTCGACAGCAGGCCCTCGAGCGGTTCCGCGGGCGGGTAGTAGGGATCGCCGTAGTAGAAGTCGCGGTCGGCGAAGGCCAGGTTCATCGCCTGGTAGAGCGCGTGGATGTAGCGCGCCGAGTTGTAGCCCATCGCCTTCAGGTCGGCGTTCTCGAGAATGTTCAGCGCCTGGAGCATGACCGGGCCCTGCACCCACGACGTCAGCTTGTAGACGTCGACGCCGCGGTAGTTCGTGCGCACCGGTTCCTCGATGTGGACCTGCCAGCGGTCGAGGTCGGCCATCGTGTGGAGACCCCCCAGTTCGCGCGAGCCGCGGACGAACTCCTCGGCGATGTCGCCGCGATAGAAGCGGTCGTAGGCGGCGGCCAGGGCCTGCTCCCGGGTCTTGCCCTGCTTGAGCGCCGCGGCCTCGGCTTCGACCAGTTTGCGCAGCGTGTCCAGCAGGTCCGGCTGGCGGAAGATCTCCCCCTCCCGCGGCGCCGCGCGGCCGTCGCTCTCCCCGGACGACGACAGGTAGGGCAGGAACACCCGCGCCGAGTCCGGCCACTGCTGCAGCATCTCCCTGCGCCGCTCCATGTTGTCGGCCTGGGCGCGCTCGATCGGGTAGCCGTCCGCCATCTGGATCGCCGGTTCGAGCACCTCGGCCAGACTCATCGTTCCATAGTGCGAGAGCATCACGATCAGACCGCCTGGGGTGCCCGGCGTCACCGCCGCGAGCGGCCCGTACTCGGGCGGGTAGACGTGGCCCTGGTCGCGGTAGAACTCGACCGTCGCCCCGGTCGGTGCGGCGCCGAGGGCGTTGATCCCGACTACCTCGTTGTTCCGCGGGTCGAAGATCAGGGCCTGGGTTTCGCCGCCCCAGCCCAGGGTGTCCCACATCGTCGAGGTCGCGGCGAGCATGGCGCACGTCGCGTCCACGGCGTTGCCGCCGCGGGCGAAGATCAGCGCGCCGGCGGTGGCGGCCAGGGGCTTGCCGGTCACCGCCACCCAGTGACGCCCGTGCAGGACGGGCTTGACGGTGCGCTGGGCGAGAGCCGGAGCGGCGGCGCAAATGGCGACGACGGCGAGCGCCAGGAAACGAACGCGGAAATCAGGGGCCGGCGTGGAGGTCATCGGGGCAGCTTATCGCCGCCTCAGGACGACCGGGGACGTCGTCGTCTCGCTGATAGCCTGCCCATCCTTCACCCCAAGGACGAACGAGGGCACCGGAACATGAAAGCAGCCGTATTCCACGAGGTCGGGCAACCGCTCGAGATCACCGATGTCGCGATTAGCAAGCCGGGACCGCACGAGATCCTGATCCGGAGCGCGGTAGTCGGGGTCTGCCACAGCGATCTCCACTTCGTGGACGGTCTGTGGCCGATTCGCACGCCGGCGATCCTCGGCCACGAGGCGTCCGGGATCGTCGAGCAGGTCGGTTCCGAGGTGCGGTACGTCCAGCCGGGCGACCACGTGATCACCTGCCTCTCCGTGTTCTGCGGCTACTGCGAGTACTGCATGAGCGGCGAGCCGACGCTTTGCGACAAGCGGGCCACGCGGCGACCGCGAACCGAAGAGCCGCGACTGGCGCTGCCCCCCAGCAACGGCGGAGGTCTCCGGCCCGTCGCGCAGTTCGCGGACCTGGCCTCGTTCGCGGAGCAGATGCTGGTGCACGAGAACGCCGTGGTGAAGGTCCGCGAGGACATGCCGCTCGACCGGGCGGCGGTGATCGGCTGCGCCGTGACCACGGGCGTAGGGGCGGCGTTCCGGACGGCCCAGGTGGAACCGGGCTCGACCGTCGTGGTGATCGGCTGCGGAGGCATCGGGTTGTCGACGATCAACGGCGCCGAGCTCGCCGGCGCGGGGCGCGTCATCGCGGTCGACCGGGTGGCTTCGAAGCTCGAACTTGCGAAGCAGTTCGGCGCCACGGACACGGTCGACGCTTCGGCCGGCGACCCGGTGGAGCAGGTCCTGGAACTGACCGGAGGCGGCGTGCAGTACGCCTTCGAGGCGATCGGCCTCAAGGTGACCGCCGAGCAGGCCTGGGCCATGCTGCGTCCGGGCGGCACGGCGACCGTCATCGGCATGGTCCCCTTCGGCGAGAAGATCGAGATTCCCGGTCACGAAATGATGCAGGCGAAGTGCATCCAGGGCTGCGTCATGGGTTCGAACCGGTTCCGCATCGACATGCCCAGGCTGGTCGACTTCTACCTGGCCGGAAAGCTCAAGCTCGACGAGCTGATCTCGGACCGGGTCGGGTTCTCGCAGATCAACGATGCTCTGCAGAACCTCAAGAGCGGTGAGGTGGCCCGCCAGGTCATCGTGTTCGATGCGTAGGCGGGCTCGCGCCGCCGCTGCTGCCTGCGCACTCGCTTCGCTCTCGCTGGCGCCTGCAGTCGCGGACGGGGTGGCGGAGAAGGGTGACCTGGAGGCGGCCGTAGCCTCCCGGGCTGACCTGCTCTGGGACGCGGCCAGAAAGGTCTGGGAGTGGGCCGAGCCCGGTTACCAGGAGACCAAGTCGTCGGCTCTGCTCGCCTCCATCGTCGAGGAGGAGGGCTTCCGGGTCGATCGCGGCCTGGCCGGCATTCCAACGAGCTTCGTGGCGTCCTATGGCTCGGGAGGTCCGGTCATCGCGATCCTGGCCGAGTTCGACGCCTTGCCTGGACTTTCCCAGGAAGCGGTTCCGACCCGTTCCCCGCGGGACGGGCCGGATTGGGGCCATGCCTGCGGTCACCATCTCTTCGGCGCCGGCTCGCTGGGTGCGGCGTTGGCGGTGGCCGACGGTATTCGAAGCGGATCGATTCGGGGAACGGTCCGGCTCTATGGCACGCCCGCCGAGGAGGGTGGCGGCGCCAAGGCCTTCATGGCGCGTGCGGGACTCTTCGACGACGTGGACGCCGTGCTGCACTGGCACCCGGGCGACGGGAACTCCGCCGGCGATCCGACCAACCTGGCCCGGGTGGCGGCCAAGTTCCGCTACCGCGGCCGCAGCGCCCATGCCGCGGCGTCGCCCGAAGCGGGCCGCTCGGCGCTCGACGCCGTGGCGATTCTGAACTACGGCGCCGAACTCCTCCGGGAGCACACACCGGACCGCACCCGCATCCACCATGTGATCACCGCCGGGGGCGATGCGCCGAACGTCGTGCCCGCGTTCTCCGAGGCGTACTACTACGTGCGCCATCCCGACATCGACGTCGCCCGTTCGATCTACGACCGGCTGGTGCTGGTGGCCGAGGGCGCGGCGCACGCCACGGAGACGGAACTCGAGATCGAGTTCCTGGGCGGGATCCACAATCTCCTTCCGAACGACACGCTGTCCAAGGTCTCGCTCAGCAACTTCAAGAGCCTCATCGACATGGACTACACGGAAGCGGAGAAGGCGTGGGCCATGAAGCTTCAGGAGTCGCTGCTCAAGCCGCGGCCCTTGGGGTCCGTGTCGGAACTCCGCGACGACACCGGCAACACGACCCTCGGTTCGACCGATGTCGGCGACGTGTCCTGGGTGGCGCCGACGACGGGTATCCGGACGGCCTGCTGGGTGCCTGGCACGCCGGCTCATTCCTGGCAGGCGGTCGCCGCCGGCGGCACGACGATCGGTCGCCAGGGCATGCTGATGGCGGCCCGCGTTCTCGCCGCGACCGCGTGGGACCTGCTCGAGGATCCGTCGATCGTCACGGCGGCGCGGGAAGAGCTCGATCGACGACTGGCCGACCGCCCCTACAGGGCGGCACTGGAGGAAGGTCAGGAGCCGCCGCTGGACTACCGCAAGGCGCCCGAACGGTAGCGTCACGGCGCCGGGGCTGGGACGGCGGGTGTCACTCGTTGCGCCGAAGCCGGATGCCCGCGTGCAGGCTGATGTCGACGGCGGAGCCGTACTTGATCGTGTTGTTGGTGATGCTGAAGTAGGCGGAGCGATTGAAGTCGCCGCGGGTTGGCTTCAGTTTGCGGGTCCAGCCAACGTCGATCAGCGTCGCCGTGACGCCGAGGATCGAGAGGTTCAATTGGCGAAACGGGCTCTGCTGGTGGCGGAGCTGCAGGACGATGGAGGATTCAGGCCCGAGCGGGCGCTCGCCTGCGATCGCGAAGGTGAAGATGTCCTGCGATGCGAGCCTGAGCAGTTCCTGTTCGCCGAGGCGGGTGAAGCCGGCGTTGCCATAGAGGGTCCAGCGTCGCCAGGGCCGCGTTGCCAGGTACTGGACCGCTGCATCCACTGAACCGGTGCCGTAGAAGTCGTGCCCGCTGGCGGTGGGCAACTTGATTCGTACCTGGACGCCGTGATGCCAGGTGCTCGACCGGCCGCCGAACCCCGACCTGAGCGAAACGATCGTCTCGCCCAGGCCGGGCCCGGGTTCGTCGACGCGGATGAATCGCAGGCGCTCCCCGTAGCCGCCCGGTCCGTCACGACGGAAGTACAGCCCGTACGCGTTTTGCAGCGACTGCGGCCGGCCGGACTGGCGGAAGCCGAAGAGGTCGTGGAATCCCTCGATCACGGGGTCGAGCACGCCGCCGCCAGCGTCGACGATCGAGGTGCTGAGGCCGAGTTCGTGCCTGCTGCCCATGCGGCGCCGCACGTCGATCGTCAGCCGGTGAACTTCGGTGTCGGCGAAGTAGATCCCCTCGAAGCCGGGCCAGGGAGCGATGCCGTCGAGTTCCTCGACCGTCACCGGGCCGCGCTCCGTCCGCGCCTCGATGACTTCGGAGACGGACGGCGACCGCAGCCAGAAGCTGGAGAGGCCCAGGGAGGCGGTGACCTGCCAGCGCCCGCTCCCGGGCCGCACTTCGGGCGGTGCATCGACCGGCAGGCTTAAGAAACCCGAACCGCCGCCCAGCCAGGCTTCCGAAACCGGCAGAGGCCCGAACCGATGGTCATCGGCCCAGGCCGCCGCCGCCAGCGGCAGTGCCGCCGCGGCGAGAACGGTCCCGCGAAGCGACAGGTTACTGCGCCGCGCCCGCCGCCTGGATCGCCTGCCAGACGCGTTCCGGCTTGGCCGGCATGTCGATGTTCGTGATGCCGAGCGGCCGCAGCGCGTCGACGATCGCGTTGACCACGCAGGGCGTCGATCCGATCGTCCCCAGTTCGCCGATGCCCTTGGCGCCGAGCGGGTTGACGTCCGTCGGCGTGACGGTGTTGTCCAGCACCATGCGGGGGAAGTGCTTGGCGCGCGGCACGGCGTAGTCCATCAGGGTGCCGGATAGAAGCTGGCCGCCGTCGTCGTACTGGACCTCTTCCCACATCGCCTGGCCGATGCCCTGGACGACGCCGCCGATCCGCTGGCCGTCGGCCAGCATCGGATTGATCACTACGCCGAAGTCGTCGACCGCCACGTAGCGCTGGATCTCGATCTGGCCGCTCTCGGGATCGACCTCGACCTGGCACAGGTGGGCGCCGAAGGGGAAGGTCGTTCCTGGCGGCTCGAAGCGGGCAACCGCCTCGAGGCCGGGCTCTTCGCCGGGGACGGCGACGTTCCAGAGATGGGCCATCTCGGCGACCTGGCGGAAGGTCAGCTTCCGGTCCGTGCCGGCCACCGTGAACTCGCCGTCCTCGTAGTCGATCTGGTCGACGGGCGCGTCGAGGTGGTGGGCCGCGATGCGGGTCGCCTTGGCGTGGACCTTGGTCAGGGCCATGTGAAGCGCCGCGCCGCCGACGGCGATGCCGCGGCTGCCGAAGGTGCCGACTCCGTGCTGGACCTGGTCCGTGTCGCCGTGGACGACGACGACGTCGTCGAGACCGACGCCGAAGGCGTCCGAGACCATCTGGGCGAAGGCCGTCTCCTGGCCCTGGCCGTGGGGCGACACGCCGGTGTAGACGGTCACGTTACCGCTGGGCTCGACCCGGACGGTCGCGCTCTCCCAGGTACCCATCCGCTGGTGAGGCGCTGTGCCGCCCGAAGGACCGATGCCGCAGACCTCGGTGAAGGCGGCGACCCCGATGCCGACCAGCCGGCCGTCGTCGCGCGCCTGCCGTTGCGCCTCGCGCGCGTCGTCGTAGCCCACGAGTTCGATCATCCGGTCCAGCGTCTTCTCGTAGTCGCCGCTGTCGTAGACCGCGCCCGAGGCGGTGGTGTGGGGGAAGGCATCCTTGTCGACGAAGTTCCGTCGCCGCACCGCGACCGGATCGAGGCCGGTTGCCGCCGCCACTTCGTCCATCACCCGCTCGATGATGTAGGCGGCTTCGGGACGTCCGGCGCCGCGGTAGGCCTCGGTCGCCATCGTGTTGGTATAGACCGCGAAGGTCTCCCAGGCGACCGCCTTGATGTCGTAGCAGCCGCAGGACATCGTGTGCGTCGAGAGTGCGATGAAGGGGCCGTAGAAGGATCGCCAGGCGCCGAGCTCGGAGATCGTCTGGCCCTTGAGCGCCAGCACGCGGCCGTCGTTCTGGAAGGCGACCTCGATCTTCTCGACGTGGCCTCGGCCGTGCGTCATGCCGAGGAGGTTCTCGGTCCTGGTCTCGGACCACTTCACCGGCCGGCGCAACTCCCGGGACACCCAGCACAGGAGCGGGTCTTCGGGATAGGTCGGTATCTTCGCGCCGAATCCGCCGCCGACCTCCGGTGCGATCGCGCGAATGCGGATCTCGGGGATCCGGAGGCACATCGCGACCTGCTGCTTGACGAAGTGGGGGGCCTGGTTCGAGGTCCAGATCGTCAGCTTGCCGGGGCCCTCCTCCCAGTGCGCGCAGATCGCGCGGCCCTCCATCGGGAAGGGGGCGACACGCTGGTTGAGCAGGCGCATCGAGAGGGTCTGGTCGGCCTGCTCGAAGAGCTTGTCCGCTTCCGGGTTGGGGACCGGAATCTGGATGCAGATATTGCTGTCGAGTTCCTCATAGACCTTGGGCGCGTTTGGCGCCATCGCGGCCTCGACGTCGACCACGGCTTCTCGCGGCTCGATGTCGACCTCGACCAGGCTAGAGGCGTCCCGGGCCGCGTACGGCGTTTCGGCGACCACCACGGCGACCGGCTGGCCGACGTGGAGGACCCGGCCGTCCGCCAGCAGCGGGTGATCCGCCTTGCCCATTCCCGGCATCTCGGCTCCGACGGGACTCGGCCCGACCTGTCCGTCCATGTCGGCGTAGGTGTAGACGGCGACCACTCCGGGGTGGTCGGCCGCGGCGGTCGTGTCGATGGAACGGATGGCGCCGGCGGGGAAGTCGCTGCGCACGAAGGCGGCGTACGTCATGCCGGGCAGCTTGACGTCGTCTGTGTAGGTACCGAGGCCGCGGATCAGGCGCGGGTCCTCGCGGCGCTTGATGGCCTTGCCGACGGAGTTCGGACGGAACGCGACCATCAGGCCGCCCCCGCGACTTCGGCTGCGTGCTGAACCGCGTCGACGATCTGCTGGTAGCCGGTGCAGCGGCAGATGTTGCCGTCGATCGCTTCCCGGATCTCATCCTCGGTCGGATTCGGGTTGTCGTCGAGTAACTGTTTCGCCGCCATGATCATCCCGGGAGTGCAGTAGCCGCACTGGAGGCCGTGCTTCTCCCAGAACCCGACCTGAAGCGGATGCAGGTTGTCCGCGTCCGGGGCGAGCCCCTCGATCGTTGTAACTTCCTGGCCGTCCGCCTGGACCGCCAACACGGTGCAGCTCTTCACGGCGCGGCCGTTCAAGTGCACGGTGCAGGCGCCGCAGAGCGTGCTCTCGCAGCCGATGTGGACCCCGGTGAGGTCGAGCTCCTCGCGCAGGAAGTGAACGAGCAGCGTGCGCGGCTCGACGGCGCACTCGTGTTTGCTGCCGTTTACGGTGATGGAAACGGGGACGGATCCTGGCATCGATGCTCCTGTCGGTTCGGGTGTTGTGGCGGCGGCATGGTATCGCAGCGCCAGCGGGTATGATGCCGTCACTCAGGAACAGCAAACCCCTTCGGATCAGGGAGGCCGACATGAAGAAGTCGCTCATCGCCACTGCCGTGCTGGTTGGGTGCGTCGTCGCCGCATCCGCGGTCGTCGCCGCCGAAGACGGCATCAAGCGGACCGCCGACGGCAAGCCGGACTTCACCGGCGTCTACGACATCTCCAGCATCACTCCGTTCGCCAGGCCCAAGCAGTTCGGCGACAAGCTAACCCTCACCGTCGAGGAGGCGCAGGCGAACGCGAAGTCGCGAGCCGACAGGAACGCCGCCCAGGACGCTCCCAGCGCTTCGGCCAGCGAGCGCGCGGCGCCCGAGAAGGGCGGCAACGTCGGCGCCTACAACAACTTCTGGTTCGAGTGGGGCAGCCAGAACTACATGATCGACGGCAAGTACCGGACATCGGTGCTCGTCGATCCCCCGAACGGCCAGATGCCGGCGATGACCGAGGAGGGCAAGGCCCGAGCGGCGGCCGCGCCCAAGTTCGCGTGGCCGAACAAGGGCTACGCCTGGTGGCTCGAGACGGGCGACATCCCGTACGACGGCCCGGAAACGAACATTGTCGGCGTGCGCTGCCTCTACCAGCCGACGGCTTCGGTCGCGATCCGTCCGCTGCCCTACAACAACGTGAAGACGATCGTCCAGACCGAAGACCACTTCATGATCATGATCGAGTGGATGCACTGGACCCGGGTCGTCCGGATCGGCGGCGAGCACATGCCGGCGGAGTACACGTCGCTGAGCGGCGACTCGATCGGCTGGTGGGAAGGCGACACGCTGGTCGTCGAGACGACGAACTTCCGCGACATGCCCGATCTTCGCGGCGAGGGCGTGCGGGTGATCGAGCGGTTCAGCCCGAACGACGGCAACAGCCTGCTCTACAGCTTCACGGTCGAAAACCCTGAGTACGAGGCTCCATACAGCGGCGAGCTGCCGTGGGCGAAGACGACGGGGAAGAGCTACGAGTACGCCTGCCACGAGGGCAACTACGCGGCGGGCAATACCCTGCGCGGGGCGCGCCTGCTGGAAGCGGAGTACGAGAAGGGGCAGGCGAGTTCCGGCCAGGAGTAGACCGGCTAGGCAGGTTCTTGACCGGTCCCGGCATGGCGGGCCGGTCGGAGGTGCATGGATGGCGAAGGCGAAGCTGAAGAAGCTCCATCACGTGAGCCTCGCGGTCAAGGACGCGGACCAGGTGATGAAGGCCTGGGAGAAGGTGCTCGGCATCGGTCCGTGGAAGTTGAACGCCGACATGGGCGGCGTCGACGCGAAGGGGCGCACCTGGAAGGCGAAGGAGTACTGGGCCCAGCTCGGCGACACGGTGATCGAGATCATCCAGCCGGTCGAGGGCCGGATCGTCCAGTCGCGCTATCTCGACGATGTCGGTCCCGGCATGCACCACATCGCCTTCGAGGTGGACGATGTGGAGAAGACGCTGGCGGAGCTACTCGAGAACGGCGGCGAGCTCGTGTTCCACGAGCCCGGCAAGAACTGGGCCTACGTGAGGACCGGCGGCCCCGACGGCCTGATCGTCGAGATCTCCCAGCACTAGGAAGCGCCGCCGCGAGGCGGCGGCGCTACACGGCCTGGATCTGCCGGCTCACGCGTCCGATGATCCGGGGCAGCGCTTCGTGCGCCTCCGGCGGCACGCGGAAGGTCGTCATCCATGACAGGGCGGCGAGATCCGGAAGGTCGACGGCGTCCCGGCCGGCCAGCAGCGCCGCGCCGCGCAGGATCTTGATCGCCTTGACCAGGAAGGTGCGGTCGGTGAGCAGCGAGTTCGTCTCGTTGCACTCGAACTCCAGCACTAGAGTGCGCAGCACGTCGAGCAGCGCCGCGCGTACCGCCGTCCCGACCTCGACCTCGTACATCTGCTGATTCAGCGCGTCGAGCGTGGCGCGGTCGGTGACCGGTTCGGGATCGGGCTGTTCCACGACGGAGCCGGAGGCGAACCGGTCGATCAGCGTCTTCGCCTCGTCGACGCCGCTCTGGATGAGGCCGGAGACCCGCAACTGGAGGGCGAACCGGTCGAGGTTCGCGGGGTCGAGCGGTTCGTTGTAGTACTCGTCGTCCATCGGGTTTCCGGTCGCGATGGCGGCCATCAGCGGAATCGGCTCGGCGCCGAAGCGGCGCTCGTTCAGGATCCGGAGAAGCACGTTCAGCGCCTCGCCGGGAGCGCGCGAGATGTCGTCGAGTACCGCCACCTCAGCGGTCAGGAGTCCGCCGGGCTCGATCCGCTGGTGGATCCGTTCCGCTTCGCCCGCGGTTCCCGGCGCGGCGCCCTCGGTCTTGACCTTGCGGCGTTCCAGGACGATGTCGCCGACGAGTTCGGCGAGCCGTGTGTCGCGGTGCAACTGGTAGAAGAAGAAGTCGAGTTCGGACCCCTTGGCCGCGACCTCGGCCAGCCGGGTCTTGGCGGTGCCCGGCGGCCCCTCGACGTAGATGTGCTCCCGCGTGATCAGCGCAAGGAGCATGGCCGTCTTCACCTCGTCGTGGCCGACGACGTGGTGGTCGAGCAGATCGCGAAGGGGGGTGAGGTCGCTCACGGAACGCGCGACTCTATCCGCACCTGCGGATCGGCTTCACCGCTCCTCCAGCCGGAGACCGCCGCCGGCCAGCGGGCGTCCGCAGAACCGCAGTCCGCCGGTTTCGAGCGAGATGTCGTCCAGCACGGGCGGGCAATCCCCGTTGCCCAGGAACACCGTGTGAAGGGCGACCCCGAGCCGGCGGGCCAACTGTCGCTCGCGGCGGACAGTCGTGTCGCCGATGATCGGCAGGCCGTCCGTCAGGAGGACGACGTGCCGGTTGCGGCCGGAGCCGCCGCGCAGGCCCTCGAGCGCGGTCCGTAGCGGCGCTTCGTAGTTCGTCTGCCCGACCGCCTTGGCCTGCCCGGCCTGTTCGGCCAGACGCGAGTACGACCGGTGCAGTAGCCGGCCGCCGACCTGGTGCGGCAGCGCGCGGTGGTGGAACTCGACGTAGCCTACGCGCATCCGCCGCCGCGCCGCGACCCGCAGGATGCCGAGCACGACCTGGCTCGACCACACGGTCAGGCGCCCGGCCATGGAGGCGGAGATGTCCCGCAGCACGGCCACCGCACCGCCCGCGCTCTTGCGCTTGCGTTCGAACGTGCGCGGCGCGCCGGGAAGACGGCCCTCGGCGAACAGCAGGGCTTCGATCAGGTCGGCGTCGATCAGTTCGTCCAGGTCGCGCAGCGGCCGGTACCCGCGCGGCTGGCCGCCCGGGTCGGTGTCCGGGTCGATGCGGCCGCGCTCGATACGGCCGACCAGCGCCCGGAGCAGAGGATCGACCTGTGCCGGCGGCGGCGGTTGTCCGAACAGGGAAGGCGGCGCCGGCAGATCGGCCTGATCGTCGATCCAGGAGTCGGAGGCCGGCGAGGACGCCGCCGCGCCGTCCGAGTTTTCGTCGCCCTGGGACTGCGCTCCCGGCATCTGGGCGCCGGTTTCGGCCATCGTCACGTTCGGCGGATCGCCGAGCAGCTCCTCCAGGATGTGGTCGAAGTCCTCCTGGACCTCATCCGGCAGCCTGTGAGCCACCATGTAGCGGATCGCCCCGAGGTCTCGAGGCGCCGCGGCCGGCGCGCCGCGCAGGAAGGCGTGGGCGCGAACCAGTCGCAGGGCCGCCGAACTGAAGGAGCGGTCGGACATGAGGCGATCGCCGGACGCCGATTCGTCGGCCGTGCGCTGGCGCAGCCGTTCGAGGAGACGGTGGTAGGCGTCGAGGGTTCGCGGCTCGACCTGGAGGGCGACCGCCGCCCGCTGCGCGGCGTTGCGGATGGCGGTGCTCATCACCGCCCGTCTCGGTGGGGCGTCTGCCGTGGTGAACGTGCGGGACGGGACTGCGCTCCGTGCCGGTTGCCGGGCCGCCTCCCGTTCGAGCAGGACGGCAGCTTCGTCGAAGAGCCCTCCCGTGAGCAGGCCGGCGAGGCGAAGCTGGACGGCGAAACGGTCGAGCTGGCCGGGTTCGAGCGGATCGATGGGGGCTTCGACCTGCTCCAGCGGTCCGGTTGCAACCGCCGATTCGAGCGGCAGCGTCTGCCCCAGGGCGTGCCGTTCGGCGAGGATCCGGAGCAAGGGCCCGAGAGCTTCGCCAGGGGAACGCGGCAGATCCTCGAGCAGGGCGACTTCGGCCTGGAGTAGCGGCCCGGGGATCAGTTCCCGTCGCAAGCGCTCGTGGCCGCGGTGGCGGTGGCGGCTCAGCAGGACGTCGCCGAGCAGATCGGTTTCCCGAATGTCGCGATGGAACACCAGCGTGTGGGTGCGGGCGCCCGACAGCGCGGCCAGCGCCGCGGCCAGCTCCGACTTGCCGCACCCGGGCGGCCCTTCCAGGTAGGCGTGCTGCTCCGCCAGCAGCGCCAGGGTCAATCCGGTCGCGGCGTCGTCCTGGCCTACCAGGACTCGCCCGAGCGCCGTTCGCAGTTCGACGAAGGCCGCGGCCAGTTCTGTGTTGCGACGATCCGGGGCGGATGGAGCCATGGCGGCGGAATGCTACTCGCGAGGAGTCGCCGGTAGCAGCGCCGACTGGCACGCTCTGTGCTTGAAACGCCTGTGTGGCTGAACGAATCACGTGACGACAACGGTTGGTAGGATGGCGGCAGCGTCGTTCCCGGGTCGTCGCCGTGGCTCGCAGCCGGGCAGTTAGGAACATAGGAGGTTCTCAAAGATGAAGAGAATTGCGACGGTTGGACGACGATTGGCGTTTGTAGCCGCGTTGGCGGGTGGCGCCTTCCTGTTGTCGACCGGCTACGGGTTGGCTGTAGCCGCGGAGGTCGCGGTTGGCGCGCCGGCCGCGGTCCAGGACGACGAGAAGAAGAAGCGAAAGGCGGAGAAGAAGGCGGCAGCTCGCGCGGCGAAGGAACAGAAGCGGCTGGAGAAGCAGCGGCGACAGCGGGGCAGGAACGTGCGGGCGATCGTCGTGCCGACGGAGCCTGCCGCGGCGCCATCGGCAAGCACCGCGCCGAGTCCCGAGCCGGCGGCCGAACTCGCTCCGGTCGCCGAGCCGGAAGCCAGGCAGGCTCCCGAAGCGGCCGCGGCGCCGAAGACGACCACGCGGATCAACGCCGAGTCGAAGGTGGAACCGGCGGCGCCGGCCCTGACTGAACCGGCGCCTGAGCCGGCGTCGGCCACGCCGGTGCGCCGGCCGCGCGAGGCGGATCCCGCTCCGAGCCCGGACCGGGCAGTGAATCGAGCCGCGGCGCCGGCGCGCGCCGCGGGAACGGCTCCCGCGGACATCAGCCTGAACGAGCGCATCCGAGTGGCCGAAGTGTTGCTCGATGTCCTGGTGACGGACAAGAAGGGAAACGTCATCGAGGGCCTGGGGGCCGAGGACTTCATCGTCCTCCACGACGGCGAGGAACAGGAAGTGACGAGCGCCTCCTTCTACGGTGGTCCGAGCGAGTTGTCGGCCACCGGCGAGGGCGGAACGGCGAGGACCGACCGCTACTTCATCCTCATGTTCCACGACCAGCGGATGCAGGCGCCGCAACTGGCGGCTCCCCAGATGGATAACGCGCGCTGGCTCAAGCGCTGGATCGAGGACGAACTCCAGCCCAACGACCAGGTGGCCGTGTTCGCGTACCAGGCCCGGCTCAAGGTCTACCTCGACTTCAGCCGCGACCGCGACGAGATCCTCGCTGCGGTCGATGCCGCCGCCCGTGGCAAGAAGGACGTCGAGCCCTGGCTGACGCGCTCGGAGCCGGAGTTCGACCCGAACTCGCCGTCGCTCGTCGTGAACCTGCCGAAGGGCAAGGAACTGTCGCGCCGGAGCCGCAAGCTCCAGGAGGCGCTGGAGCTGCTCGGAGAGGCGGCGTCGGGAATCGCCGGCCGCAAGAACCTGGTGATGTTCAGCCTCGGCTTCGGCGAGGTCGGCCGGTTCGGCAGCTACACGCCGGACCCGCGCTACTACCCGCGGATGCGCGAGGCGCTGAACGCCGGCAACGTGGCGGTGTACACGATCGACACGATGGGCAGCTCCCGTCGCTCGATCGCCTCGGCGTCGCTCAACGACTCCCTGAGCCTGATCTCGAACGAGACCGGCGGCCACTACTACTCGAACTTCACCAACATCATGACGCCGATGCGCCAGGTCGCCGAGGAGAACCAGGGCTACTACCTGGTGAGCTTCCGTTCCGAGTACGAAGCCGGCACCCAGGGCTACCGCGGCATCAAGGTCAAGGTCCGCGAAGGCAACTACAAGGTCCGGTCCCGCACCGGCTTCCGGTACGGCGAGTCGTCGGGACCGTAGCGAGCGCACCGCCGACACCGGGCCCGGAGGGACGGCGCCCAGGTGCCGTGCCATCCGTGCGCCCGGTGTCCGTGTAGGCTGCGCCAGCTGTTGCAGCCACATCTCGAACAAGACCTTTGGGGGAAGCAGGGGATGATCTCCGCGGACGCGCGTTACGAGAAGAAGCGGATCGAGGTTCATGGGCACCAGATGGCCTATGTCGATCATGGCGAGGGCGATCCGATCGTGTTCCTGCATGGGAATCCGACGTCGTCCTACCTGTGGCGCAACGTGATGCCGCATCTGGAGGGAAGGGGCCGGCTGGTGGCGCCGGATCTGATCGGGATGGGCGACTCGGCGAAGCTGCTGGACAGTGGGCCGGACCGGTACCGGTTCGTCGAGCATCGGAGGTACCTCGACGGTCTTCTGGAGGCGATTGGCGTGACGGAGAAGGTCGTCTTCGTGATCCACGACTGGGGTTCGGCGCTCGGTTTCGACTGGGCCAACCGGCACCGGGACGCGGTGTTGGGGCTCGCCTACATGGAGGCGATCGTCAGCCCGATTCCGAACTGGGACACCTGGCCCGAAGCGGCGCGGGGGATCTTCCAGGGCTTCCGGTCGCCAGCGGGCGAGGGGATGGTGCTGGTGAAGAACGTGTTCGTTGAGCGGGTACTGCCCGGGTCCGTGCTGCGGAAGATGACGGACGAGGAGATGGCCGTCTACCGGCGTCCGTACGAGGAGGAGGGCGAGTCGCGCCGGCCGACCTTGACCTGGCCGCGCCAGATCCCGATCGCCGGCGAGCCGGAGGACGTCGTCGCGATCGTGCAGTCCTACGCGGACTGGCTGGCGGAATCCGATGTGCCGAAGCTGTTCGTCAACGCGAAGCCCGGTGCGATCCTCACCGGCGCCATGAGGCAGCTCTGCCGCACTTGGCGGAACCAGACGGAATTGACGGTCAAGGGCTCCCACTTCATCCAGGAGGATTCCCCGGACGAGATCGGTCAGGCGATCTCGGAATGGTTGCCGTCCTAGGTGGTGTTGTCCTCTCCGATACCCACGTTCACATGTGACGCCTGAGGGCACGGGAGGAAGCTCAGATGTTGCGCCGGCTGTTCCGGGGAGGAAGTCGCCCGGCTGTGACCGTCGAGGTCCCGATGTTGGTCGTCATGTTGAGCGCGGCGGCAGGATTGGCGACGGCTCAGGAAACAGGAAGTGGCCCGGTACTCGAGGGCTTGAAGCGCCTCGAGTTGCCGCAGCGGATTGCTCGCGCCGCCGATGTCCGCTGGCTCGAGGATGGCGAGTTGGTTCTCGGTGTCATCGGGTCGGGCATTCATTCCTGGCGGCTTGGCGAGAGCGAGGCCGAGTTTCGGATGGCCCTGGAGGCTCCAGCCCCTGAGGTTCTCGAGATCGGCGGCAGGGCCATCGTCAATCGGAACACGTTCGAACGGGACTACGGGCGGCTTGGCGTTTCGCCTCAGGGACTTGGCTTCGCGGACCTGTTTGGCGGAGTGTTCGTGGCGAGCGAGGATGGGATCGATGGCCCGGTGGACATCAAGTTCCTGGGTGACCTCGACAGGCGAGGGGCGCTCACCGCGGCGGTGGGGCTCGTGCTCAGGGATGAGGATGGCTGGGCGCCCTACGCGGCCTGGTTGATCGAGGATGGCGGTGGCTCGCCGCGTGGCCTGCTGCCGACGAGGGACGGCGGGCGCGGTCTGGAGCTTTGTCGTGACGCCGAGCTCTCGGTGATCCGCTTCATTGCGGAGGACCGGTTGCTCGTGATTCCGGGGGCCGAGGCCGGAGTCTTCGT
>JAPOVF010000271.1 GCA_026708285.1 Acidobacteriota bacterium
CGCACGATCTTCTTCCCCGCCCGCGATGAACTGCGCCCCGGCGCCCCCGACGTCGCCGCCCTGGCCGAACTCGCTGCCGCAACCGGCGGCCTGTTCCACGAGACCGTGGACGGCGCCGTGGCAGCGATCACCGCGCCCGGCCCCTCCAGCGCGATCCGGAGGTTTGAGCTCTGGCCCGTACTCGCCGGCGCGGCCACCCTCCTGTTCCTGGCCGAACTCCTTCTGCGCCGCCGCCGGCGGCATGTCGCTACCGCCACGGCCACTGCCGCCCGCAGCGAGAACCGGCCGGCCGCCTGACTGCGCTTCCCCACTAGAGGAGTGCGAGAAACCGGCCTCCGATTCGTGCGAGAAACGCGGCGCAGCCGTGTTGACTACGTGTCGTGCGGTGGAAGAAGGCCCGTCGGTCCTCATCTCGATGTCACCCTCCAGTTGCCTGGGCGTCAGCAGCCATTGCGAAGCCGCCAGCGACTGGGCCCCGTACGGGTTCCTCGTCTCCTGCGGAATGGAACGCATCGTCGTCAACAGCCGCCACGCGTGCTCCTGCGACCAGGAAGCCTCGTCGGAATCCACCAGCAGGATGTTGTAGTCGTGGGCCAGGACGTTCGCCGACGAGTTGTCGGCCACCCTGACCGGCTCACCCTCGAACTCGATCTCGTGCGGCCGGTTGACGGCCGCCGAGTACTCGGTGCCGGCCGTGCTCTGGTCCCCTTCCCAGTAGAAAACGAACGGGTCCGTGGGAATCGGCGTCAGGTCGAACGGTTCCAGGGGGCCGGCCCAGGAGAAACGAGGGCGAATGTCCTGGGAGAAACGCTGGGCAACAACGTTGGCTGCGCCAACAGACTGTTGACGCACACTAGGGCCGTCTCCGGCCCGATCGGGTGATCTACGGGTCTCTAAGGCTTGAACGTCAGGAACCGCCGCTGGTGGGGGCTGCGGCCCGGAGCCCGCGGTTCGGCCCACGGGTCCAGACTGTTCATCGTGAAGGCCTCCGACTCCCCGGGCTCGGGCCAGTAGATCGTGACGTCCGCCTTCCCGTAACCAAGTTGCGACAGCCATTCCGCCAGGTCGAACGCGACGTTGCCGGCCAGGTCCTCGCCGATCGGGTCGACGGCGAGTGCCGGTGTCCCTGTTGCCGCGGCCGGCAGCGTCGCCGTCACCAGGGCGATCGGGTCCGCGTTCCAGAAGGCGACGAAGCGCCTCACGGCGCCGTCGGCGGCCGGGCGCTCGAGGTAGTCGATCCCGGCGTCCGTCTCCAGTTGCTCGCTCAGGATCTCGAGGCAGCGCAGCAGGTTCGGCCGTGGCCGGCGCTGCGCGCACGCCCGCCAAATGATCGACCGGTCCTCGGGCCCGAGCGTCCGGTAGCAAAGGTGCCCGGAGCAGCCTGTGACTTCGATCAGCATCAGTCGGGTTGCCAGCGTACCCAGCCGCCGCGGTCGTCGTAGGCCTGGACGCTGCTCGGAGTCGCCGGCGCCGTCCCCGTATAGAAGCCCCAGTTCGCGGTCGTGCCGCGGATGCTGTCGAGCGTGCCCGAGATCACGGATTGGCCGTAGCCTGCGAACCAGGTCGAGCTCGTCGTCAGCCGCACATGCCTCCCGGTATTCGGGTAGTCCTCCCGAGTACCGAGCCGGGAGCCGCGAGTGCCGAAGATCCCGCGGGAGAAGATGCCGGACGGCCCGCCCGACGGCGCCGCAATCCACCGGCCCCAGTCGCCGCTGTCCTCGATCGCGGACCCGCTCAGATCGGTGATGGTCCCGGCCCAGCCCGGGACCGTCGAGATCGAGACGTTCGCCCAGGAGCCCCAGGAGCTCCCGTCCCACCGCCGGCGCATGGCGTAGGGGAAGGACTGGACGCTGCCCGCGCCGAGCGCGCCCACGAAGTATTGGTAGCCCGCGTCCTGCGGCGTCGCCGCGTCCGTCGTCGCCGTGTCGGTGCGGTAGCTGCTGTTCCCGTGGTTCGTCTCGGCCCGGACGCCGCCGGTGTAGGTCTCGCCGGCGGTCAGGCGCGTCACCCGGGCTGACGTCCCCGTGGTCGTGCTCGTGTCCACCTGGTTCCCGTTGTCGTCGTCGACGTACCAGCGGTACTTGCGCGAAGTCGTGGACCCCGTGCCCCAGGAGCTCGGCGCGCCCCAGGTCAGGTCGACGGCGTTCTGGCCGTCCTCGTCCAGGCTGACGCTCGTGGGATTGCCGGGTCCCGTCTGAGGCGGCGGCGCCTGGACGTTCACGGTGACGCCGCTGGAGACGGCGCTGTAGACGGAGGTGTTACCGCTCTTGTGCGCCCGGACCCGGTAGTAGTAGGTCCCGTTCGGCCGGTTGTTGTCGTTGTAGCTGGTCGACCTCAGGCCGGTCGCGATCGGATCGCCCCAAGGACCAGTCGAGCTCGTGGCCCGCCGAATGTCGAACGTCGAACCGGTCCCGCTGTTGTTCCTCCAGGTGACGGTCACGTCGTCACCGCTGACGGACCCGCTCACGCTCGAGGGCGGTAGCACGACGACGCCCGTCAGCTTCACGACTGCCTGCGCCGGCGCGCTCGACCGCTTCTCTCCGTCGGCGCCGGTGTAACGCGCTCGCACCTCGACGACCATCGTGCGCGAGTCCGTAGGGATCGCGACCGTGCCCGAGGCCGAGCGGATGTTCCACGCTTCCGGATGGTTGCTCAAGACGAAGATATGGACGTGGCCAGAGCCGCCCAATACGTCGATGCGGACCTCGTAGTCCTCCGCGACCGCGACCGCGCCCACGGTGATCGACGTGTCGAGCTGGTTCGCCATCGTCGTCAGCGTGTTGTAGGTGCCAGTCGCAACCAGGTTGCCGGGCGTCGGCGGCACGTCCTCACCCGAGGGAGTGAAGTGGAAGTCGATTCCGCCGCCGATCTCGGGCGCCTCGCCGACGGACTCGACGCGAGCCAGGACGATCACGGCATGGCGCGTGGCGCCGGCACCGGAAAAGGCGATGGACCCGACCGTGAAGTCGGCCCAATTCTCCGCGCCTTCGTACACGGTCAAGAGTGCGCCTGTCCCGATCCGCCGGACCAGGCGCTCATCGCCTACGGAGACGCCGAACCGCAGCGTTGTCGCGTTCGGCCAGGGCGTGGTGTTCCCGCTGAACCGCCATTGGGTCACGGTCGGCGATCCGGACGACGTCCTCGAGGCCCGCGTCAGGTTCTCGGCATAGCCTGCGAGCCCGCGGACGCCCGGCTCCCCGTCCAGGCCGTCCGCGCCACCGGGCGTGAAGTGGAATTCCATCCCCTCCGCGAGCGCAGGAGCGTCACCGCGCGACTCGACCCGGGCGAGCGGAATCGCGACCCGGCGCGTGGCGCCCGCCCCCGTGAAAGTAGGCGTCCCGATCGTGTAGTCGCCCCAATTCTCGACGTCCTCGTAGACGGTCACGAGGGCTCCGGATCCGATCCGCTTGAGGAAGGCCTCCTCGGTCTCGCTGACGACGCCCAGGCGAATCCTGGTCGACGACGGCCAGCCGGAGGCGCCGACGCCCGACAACTGCCACTCGTTCGCGTTCGGCGTAGTGCTCGAGACGCGGGTCGTGCGGCCGATGACGTCGGAATAGCCGGACAGCCCCCTGGTTCCTGGTTCGCCATCTGCCCCGGCCGGCGTGAAGTGGAGCGATATGGCCCCGCTCGAGGGCTGTTCGCCAAAGTGCTCGAGGTGGGCGAGGACGATCGTTGCGACGCCGCCGGTGACGGTGATCGCCGACCTCAAGGTGTAGTCGGCCCAGTTCATGGCGTCGTCGTAGATCGTCAGCAGGGCTCCCGTCCGGAGCCGCTTGAGCAGCATGGCCTCGTCATCGCTGACGCCGCCGAGCGTCAACGTCCGGGCTCCGCTCCAATCGCCCGCCGTCCCCGACACGTGCCACTCGGTGGCGGAATCGGCGTCGGCCGCGGTCGCCGCGCGCGCGGTCCGCTCGATCGAGTCCGCGTAACCGGACAGGCCGCGGATCCCGGGCTCGCCGTCCAGACCATCGGCTCCGGACGGCGTGAACCGAAACGACATGCCCTCCGTGAGCGCGGGGACGTTGCCGTAGCCCTTGATGCGAGCCAGCGTGATCGTCGCCACCTTCGTCGACGCGGTGACGGTGACGGTGCCGATCGTGTAGTTCGCGCGGTTCTCTTCGCCGTCGTAGATCGTGACCACGGCGCCGGCGCCGATCCGCTCGAGCAGGACCTCTTCGGCCTCGGTGACCGCGCCCAAGCGCAGCGTCGTAGCAGCCGGCCAGCCTGTCGCGGGGATGACCGACAACTGCCACTGGCCGGCACCCGGCGACGTGCTCGAGACGCGAGCCGCCCGGCCGATTGCGTGTGAGTGGCCTAGCGCACCTTCGCTGCCAGGCTTTCCGGGCTCCAACGTGGTCACGCCTACCTCGCGAGCCGGCGACGCGCGGCCGGAAGTGTCCACGTAGCGAGCCGCTACCCTGAGCTCCGTGACCTCGGCGATATCCAGGCGCTGAAATGCCGTGCCAGCCACCGCCTCGCGCAAGGTCCAGCCCGCGCCCGTCACGTCCACGTCGACGTTCGGTGCGCCCGCCGTGCCCTCACGGTCGTAGAACTCGGTGAAAGCGTAGTCGTCCGCAGCCGGACGCGGGCACTGAACCTCGTAGCCGCCGGGCACGCCCGTGGCCGCCAACCCGACCGGCGCCGCCAACGTGTCCGGTTTGCCGTTTGCGACGATCTCCGCGCTCTTCGTCCACGCCGAACGGCGCCGCCCGCCATGAAACCGCGCCCGCACCCAGTAGCCTCCCAGGGCGACATCGCGCTCCACGATGCTACGAGCCGGCGTGATCCGTAGCCGCTGCCACGGACCCCGCGGCAACACGGACCAGTCCCCGGCCTTGATCTCCTCCGCCGTCGCCCGGCGACGCGGCCGCTGGATCTGATACTCCACACGCGCGATCCGCGGATCGTGATCCCCGCCGCGAACGGCGATCTCGAGCTGACTCCGCACCAGGTTCCGGTCCCGGTAGGTTCTCTCGACCACCGTGACGGCCGTCGGCGCCGCGATCGGCGCCACCGGGGTGCGCAGCGCCGGCGCCAGCTCCCGGCGCTGTTCCACGGCCGTGTACTTGCCCGGGTCGTGACGCCTCGCTTCGACCTGCACTTCGGCCTTGTCCCGCTCGGTCAGTTGGGTCACGATCCAGTCCGTCACGGCAGACTCCTCCGCCACGAGATCGCCAACCCCAAGGCCTGTCGGCACGTTGGTCGTCGTCAGACGCGGGGACTGCAGATTCACCGGGGCCGGTTGAACCAGCCGTAACGTCACGCCGCCTCGATCCGCTGCCGGCAGCGCCGCGTACGCCGCCAACCAGGTCTGCATCTCGTTTCGGTCATCGCCGCCAACGAACCAGTTGTAGGGCGGCGACGGATCCCGGTAGGCGCTCGAGGGATGGTCAGGCCCCGCAAGCACCAGCGTGCCGACGGTCGGATGCGTAACCTGGACCGCACTAGCGAAGCTCTCCCACGCCGCGCCCGCGTCGAGAGAGGCGCCTACGTACGCCGTCCAGTTGGCGCCCTGCCGATACAGGATCACCCTGTCCACGTTGCCGCCACCCAGAGAGGCTGGCAACCGGTCATTGCGGTACGGCCAGTCCACGGTGGTCGACGTCACTGTGGTGGCGGCGCCCAGCGCGATCTCGTGTTCCAGAGTCTCCGCCGCCGCCGACACCTCAGCCGAACGGCCCTCGCCCCAGACGATCCGGCCACCGGCAGCCAGCCGCGGCGCCGGCGTGTCGAGCGTCAGCGTCTCCCGGCCGGCCACCGACGTGTCGACCTCGCGGACCCTGAAGCCGGCCCGCAGCTCGAACCGGCGCTCGTCGGCGATCCGGACGCGATCGCCGGGGCGCAGGTGCATCCCCTCGAGCGCCATGCCGAACTTGACCGTCTCCGACTCGTTTTCCTGCTCGTTCAGCAGCAGCAGACCCGTCCGGTGAGCCTGCCCGCGCGAGGTGCAGCCCACGGCCGCAACGTCCTTCTGCCGAAACCCGTACTTCGCCACCAGATCGTCGAGCACCACCAGCTCGATCCCGGACCGGTAGTCGTCGTCCGGGTCGCGCCAGGTCACCGCCACCGCCGAGTAGCGCTCCTGCCAGCGCAGACCCTGGTACTCGAACTCGCCGTCGATCACGTTCGCGTTGGCCAGCGCCGCCGTGACGTCGCTGTCGCCGTCAACCGCCAGAGACGCATGCCCCGAGCTCCACAGCGCGCCGGCCCGGCAGGCGGACAGCACCCAGTCCACGACCTTTCGCGCCTGTTCCCGGCGCTCGATCACGCCGTTGAAGCGCCACCGCGGCTCCATTGCCGACTCGCTCTCGGGAGACGGCACGAGCTCGTCGCAGCGCCTCGCCAGCTCGAAGAACTCCCACCGCGCGGCGTACGCAGCGGCCGCCATCCCCGGCACGCCCCCCAGGCCGCCGCGCTGATCCGTCAGCAGGTCAAAAGCGATCCATGCCGGATTGTTCGTCCACCGGGGCGCCAGTCTGCCATCCCACATCCCCTCGCCGTAGGTCGCCGCCGACTCGGATGTCGGCTTGTCCGGATCCCACATGGACGGCAGCGGCGCCATCACCTTCCGGCCGTACACGTCGTACTCGCGGCGCAACGGGTTCACGTCCGACCGGTCCGTCTCCATGATCAAGCCGATCACCGCCGAGTGCGGGTGCGACTGCTTGACGTCCCTCAGTCCCGCAGTTCGCTCCCACGAGAACGCATCCGACACCTGCGTCGAAGCTGAGTCGGCGGTCACCCGCGACACCTGGATCTGCCAGGTGGACTCAGCGTCGACGCCCTCCGGGCGCTCGACGCGCCACGACAGCTCCTGTACGTGCAGCGAGATGTCCCGCACTGTCTGCGTCAGCACCGTCGTCCAATCGGTGGCGGACGAGGCCCTTGAAGCGATCGCCAGTGTTACCTCCGCGGCCACCTCTCTGCCGTTGTCGTCGAACTGCCGCAACGGCTCGAACTGCAGCGTCACCCGGGCAGCGTCGTAGCCCGTCGGGACCTGCTGGACCACAGCGGCGGCCTTCGTCACTTTCTCCCGGCCATGCCCAAGAACCGTCGACGTCACGTTGAAGCCGGCGAGCGCCTCCTGACCTCCGGCGCCGTGGCCCAAGCCCCGTCTCTCCTGGACGAACACGCCCTTGACCTGCTCCTGACCGTCGGCGTCCTCCACTGCCACGCCGTCGATGAACACCGACTTCAGTCCGTCCACCAGACCCTTGATCTCGCCCTCCCCGAGCAGATCCACTACCCGCAGCGTCGACCGCTGCGCTGAACTCCGTGTCAGGCCATATGCGTCATGATGGAGGCGATCCTCCTCACCGCGATCCACGTTCCGGCGCCACTCGCCGTGCGAGATGCCGCCGAGTCCGATCGGCGGCGGTGATGCGTGAACCCCGCCCGTCGGACGGTCAGGCGTCACGCCCCCGGACACCACCGTTGATCCGACCCTCATTCGGCCGTAAATCAACGGCACGGCGCCGCCCTGGGCCACGCTGTTCACTGGGCCGGAGAACAGTGTCCGACGCTGGCCGTCCTCAGCCAGGTGTTCCGTATCCGGGATGCTCGGTATCTGACTCGCGGCATACACCGAGTAGGCCGTCGACAGCCCGAGCGCGATCTTCTGCCACAGCGGCAGCGACGGGCCCGCGCCGGCCAGAGCCGGCGAGATCGAGACGTAGGCACGATCCGTCAGACGCATCCAGAGCCCCGCCGCCGACTCGAGTGCCCGGCCATCCACGGATACGCGCCAGCTCCCGAGATCCCAGCGTAGCGCGAAGCCCGGCGCCTGGGGCCCCACGAGACTCAGCGCCTCCGCGACCGTCCGAGCCTCCACTTCGACGATCGCCTCGTCAGGCCCGCAACGGCCCAGTGATTGGTCGTCCAGGTGCTCCCGCACGCACGCCGCCAGAGAACCCCGCAGACGCAGCGTGATCACGACGACGCCTCCACGGGCCGCGCCACCTCCACGATCCGCCGGGCCAGGCGGCTCAGGGGCGTCCGCCGCGACAGGGACGTCGGATCGTACGGCTTGAGCGACGGATGGTGAAGCAGCAGCCCGTCCTCGAGCAGCACGCCGGCGTGGTCCGCCACCGAGCCGCCGGCCATCCGCAGCAGCACGACATCGCCCGGCCGCGCCCGCGACGGATCGACCGCGCTCCACCCGAGTCGCCGGCGCCAGGAGGAGTACAGGTCGAGTTCCGGCGACGTCTCGTCCCAGCGCCACTCGTAGGCCACCGGAGGCAGCTCGACCCCGCATTCGCGCCGGTACCAGTCACGCACCAGCGTGAAGCAGTCCGTCACGCCGTGACGGTAGGGACGGCCGACGTACGGCCGATCCGTGTCCGGCCAGAAGAATGGCTCTCCCGCCACGACGTCGCGTTCTTCATCCGCAGCGGCCGCGCCAACGGATGTTCTCGTCATCGGAACAATGCCGTGTGGCAGCCCCACGGCGACCTGCGATTCCATGTCCTCACGGGACGGAAACGGCGCTCCGTCCGGGTGCGAGTGCACAATCGCGGCGGCGCCATCAAGATCCTCCTCGTGGAACTCGTACCCCCGCTCGGGTTCCGGGTGCCGATTGGGCAGGGCGAAGAAGCCGCCGCCCATGATCAGGCCACCTGCCTCGCGCGGCCACTCGCGCTCCACATGGGAGCGCAGCGCCGCCAAGCCTGTCGCCGTCAGTTCGATCATCGTCGCACCTGCGACACCCCGGCGAAGCCGCCGAATGGCAGTACGCCGTGGTCTCCGAACCGCAGCCTGCATCCCGAAAGCCGGCGCGAACATACGTCCTCTGCCGCTTCCATCACCTCCTCGTCGCGGGCGTTCCAGTAAGGACCGCCGTCGGCTTTCCGGCCCCGGTACGGACAGCCGTCTTCAACGGGCGGATTCTTCCAGGTGTCCCCCACCCGGCGCCGGTACTGCCACTGGCAGACGTCGCGCAACACCTGACGGCGCGGGATCATCGACTGCTCCAGATCGAGCGGTGACGAGAGCTGCCAGACGACCTCTTCCCGCGCCTGGCTCGACAGACGGTCCACCACCCAGGACTCCCGCGGCCAGTGACGCGAGGAGTCAGCCTCCGAAGCACCGTCCAGATACCTCGCCAGAGTCCGTACGCGATCGATCCTCGCGCCGTGCCAGCCCGCGGGGGCCGCCTTACGGTCGAGCAGCGATACGCGCAGCGTGGGCCGCACCGCGGCCCCCGACGCGCTGAATCCGGCGCCCTCGAGGGCGATCGGCAGCGGCCGGTACTCCTGGCCGCCATACATCACCGACGCCGTGGCGCCGGGACCCGCCGTGTACCGCTCCGCGCGCTCCCTGCCCTTGTCGTCGACGTAGCGCACGGTGAACAGGTCCACGATCGGGCCCGCATCCATCCGGCTGGCCTCGACCGCAACCGGACTCATGAGCTGGAATCGCTCCTTCATCGGCAGCGATCCTGCCGGCCGGGCGTGACACGGGGCGCCACCTTCGCGTCACTTTCGCTGGGCGCGGCAACCCGATCCGCCGCAGCGTGGCACTGCCAGACGTGGCCGTTCCTGGGGCCGAGGGACACCTCGCTCCCACGCGGGAGCGACGGGGCGAAGCTAGACCGCGAAGGCCCCCGTGGCTATTCGCAAGGAAAGGCGCTCGTGTCGGCCCGCGTCTGCGCCGTCACGCCGAGGCGATTCCGGTGCGTCCAGAGCAGACCGCGGCTGTCCGTCACGTGGAGGTTGAAGGCCACATCCGTCACCGGCGCCACGAACACCCAGCGCCGGTCGTTGTAGGAGCAACCGTCGAGCACCTTGATCAGCACCTCGGCGTTGCCCCGGTCGAAGAACCAGAGCAGCCCCGACTGGCCGGACGCCCAGATGCCACCCTTGGCTTCGCCGGCTTCTCCCCCGCCGGCTTCGTAGCAGAGGCTTACCTTGTAGTCGCCGTCGAACACCAGGGGCGTCGTCGTAGGGTGGCATTCGCTGTACATGCCGGGTAAAAGCCCGCCTGGCAGGCTTGGGCCGCCCTCGTGGACTACGCCCATGCGAATCGCGTAGGCCTGCCGGCGTGGTGGATTGAGACTCTGGTGGTTCGGATGCCAACGGTCCACGCTGTTCGGCCCGAAGAAATCCCGCACCCGCCACTCGGGATCCTTGGCAGAGAAAAACTGCGTATCCGCCTTCAAGCGGGCATAGGAGATTCGCATCTCCCTCGCCAAGCCCCATCCTGGCATCCGGACGCTGACCCAAACAGGACCCGGTGCCACCGCCACTTCGGTTGAGTGCCTGACGCAGCCGTACGCGCCAGGGTTGTCGGGGCCGGAGAAGGGGAGAAGGGCCCGCACCGTGTTGGGACCGCTCAAGAGATCGCCGGGCCGGCTTCCCTTGTCGTAGACCCGATTCGACTCGTCCCAGATCGTCCTCGCCTCGTCCGCGTAGACCACGAAGTCGAACACATAGTCCTGCACGGCAGCCTTGTACTCTATCTCGAAGCATGCCTCCAGCCAGACGAGGGTGCCACCTACGGGCAGGTCGTAGCGCATGGCGTGCTCAGCGACGTACACGGGGACGCCCCGGTTGAGGTCGAAGTCACCGTCGTCGTGCTGATACACCGTAACGCCGCTCCGGCTGTTCTCCGAAGCGAGAATGCCACCAACCTCGCCGACTGTTCGGCGAACCGGCTCGGGATCAGGAGCCCCGGCCGGCCCCGCCGCCGATTCACCCTGAACGACCAACACCACGAAGCCCAACGCGATCACCTGTCCAACCATGAGCCCAACCCCCAAAAGGTACCTCCGTTCAGCGTGCCCGGAGCCACCGACACTCGATAGCGTCCGGCACGGACTATAGCCCGACAGATGATCATCACGAGATGTTCGGCACCGGATCGTCGATCATTGCAGCATGATCGGCACCGATCGGGGACGCTCACTAGCCAGGACGCCACCCGTCCCGTGACTCTATCGAGATAATTGGCATCGACTCAGTGATCATCACGAGACGAACTGGCGCCCACGCCGAAACTGCCGGCCGTCGTGACCCTTCTCGGGCCTTCGGAAGGCCCATCGTCCAGTGTTTGACGACGACGGGCTCCCCATGGCGACTTACTGTGAACAAGTCGATGGCGGCGCCAATACCTGAGCGCTTCTGGTCGGGAGGTTCACAGGCTGAAGTCCTCCTCGAACATGGCGCGAACGTTGCGGCGTTGGGCAGAGACCCATTCCTCGGACCAGTCCTTGCAGACCCACTTCTTGGTGTCCAAGGGTTCGGGTAGCTTCGCGACCAGGAAGGGCTCGACCCCGGCCCGATCCTGGAAGAACTGGACCAAACCTGCTGCTTCCCTCAGCGTCAACCCGGTCCATACCGCCTCGTACTTCAGGGCCATGTTGTTCAGGCCGTCCGCCGAGCGCTGCGTGTAGCCATCGCCGAGCCTCTTCTCGAGCACCCGGACCTGGTGCCGAACACCGGATCCCCTGCTCACGTGCAGTTCGATCTTCTCAATAGGCATGGACACGATCCGTGGGGTTCAGGACGCCGCCAGGGCGCCGCTCGTTGACCATCACGTCGCGGATGAGCGGCTCCAGCTCGCGGCGGATGCGAAGCCCGACCTCAGAGCCGATGCCGTACGCGTCGCCGCCGGCCGAGGTCTCGACCGTCACGTGGATGGAGGGACTGAAGATGATGTCGTCGCGACCTCCGACCGCCTCGACGCCCAGACGACCGGAACTCAACCGCCGAAGCGGCAGGATGGCCTCCGGACCGGCCTCGCCGGCAAGACCCAGGCCGCCATGGTGGCTGAAGAAGGTCGGACTATCGATGATGCCGCCGTAGGCGTAGGCCTGCGGCGGCTGCTGGGCCCTGATCGCGGCGATCTGGGCCGCGCCGGCTGCGGCCATCAAACCCGCGAAGACGAACCGAATCGGCGTCGGTTTGAGCGACTCGTCGCCCAGTACCGCGGCGATCGCCGAGTGAGTGGCGATGACCGCCTGGGCGATCGCTGCCGCCTGGTTGAGACGGAACGCTTTGCGGTTGTGTGCGGCCAGACCTTCCGTACCGGCCTTGACTGCGTCCAGGAAAGAAGCCGCGCGCGCAGCCCCGTCTCTTGCGTCTGTTGCCTCGCTGTATTTCTCCACGGATGCCGCAACCTGATCTACACCGGTGGCGTAGCCCCTGAGCGCGTCCGAGTCCTGTTGCGTGAACGTATCGTTGGTGACGGAGGGTAGGGGCTCCAACTGCTGAACGATCTGCCGCAAGAGTTGCTTTCTCGCCTCGGTCTGTTTCCGGAGTATCTCCTCCAGTTCCTCGTTTGCCTGAGTCTGAGCAACGATCTTGTCGATCACCTCCGGAGTGGCTTCCGAGAACTCCCGCTGGACCCGGGCGCGTAACTGCTCAGCTCGCGTCTCCCGTTCAAGCGCTTCGGTAGATCCACCCCTCGCTCTGAGGAGCGCCGCCTCGCGCCGCTTCAACGCCTCCAGGAACGGCAGACCCGATGCCCGCTCCTTGTTCGCCTTGTCCGCAGCGTCGGCAGCTTCAATCTCGGCCAGTGCCGACTGCTTGGCGGCCTCGGCACGCTCCCGAAGCTCCTGCTTCCGCTCCGCATCGCCCCCTGCATCGGGATGCTCAATCGCTGCGATTCGCTCTTGGTACTCCGCAATGACGCGCTCTCGATCCGTCTGGAGTTCGCGCTCAACCTGGAGCAGGGAGGCCGCAGCATCGCTCGTGCGTTGCTTTCTCTCCTCCTCGACTTCCTTTAGGCGAGCGATCTCCTTCCGCGCCGCGTCATCCAGATCCTTCGAACTCAAGAACCCCGGATCGAGAGCGGTCCTTGTATTTGCAAGCCGATCTTCCAGATCGGAGAGGACACCCTCGAGACGTTCCACCTCAGCGTCAGCGTCATCGACCCTATCCAAGTAGTCCTGGTTCTTCTCGCTGTCCTTGACGTACAGCTCCCGAGCACTAAGAACTCGACGGGCTTTCTCCGCTTCCTCTCTGGCGCTTGCAAGCTCCGCCTTTGCTGCTTCGATGCCACTTCCGAGCTCGCGCACTAGCACCCGTTTCTGCGCGGCTCCAAGTTCGGTCAGCTTCTCAGCGGTTGCATCAATCGACTCGCCCCACTCGAAGAAGTCGTCCGGAAGGCCGTCGACGCTCTCCTTGGCCGCCTTGTTGGCACTCACCAGATCGTAGATCGCTGACACGCCGAGCAGGATGAGACCACCCGGCCCCGTCAAGAACGCGAGTGCGGTCCTGAACCCTCGCACCGCCACGGTCGCCACCCGCATCGCCCCTCGGAGGACTCCGGCCGCACCGGCCCCGTTGCGCAACGCGACGCCAAGCCCCGCCGTTCTCTGGACAGCACTAGCCGCAGTCCCCGCAAGTTCCTTGTTCTGAAGGGAGATGAGGGTCTGAGTGGTCACGTAGGCGATCGCCGCGTCCTTCACGACCCGGAGCGTGTCGCTCATCTTCTTGTTCGCCGTCGCGAAACCGTTCGCAACGCCGCCGGCGCTCTTCGCCGCGCGGCTCAGCTTGTCGAGCTCCCGTGCCGCCTCGCGAACCGCACCCACGAAGTCCCTGCCGTCCGCGGTAAGGCGGATGCCGACTCTCAGTTCTTCTCCAGCCATGACCTAGTTCTCCAGTCGTCCGGGTTGGCGAGTCGCCGCATCGGGTCGTGTGGCGCGACACCGGCCGTTCATCGTTTGCCGGCCTCTTCCAGCACGGCCGCCTCCATCACGCGCAGGCCGGTGAACACGCGCCGCCATCTCAACCTCCTGCCCTGTCGGGCGTTGCCGAGGCCGTCGGCCACGAGTCCCCGCACCGCGGCGCGGACGCCCGCGTAGTCGAGGCCCACGAGCCGGCCGCTCGGGCCGTGCCGCCACTGCGTCTGGGCTGCGAGGAACGCAACCAGCGTGTCCCAGTTTTGGGGCAGAACATCAAAGTCCCTTCCTTGCGGCAACGAGTCCGGATCTATCTGGATGCCGAACGCGCGCGCGTCTTCTTCCGTCTCGTCCGCGCCGCTCCCCTGGCCGAACCAGTGGCGAGCGGCGCCACGGAGTTTTTTGCCGGCAGGCCCTGGCTGAAGCGCCCGTACGCCTCGGCGACGGAGCGGGTGAAGTAGCCGATCCGGGCCAGCTTCTCGACGTTCTTCTCGTTGAACTCGAGCGGCTCGCCGTCGAAGTCGGTGATCTCTTCCCAGCCGGCGAGGATGCCCGCCAGGTACGCCTCGTCTCCTTCGAGGGCGAGGTCCCGGACTTCGGAAGCCTCGAGCAGCCGGAAGTGCAGAACGCAGCCGAGCTTCTCCGTCTTTCCGTCCGCCGCGGGCACCTCGATCGCCACCGGCGTGGGATAGGTCGCCTCGGGGTCAGCCAGTCTGAATGCCATCGTTGTCTCCTTGGTTCAGGTAGTCGCTACGGTCGCGGGTAGATCGTGACCTTGCCGGCCGACCCTGCTTCGCCAGCACTGCCGTCTGAGCCGTCCGTGCCGTCGTACTCGGGAGATCCCGTGAACTGACGTTCGATCGAGTCCGTGACGTCCAGGGCCTTGCCCCCCTTGCCGCCGGCGCCACCGGCGCCACCGGCACCTACCGCGATCTGCAGTTGGTTGCCGACACTGAGGTCCGACACCTGCAGAACCGTGATGGCTCCGTCCTGGCCCTGTCCACCAGCGCCGCCATCGCCACCGGTACGGTTGAGGTAGACCTCGCTCGACGGATTGTCGCCGCCGGCACCGCCCGCACCACCACCGCCGCCGCGAGCGTCCTGTCCCGCGCCGTCGCTTGGCTGTGTGGCGACATCGCTGATCGGCGAGCTGCCGCCGCCGCCACCACTACCACCGAGACCGCCGGCTGCGACCTGGGACTCGCCGTTGTCGATGACGAGCGTGGTCTCGCCACCAGACGCACCAGCTTCGCCGCCGCCGCCCGCGCCACCCGTTCGATGCACGCTGGTGGTGAAACGGAAGATCCCGAACTGGCCGCCTTCGCCACCATACGGGCCGCCGCCGCCGCCGCCAAATGGACTGCTCCAGTAGTACGAACCGCCGACCTCACGTTCAGCGCTGCCGCCGTAGTCGCCGCCACGGCCACCGACGCCTCGGCGAGAGCCGGAGCCGCCGCCGCCCCCACCGCGGCCGGATCCGTCCACACCCTTACCGAAGGGGCTGGTAGCAGTGCTGGAAGTACCTCCCGCGCCGCCTCCCGTACCCCCGCCGGCACCGCCGTCGCCGCCGCCAGGGTGGTTTGATGCCGACGTTCCCGTGGTGAGGAACGGTGAAGCTCCTCCGCCGCCCCCGCCGCCTGCTCCGCCCTGACCGCCTTCGAGAACGATGACGGCCCCGGTCGCATCCGCCCACGGCCAGGAGAACGTCTCGGACGCGGTGAACTCCTTGCTGACCGGTACTTCTACCGGCGGATTCTCATGGAAGAGCGAAACATCGGTCCATGCGCCTGTGCCGAGCGTGTCGCTGATCGGTCGGATCCGGATGCGGTAGACCTCGCCGACTTCCAGGTTCGGCAGCGTGAACTCGGACCTGGTCGTGGTCGCCTTGTGCTGGCTGCCAGTGAACACGGTCTGGCCTCTGACCACCTTCTCCCACTCGATCTCCCATCTGTCCACACCGAACGACCACGCAATCGTGTGGCTGTTCGTGCTTGAACGGACAGTCAGGAATCGCGACGGTCTCGGTACGAAGGGTCCGGACTGCTGCGAGGCGCTTTCCAGTCTGATGCTCATTGATCGTTCATCCTCAGTCGATTGTCGTGTGTGCGTGCGAAAAGAACCGGTCCGCCGGCCCTCCCCCGGGTGGTTGCGAGGGGGAAGGGGAGGGCCGGCGAACCGTGAACTCGTCCCTACCGGAAGGTGAACTTGATCTCGTCGTTGCCGCTGTTCGGCGCCAGCTTGAGACCGGCGGAGACCTGGAGGACACCCTCCTCGTCGCCGTACTGCGGGTCGACCAACTGGACCTTCGGGCAGTTGATCTCGATCAGGTCGCCGGCGTTCTCGGTCGTGTCGGCGCCGCCGTGGACCATCTTCAGCGCCCCGGTCGTCCCGGCCTTCGCGGTGGTGAAGGCGTTGAACGACGCCAGCGTGGGCGCGTCGAAGGTGATCGAGCCGGCCGGCTGACGGCCGGTGATGATCACTTCGTTGGTCGCCCCGATCACCTCGCGGTGAACGGTCTGGACGGCGTAGTCGAGGTCCAGCTTCGACAGGGCCAGACTGCTCTGGCCGTGCAACTGGAAGGTCGGGGTGTCCGTCGTGGAGCCGGGCGTCGGCGCCTGCCAGGACGAGTAGTCCCCGGTGATCGCCGCTACGCTCGACGGGTCGTTCCACTTGCCCAGGAAGGTGAACTTGAGTCGCGGGATGAGCTGGGCGCCCGACGTGAGCTGCCAGGTGCCCCGGCAGCCGGTGAGGGTGTGCTGCTGGCCCGCCCAGTTGCAGACGATGGTCAGCGTCTTCTCGTCCTTGCTAACCGGCACGTAGTCGACCTTCGAGCTCTCGGTGACGGTCTCGCTCATGCCGCAGGCCTGGAGCAGCTTGCCCAACTGCGGCGCGGTGCCGGCGGTGCCCGAGGCGGCGAGTTCCACCGAGAACTCGATCTGCTGGTGGGAGCCCACCTGGAAGTCCTCCGAGGCGCCGTAGAAGCTGCGCACCAGGTCGCGGCTCACCGTGCCGCCCACGAGGGGGGTGAGGGTCGGCTCGATCGCGAGGATCGCGTCGGTCGCCGCCGGCGCCACCGCGGTGCCCGCCGTCGTTTCGATCTTCGCCAAGATCAGTTTCCGTCCTGCCGATAGGGCCATCATTCGCTCCTTCTGGTCAAGACGCCGACCGTAGTTGCGGCGCCTGGTAAATGTCTCTCCACCACTCGACCCCTTCGTCCTGTCGATCCAGCGCCTTCCCGCTCCGGTGCGTGACGGGCCCGGTAGCCCCCGGCGGCGTCCACCCAAGCAGGGCGGCGTCGACCTGGTCGCGCACCGCCTCGAGGCCGGAGACGCTCTCGGAGTTCGCCTCCCGGCGAACCGGCACCCGAAGCAGCACCGAGATCGCCACGATGTGCTCCTGGCGCGGCGGGCCGATCACGGTCGAAGGCTGCGCCTCGTCCGCGAAGTAGGCCAGGAACGCCGCGTCCTGGGCGGCGCTCGACTGCGCCGCGGTCGTCGTGTAGACGCCGTGAACCGCCAGGTTGGTCCGCGAGCGCAGGCGCGCTACCCAGTCGGCGAGTCGCATGCTCATCGCCTGCGTCCGATCGGAGTGGGCGCCCGGTGTGTGAGTCGCTTGGTCATCGGCGGCGATCCTGCAGGCTGCACGTGACGTGAGGCGCCGCCGCTGTGTCACTTTCGCGGAGGCGGCGGCTTGGTCGGTGTTCTCTGGCCTGGTTGTGTGCCGCGGCCGGGATCAGAATTGAGAAAGCCGCCGGCCCGAAGACTGGCGGCTTCTCGGCGTAGCTCGCCGGAACGCGGCGTCCCCTCGACAAGCTACGGTTGCGGGTAGATGGTCACTTTGCCCGACGCACCGGCCGCACCCGCCGTGCCGTTGGCGCCTGCCGTGGTCCCGCTGTTTCCTCCGAAGCCACCTGCACCACCTGCTCCGCCTTCGCCGATGGTGATCTCGAGCTCGCTCTTCGTCGTCAGACCCGACAACGGGACCACGGCCTCGGAGTATCGGCCTTTACCGCCAGCTCCACCAGCACCGCCAACGTGCCCCGATGTCTGCGCCACATTCTGCTGATCCACGACGTTCTTCTCGCCCGGCCCCCCCGAACCGCCCGCTCCCCCTCCACCGGCCCCACCGTCTCCGCCACCACGACCAGCCGCATTCGCGGCCGATCCTTCGGACACAAACCTGCCGCCGCCCGATCCACCGCCGCCACCACTGCCGCCCGGGCCTTCCGCAGAGGAATACAGTTCAGACCCCATTCCGACCGAGGTAACGACACCAGAGGCACCCTGCTCTCCACCACCGCCTCCTGTGGAGGTGATCTGGTCCCACTGCCCGCCGACGTACGTCCGAAGGCCATCCGCTCCAAACCCTCCCTCAGGGCCTCCGCCGCCACCACCGGAGCCACTGTTCGTGCCACCGATCACACCCGATTGGCTCGGTCTTCCTCCCCAGCCTCCAAAGTTCCCCCCGGCACCTCCTGACTTCGACGCGCGCGAACCACCGCCACCGCCTCGTCCCGTGCCGTCTTGAGGCGTTCGACCACCTGCTCCGCCGGTCGTGCCTCCACCATTCCCGGCGATCAAGTGATCTTGGCTCACTTGATCGCCGTAGTAGAAGTTGACACCCCCTCCTCCGCCACCACCGCCGCCGCCGGCACCACCGGTTCCGCTACGAAGGACCAGTACGGCCCTGGTGGCATCGGACCACGGCCAGGTGAAGGTCCCCGATGTCGTGATCACATGAGACTGCGGCGCCGGATCGGGGACGACGAGCGAGGACACGGCGGCCGAGTCGTCGGACCAGTCGGCGAGAGCCTCCTCCCCCTGAGCTCTGACCCTGACCACGTAACTCGACTCATGGCCGTCGGTCGCCAGCGTGTAGGACGCGTCGGTAAGTCCCTGAACCAGATTCCAGACGTCCTCGCCGACCTTCTTCCACTCGAGGTCGTAGCCGATGATCAGCTTGCCGCCACCGTCCGGAGCGTCCCAGGTCCACACGATCGCGCCTTCCTGGCGATCGCTGGAAATGCTCGTGATCTTCGCCGGCTTGATCGGAGCACGGGGAATCGCGGCGTGCGGGGCGGACCATTCGCCGCGGAAGAGACCAGTGGTGCCGACCCTGGACACTGCCCGCACCCGGAAGAGAGCGGGTTGCCCATTCGGTAGATTGGTGATCGTCGCGGTCGCGCCGCGGACGGGATCTCCCTTGTAGTCGTCAGGGATCTCGCCCTCGCCGACGAACACCTCGTAGTGGTCGACGTTGGGGTCCCACTCGAGAACGACAGTCCCGTCATCAACGGACTTCGTTCTGACGCCGAGGACCTGTCGGGGTTTCAGAGCCTGTCTGATGTCGTCTGGCATTCGTCCGTCCTCTCGCCTTCTCAGCAGGTCGGGTAGATGCGGACGTAGCCATCCCTTGAGCCATCGGAACCGGCGGCGCCGGTAGCTCCCGATGACGCGTAGCTGAAGTACTCACCTCCAGTGTAGCCACCGCGTCCGCCGACGCCTCCTGCTCCGCCAGCGCCCTTGGTTCCGACCGCGATCACGAGTTCCGTGGTTGGAGCCAGGTCCGTCAATCTGACGAAGGTCGTTTCTCCCGGTGTTCCCTCCGTTCCGAGTGCCCCCAGGTTCCCATCGCCTGTTGATCCACCGCGGCCACCCGTACCCGCAGTACCGCCCGACGCTGAATAAAGGGTTCCGTCGGCCGTGACGCTCGAGGCGCCGCCAGAAGCACCTGCCGATCCGGCAGAGCCGGCAGAGCCGTTTTCGGAGAAGGAGCCGTCAGAGTTGTACGACGATCTGCCGCTCTGCCCCCCGTTACCCCCGTCGCCGCCATCGCCATGTTGGGGGCAACTGTAAATCTCCCATTCGTGGCAGCCGAAAACTGCACAGTCCG
>JAPOVF010000010.1 GCA_026708285.1 Acidobacteriota bacterium
GCCGGGATGCAGCACTCGGAGAGCGGCGGATCCTGCGCCGCGCCGATCTCGTTGCCTGCGCCGAAGGCGCCCGGCGTGTTCCGATGAACGATCCAGACGTGGTCGCGAGAGTCGACGGTGACACCGATCGCCGGGCCCAGGATCCAGTGGTTCGGCAGCGGCTGCGGCCAGAACGGATCGACCTCGAAACGCGGCGCCATCGGCCCGTCGCCAACGGCCTCGTCACCGCCGTCGTAGCTGCCGCCACCGCAGGCGGCGAGCAGGAAAGCAAGGGCTGCCACGCAGCCGAGTACGGAGTACGTACGCTTCGATGTCATCGTCGGTCCATCCAGTCGTTGGAATCCGTCGTCTGCCGCGCTGCCGGCGGTTGCTGCAACACCAGGGAGGTGCGGTCAGTGTACAACGGGCCAGACTGGGTGCGCCGGCGTGTCATCCGTGCGTCCGATGACGGACGCACGGACCGGTTCACGGGTGACGCGGACCGTGTCACCCGGGTTCTCGCCGGCATTCTGGACGGCGCGACGGCTAGCATTCGCCCCCTGTACCGCCTCCGTTCCAACGCGTTTCCGCGACTTCAGGTCGGCTGCGTCGTCCTCGCCGCAGCGCCGCTGCTCTTCGCCGCTGATTCCGCCGCGGCCCACGAGGTGCCCGGCAGCGTCACGGTCCAGGTCCTAGTCAATCAGCAGGACGACCGGCTCCAAGTGCTCGTGCGGACGCCGCTCGAAGCGATGCAGGAGATGCAGTTCCCGGTCGACTACCGGGGCATCCTGGACCTGGAGGCGCTACGAGCGAGCAACCTGCTCGTGGAAGCCGCCAACCGCTGGATCACGCCCAACCTCGACCTGTACGCCGGTCGCGACCAACTGCCGACGACGACGGTTCAGGCGGTCCGGCTGTCGATCCCGTCCGACCGCTCCTTCCTCGATTTCGACCGCGCCCTTGCCCACATCCGCGAGCCCCCCCTGCCGGCGACAACCCAGCTCGTCTGGCGGCAGGCACTGCTCGATGTCCACCTGGAGACGCCGCTCGGAGCTCACGGCGCCAACGAACGACCCCGATTCTCCATCGACCCGCGCTTCGGCCGCCTGGGCCTGCGGGTCCTCACGGTCCTTCGCTACGAGTCGTCCGACGGCGATGCGCGAGCGCTTCAACTCGCCGCCGAACCGGGCCGGGTCCGGCTCGACCCGAACTGGGCGCAGGCCTCGATCCACTTCATCGCGATGGGTTTCGAACACATCCTGAGCGGCCTCGACCACCTGCTCTTCCTGGTCTGCCTGGTGGCACCGCTTCGCCGCCTGCGCCAGCTCGTGCTCGTCGTCACCTCGTTCACGGTGGCCCACTCGATCACCCTGATTGCGTCCGCCGCGGGCTTGGCGCCCCGCGTGCTGTGGTTCCCCACCCTGGTCGAGGTCCTGATCGCACTCTCGATCGTCTACATGGCCTTCGAGAACATCCTGGGAGTCGGCCAGGAGCGCCGCTGGACCGCCGCCTTCGGCTTCGGCCTCGTCCACGGCTTCGGTTTCTCGTTCGCCCTCAGCGAATCGCTCCAGTTCGCAGGCTCGCACCTGGTGACCTCCCTGCTCGCCTTCAACGTCGGCGTCGAACTCGGCCAGCTCCTGGTCCTGCTGCTGCTGATTCCCCTCATGGACTTCGTCTTCCGCCGCCTGCCGAACGAACGCTTGGGGATCATCCTCGTCTCGGCCCTTATCGTCCACACCGCCTGGCACTGGACCGGCGACCGGGGCTCCGACCTCCTGCAGTACCGCCCCCTGGCACCGCTGCTCGATGCCGTGCCTCAGGGCGTCCTGCCATGGGTTCTGGTGATTGCAGCGGCCGCAGTGCCCACCAGCCAGTGGCTCCGACGGCGACGATCGTCAAGTCCTGCGGCCGAATCGCGACCCGCATGACGACATCGTCCAGCCTGGGATTCACCGGAATCGCTCGTTTTGGACAAAGTGGTCATTTCGCACTATTCTTGGCGTTGTGAAGGAGGCGTGATCGTGCGAACCGTCAGTGCAACCGAAGCAAAGCAGAGATTCGCGGCGATCCTCGACGCGGCTCAGCACGAGCCCATCATGGTCCGGCG
>JAPOVF010000028.1 GCA_026708285.1 Acidobacteriota bacterium
GTCGCCCCGGACCTCGAAGTCGACGCCCAGCCGGCCGAAGGCGATCCGCGTCGCGCGATGCTCCTCCGGACGCGCGTTGGGAATCCGTAGCTCGCCGCCGGTGACTGCCGCCAGCGTGATGAGCGATCCCACCTCGATGTAGTCGGGTCCGATCTCGAACTCGGCGCCTCCCAACCTGTCCGCTCCCTCGATGGTCAGAGCGTTCGTCCCGATGCCCTCGATGCCCGCCCCCATTTCTCGCAGCAGCCTGCAGAGGTCCTGCACATGGGGCTCGCTGGCGGCGTTCAGGATCCGGGTCTCGCCCTCCGCAAGAGACGCAGCCATCACCGCGTTCTCCGTCGCCGTGACCGACGCCTCGTCCAGGAAGATCTCGGCCCCGCGCAGGCGACCGCCAGCCGCCTTGACGCGGCACTCCAGGCCGCCCCGCGGGCAGAGCGTGACGTCGCCGCCCAGGGCTTCGAGCGCCAGCACATGGGTGTCGAGCCGCCTGCGACCGATCACGTCTCCACCCGGCGGCGGCATGCTGACCCGCCCTCGACGGGCCAGCAGCGGCCCGGCCAGCAGGATCGAGGCGCGGATCGCGCGGCAGAGTTCCGGATCGGGATTCTCGTCGCCCAGGCCAGAGGCGCAGATCCGGACCGTGTCGTCGCCCAAGATCTCGGCGTCGGCCCCGAGTTGACGGAGCAGCCCGATCTGTGCTTCGACATCCCGGATCCGCGGCACGTTCAAGAGCGTGACCTCGTCGTCGGTGAGCAGCGCCGCCGCCAGCATCGGCAGGGCCGCGTTCTTGTTACCACGCGCCTGAAGCGCGCCTGAGATCGGGTTGCCGCCCTCGATCACGAACCGGGAACGCGGCATGTCTGCGACGGTGTCCATCGGGTGTCAAGTTGACCACAGGAACGTCAGCGCGGGGGCGCTGTGTTCCGATCGGGCGGATCCTGAAACTCCCGCGACGCCCGGACGTTGTAAAGGTGTACGGCGCAGTCAGGCGCCTGCCCCTTCCTCCGACACCCAAGGAGACCGAACATGAAGAACCTCCGCAGCCACCGCTGGGCGACCCTGGCGATCACGTTCCTGATCACCTTCGTCCCCGGAGCACTCCTGGCCCAGGGCCAAACCGGTCCAGATCACGACGAGCGCTGGGAAGAACTCGGCCAGCGCTGGCAGGAGTGGGGTGAGCGCTTCGGCCGCAGCTTCGAGAACGCCGACTGGGAATCCCACGGCAAGAACTGGGAAGAGTTCGGCAGGCGCTGGGAGGAATGGGGCGAGCAGTTCGGCGCGTCCTTCGAGCAGGCCTTCGACGAAGAGGAATGGGACGCCTGGGCCGAGCAGTTCGAGGACATGGAGAATCCGGACGGTGAAGTCGACTGGGATCGCTTCGAGCAGTTCTGGGAGGAGTTCGGCGAACGCTTCGGCACCTCTCTGGGTGAGGCCATGGAGGGCGCCGACTGGGAGATGTTCGGCGAAGCGATCGGTGCGCTCGGTGAGCAGATGGGCGAACTGGCTGAACTCATCGCCGCCAGCGTCGAAGCCGCCGACTGGAGCGGTTTCGCCGATCTCGTCAGCGAGACGGTCGAGCAGGCGGTCGAGCACGCCGAGGAAGCGACGGAGGCCGCCGAGGAAGCGGCAGAGGCAGCTGCCGAGGCAGCGGAAGAAGCGGCCGAGGCAGCGGTCGACGCATAGCGGCGCACTCCGGGAACCGGGTGCGCCGGGCTGACTGTAGGCTGCGCGTTTCACGACCCAAGGAGCGCACATGCCAGTCGACCCCCAGGTGCAGGCCTTCCTCGAAGCCCAGGCACAGGCCGCGATCGAGAACCAGGTTCCGCCCATCACCGAGCAGACCGTGGAGATGGCCCGGGCCGGCTATCTCGCGGTCGCCGAGATGCTCGGACAGGGCCCCGAGGTAGACACCGAGGACTCCGAGGTGCCCGGCCCGGCTGGTGACATTCCGGTCCGCATCTACCGGCCCCGGGATGCCAGCGAGGCCCTGCCGATCCTCGTCTACTACCACGGCGGCGGCTGGGTGATCGGCGACCTGGACACCCACGACTACGCCTGCCGTGAACTCTCCGCCGGC
>JAPOVF010000312.1:0-453 GCA_026708285.1 Acidobacteriota bacterium
CACCTCCTGGCTGGCGACCACCGCCGCCGCGGCGCCCTTCATCGGCCTGTTCGGCACGGTCTGGGGAATCATGATCGCCTTCAACGACATCGGAGCCTCCGGTACGGCGACCATCACGGCGGTGGCCCCGGGCATCGCCGAAGCGCTGGTCAACACGGCCGCTGGCCTGGTGGCCGCGATCCCAGCGCTGGTCGGGTACAACTACCTCGCCACGAGGCTTCGCCAGCTCCGCGCGGAAATGGACGACTTCACGCTCGAGTTTCTGAATCTGGCCGAGCGCAACTTCGGTTGACCGGCTGACCGGAGTCGGAGATGGCCTTTTTCCAGGACGCCGACAGCGATGACTCGGTCCTCGCGGACATCAACGTGACACCGCTCGTGGACGTCATGCTGGTGCTTCTGATCATCTTCATGATCGCGACGCCCATGCTGCACCAGGGCGTCGAGGTGACC
>JAPOVF010000312.1:463-2074 GCA_026708285.1 Acidobacteriota bacterium
GATGGAATCGCCCTCCACTCTGGCCGTTCGGGACGAAGACCCGATGATCCTGACCGTGGCGCAGAACGATCTCGTCTACATCAAGGACGAACCGGTGGCCACCCCGCTGCTCGTTGAGCGCCTGCTGCCTCAACTGGACCTGCGCGACTACGAGGCGGTGTTCGTCAAGGGCGATGCCGAAGTGCCGTACGGAAGAATCATCCATGTTCTTGACGTTCTTGAACGTGCGGACATTCATCGCGTGGCCCTTGTCGTGCAACCAGAGGATCAAGGCCCCTAGCGGCCGCCGTCACGGAGCCCCAGCCAGGTGCGGAGTCAGGACGTCCCCACGCCTTCAGTCGAACGGGCACTCGAGCGCCGGGAGCGCCGCGAAGCGGGCCTGAACCGGCCCTGCCTCGCCCTGTCCCTGACCCTGCATCTCGTTGTCCTTGGAGCCATCCTCTTCGGGCCCGGCCTGTTCGCCGAGCGGACCTACCTGGAGCCGAGGACGGTTGAACTGGTGCAACTGACGACGATCCGGCCGAAGCCGATCCCGGTGACGCCGCCCCCGGAGGAGGAGCCGCCGCCCGCGCCGGAGCCGGACCCCGAACCACCGCCCGAGGAACCACCGCCGGACATACCCGTGCTCGCGGAAGAGAAACCGGAAGAACCGGAGCCTGAACCGGAACCACCACCTCCCCCACCCGAGCCGGAGCCGGAACCGCGGCCGAAGCTGGAGCGCCCCTTCCAGCGCACGCGCACGGTGGACGACTCGCTGACCGGAAGCGACGATGCCGAGACGCCCGTGGTCGGCTACGACAGCGAGGACTTCACCTACGCCTACTACACGACCCGGCTCGTCGCCGCGATCAGGGCCCGCTGGACAAGGCCTCCCATCGAGGGCGTCGAAGCCCTCGTCCGGTTCCGCATCGCGAGCGACGGCACCGTGACGGAGCTCGAGCTGATCGAGTCCTCGGGCGTTGCCCGTTTCGACAACGCCGGCCTGAGGGCGATCGAACTGGCCTCGCCAGTACCGCCGCTGCCGGTCAGCTTCCATAAGCCGAGTCTCGGCGTGACGATGAGGATCAGATGACGAAGCCACACCTCAGCGAGCCGGTTCGGCCGGCCCAGGCTGCCTGGGTTGCCGTTGCGGCGGCCATCCTCTTCGCGGCTCTGTCCTTCGCCGCGCAGGAGGAGGCGGAGACCCCGCCTCCGGCCGAGCAACTGCCTTCCGACGTGGAAGTGGTCCTCGACCGTGAGGGTGCCCTGCGCCTCAATCTGGCGCTACCCCGCTCCGTGCGGCCTCCAGAGGCCGGTCCGGAGTTCTTCGATGCGATGAGCGAGGTGGAACGGACCCTCCGGGAGGATCTGGCATTCACCCAACTCTTCGACGTCCAGGGCCCGGAAGTCCTGGCGGCGGTTCGTCCCAGCGGCGACAGGGCCAGGGACCTCGAGCAGTACCGCGCCTACGGCAACGAGGTGGCGCTGATCACCGAGTTCAAGCTGAACGGCGAAGAACTGATCCTCGAGGGGCGGGTGTACGACCTCGCGAACGGTCAGTTCATTCTGGGCAAACGCTTCAATGGGGGAATCGACCTCGCCCGGCGCTTCGCCCACGCGATGTCCGACGAG
>JAPOVF010000011.1 GCA_026708285.1 Acidobacteriota bacterium
TCCACGCCTGTCCCTTCGCCGCCGAGATCGACTCGCCCCACTTCGACCTCGGCGCGGTCGGTTCGGACTCCGGGGCCGTGTTCGAGAACTACCGCACGTTCTTGCGATGGGTCGACGAGGAGCTGGACCCGGCGGCCGCGACGAAGGGGGTGTCGAGCTGCGAGATGTGCCACCGGCACCTGACGGAACTGCGGGTTCCGGAGTTCGCGGGCTAGGAATCGTCGACTTGGAGGCTGAGCAGGTTCTGGCAGGCAGGCGCCCGCTCAACCGCCTGATCCTCGCCGCCTCGCTTCTGACTCTCGGGGCATTGCTGATCCACGCCCGCGAGTACCAGTTCCTTACGGACGACGCCTACATTTCCTTCCGCTATGCGCGAAATCTCGCCGACGGCCACGGTCTCGTCTTCAATCCGGGCTTCGAACGCGTCGAGGGTTACACGAACCTGCTCTGGGTCCTGATCCTGGCCGCCGGCGCGCTCGCAGGTATCGCTCCAGAAGCCGCCTCGATCGCGCTCGGCTACGGCCTGACGATCCTGCTCTGGCTACTCGTCTGCCGGTTCGCCTACAGCGAAGCACGGCCTCGCGACCCTCCCTGGATCTGGTTGCTGGCGCCGGTGATGCTGGCGGCCACGCGCAGCGTCGCCGTGTGGTCCACGAGTGGCCTAGAGACCCGCCTGTTCGAGGTTCTGATCCTGGGCGCGCTGCTTCGGCTGTCGGTCGAGATCCGAGGCGCGGCGGCAGCACCGGCGACACGCGCTTCAACAACCGATGCGGCCGGCGGGCGGGTGGCTCACCGGCCGTGGGCCTCCCTGCTCTTCGCGTTGGCGACGCTGACCCGGCCGGACGGCGCGTTGATCGCGGGCTGCTCCCTATCCATGGCCTGGATCTGGTTGGCGTTTCGCCGACGCCGCCAGCAGCTGTACCCGGAATGCCTGCGCATCGACTTGCGCCGGGCGGCTCAGGACGCCTTCGTCTACGCTGTTCCGGTCGGAGCCAGCGTCGGTTTCCGCCTCGCCTACTACGGGGAATGGCTGCCGAACACCTACTACGCGAAGGTTGGTGGCCTTTCGTGGTGGTCGATGGGCTGGGACTACGCGCAGTCGTTCGTCATCGAGTACGCGATGTGGCTATGGCTGCCGTTGCTTGTGGCCGGCTGTTGGCGGTCGTTCCGCTGCCGGCGCGAGCGGGGTGTGATTCCCTTGCTGTTTGCGTCCGCCGCCGTCCCCCACGCGGTCTACTACGTCTCCATCGGCGGCGATCACTTCGAGTACCGACCCTTCGACCTCTACTTTCCGCTCGCCTTTCTGGTCATGGCGGGAGGCGCGGCCGAGTTGCTGCCGAGGAGGGGCCAAGGGCGGAGCCGCGAGCCTGGGGTACTTGTCCTTGCTCGTCGGAGCGCTGTGATCGGCCTCTTGTTCGTGGTGCTCTACGGCACCACTCGGCTGCCGGTGGAGCTTCATCGCGCACTCGCTCACCTGGAGCCGCGGTGGCTGACGATGGAGGAGTTCGCTGCGCACGTGGAGGCCGGCCTTGGTTCCGACTCCCGGCTCCGGCGACACTACGTTTCGCTGATCGAACGAACCCACCGCTCGGTCGTCGGTGTGAGGGCGGAGATACACGATCTCTATCTCGAGTTGTCGCTGGAGAACGCGCGCGTCGTCCAGGACCTGGTGGCGACTGGCCGGCTTCCGGCGGACACCCACGTGGCGCTTGGCTCGGTCGGCGTAGTGCCCTACCTGTCGAACCTGCGTACTTTCGACTATCTGGGACTGACGGACAGAGACGTCGCACGGAACCCGCCGCGGGTGCAGGAGCCCCGGCAGATGGCCCACGATCGGATGGCGAGCTTCGATCAGGCCCGCGCGGCCGGTGTCGAACTGTGGAATCCCCTGATTCAGCATCGTACTTGGCTCGACCGGGAGATTGCTGTTGTCCGGCAGGCGGCGGCCGACTCACCTCTCATCTACGCGATGGTCGGCGACGACCAGGCCCTGGTCGCCACACCGCTTCACGACATGGCGACGATCCGCACGCGTTTTCCAAGGCTCGACTTCGAGCGCATAGACCGTGGCGTCCAGGCGACGATCGAGCGGGAGTTCGACTACACACTCTCCCTGGCTCCGGACGGACGTGTTTCAGCGCTGATGCGGCGGCCGCTCGACGTCCCCTCTGCCGAGCCCATGCGGATCCCGGTTCGGAACACGGAACGGGTGCAGGGTTTCGTCGATGCGGTCACGGTGCCGAGTGCATCTGGCGCCGCGGATCCGCTTGCGCGGATGAACGTCCGGGGCTGGGCGTTCGGTAAGGCTGCCGGCCGAATCCGAGACGTGGTCGTCTTCGCCGGTGGCATTCAGACCCCCTACGAACGGGTCGACCTGACGGAACGGCAAGACGTTTCTGCCACGCTAGGGCCGGAAGCGCGGAACAGCGGCTGGTTCGTGTCGACCAGCGTCGATGTCGAAGTCGTTGAGCAGCAGGGCCTCGTCGTCTTCGCTGTGTTTCGCGACGACCGCGCCGAGGGATCTGTGGCGAAGCGCCTCGATGTCCATCACTGGCCGCTCTCTGACGGGCAAGGCGAAGCACGGGTGCTCCACATCTCGGACGGTCGCAAACTACCTGTCAGACGGCCCGGCGCAGAACTGGCGGGCGCTGTCGAGGAGCTTGCAGCGGCGACGGGGGGCTACCTGCTCTCCGGCTGGGCCGCTGATGTTGCGAATGGCGCGCCCCCGCACGGCATCGTTGTCTATCGGGACGGTGTTTTCCTGAAGTCGGCGGGTCTGGGTGTACGCCGGTTCGACGTGGCGGATCGCTTCGGCGATACGGGGTTACGGCAAACGGGATTTCGGCTCACACTTCCCGACGTCCAGCCTCGATCCGGCGCCGCCGATCTCCGCTCGCTGAGCGACGCGGACCGGGCGGCCTTCGTACGCCGCCATCGTGTGTTCGCGTTGCTCGATCGGGGTGCGGCACTCGAGCTGCCACTTCGGTGAGCGCAGTCAGGGGGCTACCGCCACCCCCGACGTTTTGCGCCACTCCAGCTATCGAAACCGAGTTTGCCGCGGACGTCGGCGGTGCGCTCCAGCATCATCGCGTCGCTGGGGATGCCGGTGGAGTCGGCGACGCGGACCAGGCCGTTGAAGATGCCGATCGTAGCCGCGGCCTCGACGAACTTGGCTGGGCCCAGGGTTTTGAGAGCCCGGACGCGGGCTGCGTCCAGCTCATCCGTGGCCCGGACAACAGCCTCGGCGAAGGCCGTGAGGACCGCGCCGTCCTCCACGCCGCCGTCGGCGGCCTCCTCAACCGCCGCGCTCAGGTCGACTTCCGCTCCGACTGCATCGCTGCTCGCCCGGAGCAGCATGGTGTGGGCGGTCGTTCAGTAGAAGCACTGGTTGAGGGCCGAAACCCTCGCTGCGAGCAACTCGACCTGGGGACGGGCGAGCGGCCGGTGGTCCCAGACCATTTTCTCGAAGTCGGTAGCCGCACCCGAGTACATGGCGACGACCATGCGGAAGAAGGTCCGCACGCCTTCCGGCACCAGGCTCAACGCGCGGGCCACGTTCGCGCGGCTCCAGTCGACGACCTGAGCCGGCACCCAGGCGCCGATGTCGCCCATGCCGTCGGGTCGTTCGCGGGTAGGTTCGCCGGCCTCCGGTTCGGGCAGCGTCTCGTGCTTAATCCCCATCGCTTCGCAGAAGGCGTCCGCGGCAACCGTGGTTACGACCACCGAGGCGAGCTCGACGTAGCGCGCGTCGCCAAGCTCGGCGATCGCGGCTTCGGCCCAGTCGCGGTCGAGATGGGTCGGATCGGCGCCGATCTTCCGGGCCGCTTCAACGGCCTTGCCCGGCAGTGGCGTGCCCGGTTCGCCGCGGTTCCGGTTCCAGGGCGGCTCGTTGCGCTGGATGCGCTCGGCGCGAGCGAGAGCGGCCATGGCGACCCGCTCCGGTCCCGTCCACCAGGTGCCGGGACGGCCGATGTCGGCCCACGACCTGCGCAGCGCGGTCGTCAGGTCCTCGCGGACGGGAACCGGGAAGCGAGCGTCTTCGAAGCTCATCCGGCTCGCCTCACGGGCTGCTGTCCTCACCCGTCTCTTCCAAGTGACGCGCACCGCTCAGCGTGTTGTAAACAGCCCAGTTCCCCTCGTGGCAGGCGTACTCGAACATCTCGTTGTCCGGGTCGAAGTAAAGCGGGATGTTCACCGTCCACTGGTCCGTGTAGTTGACGGGATCGTCAATGGTCACGGTCCAGTCCACGGTATGTTCGTCGACTCGCGTGAAGCGTTCCACCGTGACGAGCTCCGTGCTGACCGGAATCCCCTTGATCCGGCCCTGGGAGCCGCTCGTGGCGATCCAACCCTTGTCGGAGAAGTTCTTCGTCTCGACGACCAGCGTGTCGCCGTCCCAGTGGCCGCGGGAGTCGCCGTTCCAGAGGTGGAGGTCCCCGGGGATCCGGGCCCGGCCGTCGACCGGGATGAAGCGGACATCGTTGATCATCTCGGAGTAGATGACGACGTACTCCGGCGTCTGGGCGATCCGATAGTTGTTGTTGTAGCCGGCCGGGAACAGGTGTCCGGGGACGCCGCGGGTGATGCAGCGGTCCCAAACGCTCATGTACTCGTACGAGTCGAACATCTTCACCAGGTGGTCGGCGCGCACCTGCTGCGCCTCCGGCCGCACCGGCACGCGGCCGGTCGGCGGATCGACGACGAGGGAGGTTCGGCGGCTGCCGACGATCTTCGTTCCGAGCTCCAGCCAGTGCAGGTTGTAGGCGCCGACGTTCTGGCCAGCCTCCGCCTTCTGCGCCGGCTGCTCCGCGCGGCTCTGGATCATGTTCTGGCGGGCCGCCTCGGCCTGAGCAACCTCCTCTTCGGTGAGGAAGGCCTTGTCGCCCATCTCGACGGGCCGCTCGAAGGGCGTCAGGGTCGTGTTCGTCCACAGGCCCTGGAGGTCCGGGTGGCCCCAGGGAGTGCGGGGCGTCTTCCAGTCGTCGGCTGCCAGGGCAGGCGCCGCGAGGAGCGCCGTTGCCGCGGCGAGGGCGAGCGTGGTCCGTCCCATCATCGGTGACATCCTCCGTCTGCGTTCGGTGGTTGCGAGGCTATCAAGTGCGCTTCGTCTTCAGTCGTCGCTCATCAGTGCCTGCGCACGCCGCCAGCGCTCGACGATCCGCTCCTCCCGCTCGTAGTCGAAGCGTCCCGTGCCCGCGGCGTAGAGGTCCTTGTCGTCGGGCGGGTTGTCGTGCAGATCGCGTGCGGTGGCACGGGTCGCCGTCTCCGGATCGACCACGTCGCGGTAGCCGAGCAGGTTGCGGGCCTTCGACATGTCGAGGAGTTGGTTGGACTTTTCCGCGAGCGGGAAGACGCCTCGGCAGAAGGGTGCCGGCACGCCGATCAGTTCCATTTCGGCATCGAGTTCGTCGATGATGACCTCCGCCACGGCGCGGCAACTGATCACCCGTTCGTCGCCGGCGTTGAAGGCCTCTCCCGCCGCCTCGGGCCGGGTAGCGGCGAGGTATACGAGCCGGGCCAGGTTCTCGGCGTAGCCGCGCTGGAAGTAGGTCACGCCGTCGTGAGGAAGGATCATGAAGGGCCGCCGGTCGAGAACGCGCTTGACCACTGCCCATTCGTGGTTCATCGGCGTGCGCGGGCCGTAGACGCCCGGATAGCGCAGGATGACGACCTCGAAGTCGCCGCGCCCGTGCTGCTCGAAGAGCTGGTCTTCGCCCGCGGCCACCTGGCCGGTGTAGTTCTTCGCGTCGTACTGCCGGGGCGCGAACTCCGGGATGGGCAGCGGAATGCTGCCCTCGGGAGTGGGCGGCTGCGACCCCTTGTAGACGGGCTGGCCGGTGATGCCGACGAGGCGCCTCGTCTTCCCGGCAAGTTCGTCGGCCAGCGTGCGTAGCCGACCGTACATGCACACCGCGATGTCCCAGTCCCGGGAGGCGATCCTGGCGTGGATGTCGTCGCGGTCCCGGGCGTTGCCGAGGATCCGCTCGACCGGCCCGTCGAAGTCGACGGGATGGCGGCCGGAATGGAAGATCGAGACTTCGTGTCCCGCCCCCAGGAAGCTGTTGACGATCGGCGGACCGGTGGGGCCGGTGCCTCCGACAACTAGTATGCGTGCCATGGCGCGGAGTGTATGCGGGTTGTCGGCGGGGCTGGCTGTCCTGGTAGCGGCAGTCGCGAGCGTCGACGCGCGGCAGCAGGAGGAGCCGTTGCGAGTCTTCACCGCCGAGCAGGCGGAGCGCGGACGGGCGCTCTATGAGGGAATCTGCGTCGAATGCCACCTCTCGAGCCTGGCCGGCGCGAACGAAGCGCCTCCTCTGCTCGGCGCGGACTTTCTCGACGCCTGGGGAGCCGGCGCCGTGGTCGACCTCGCGGACACGATCCGGGTCACGATGCCGCCCGAGGATCGGAACTCTCTGACGCCGCAGCAGACGTTTGACCTTGCTGCCTTCGTGCTACAGCAGAATGGCGCGGCGCCTGGTGATCAGACGCTGGCCGCGGACAGCCCGGGCCTTGGCGCGTCCCTGGGCAGTCTGGGCATGGGGGGCGGATCCGCCTCCTCGAGGGACTCGGCCACGGTCGCGGACCGCGACGTCCGCGTTCCTGCCGAAGCGTCGGAGGAGGAGCACGTCACGCCGCCCGGGGAGCGCGAGATCGAGGACTTCGAACCGGTGACGACCGAGATGCTGCTCGACCCGGACCCCGGCGACTGGCTGATGTTCCGGCGCACCTACGACGGCCAGGGCCACAGCCCACTCGATCAGATCGACTCCGGCAACGTCAGCGGGCTGCGCCTGGCTTGGTCGTGGGCCATGGCCGACGGCGTGAACCAGCCGACACCACTCGTCTACGACGGCGTCATGTACCTGGCTAACCCGCGCAATATCATCCAGGCGCTGGAGGCCGACACCGGCACCTTGATCTGGGAGTACCGGCGCTCCCTCGAGGGCGATCTGGCGCGCGGCTTCAACCAGCTTCGTAACCTCGCGATCTGGGGCGACAGGATCTTTGTCGCTACGAAGGATGCGGCCATGCTCGCGCTCGACGCCCGTAGCGGGCGGCCGCTATGGGAGACGCAGATTGCCGATCCGGCGAAGCGCTACCGGAACACGAGCGGTCCGATCGTGGTCGATGGGCTCGTGATCAACGGCATCAACGGTTGTATCCGCTACTACGAGGACAGTTGCTTCATCACCGCCCACGATGCCGAGACCGGCGAAGAGCGGTGGCGCACGTACACCATCGCCCGTCCCGGGGAGCCCGGAGGCGACACCTGGGGCGATCTGCCGCTCATGCTGCGCGGCGGCGGCGACTCCTGGATCCCGGGTAGCTACGACCCTGAACTGGAGCTCATCTACTGGCCGGTGGCGCAGGCCAAACCCTGGGTGCCGGCGAGCAGGGGCCTGACGATCGACCACGAAGTGCTCTACACGAACTCGACCCTGGCGATGCGACCCGGCGACGGGGAGATCGTCTTCTACCGCCAGCATGTGCCCGGCGAGGCCCTCGATCTCGACGAGGCGTTCGAGCAGGTCCTCATCGACCGCGGCGGTCAGCGGCTACTGCTCACCTCCGGCAAGCACGGCATCCTGTGGAAGCTCGATCGGACGGACGGCTCGTTCGTCGCGCTCGAGGAGATGGTGTTCCAGAACGTCTTCGACCACATCGACCGCGAGACCGGCGAAGTTCGCTACCGTGAGGACATCGCGTCGGCCGGAATCGGGGACTGGGTCTCGGTCTGTCCCAGCACGGCCGGAGGCCACAACTGGCAGGCCTCCTCCTACAGCCCCGCGCACGGGTTGCTGGTCGTGCCGCTGAGCCAGAGCTGCCTCGACATCTCCGGCCGCGAGCCGCGCTTCGAAGAGGGAGCGGGGGGCGAAGGGGCGGACCGGAAGTGGTTCGAGATGCCCGGTACGGAGGGACGGCTCGGCAAGCTCGCGGCCTACGACGTGGACACGATGGAGGAGGTCTGGAGCATCGAGCAGCGGCCGGCCTTCCTGACCGCGGCCCTGACCACGGCCGGCGGGGTCGTCTTCGCCGGCGACATCGACCGGCGGTTCCGGGCCTGGGACACCGCGACGGGTCGAGAACTCTGGGGAACGCGCCTGCCGACATCGGTGCAGGGCTTCCCGGTCAGCTACGACGTCGACGGCGTCCAGTACGTGGCGGTGTCGACGGGACTCGGGGGCGGCAGTCCGCGCTTCGTTCCAGCCCGAGTCAGCCCGGAGATCCGCTATCCGCAAAGCGGGAATGGTCTGTTCGTCTTCCGCCTGCCGTAGCCTGGCCTTCGCTATAGTCCGCCATCATGAAAAAGCACAGCTTGGCCGCGTCGCTGCCGGCGATGCTGCTTCTCGCCGTGTCTGCGGCGGCGCAGGCACAGGACGGCGCCTACCAGGCGCCGCGGACGCCTGACGGCGATCCGGATCTGAACGGCATCTGGCAAACGATGAACAGCGCGCACTGGGACCTCGAAGCCCACCATGCTCGGCGTACGCCGGTTGCCGAGTACGGCGCCCTGGGGGCGATCCCGGCCGGGCTGAGCGTGGTCGAGGGCGGAGAGATTCCCTACCAGGACTGGGCGCTCGAGCAGCGTAACTCGAACCGGGAGGACTGGCTGAACCTGGACCCGGCGGCGAAGTGCTTCATTCCGGGCATTCCGCGGGCCAACTACATGCCCCTGCCCTTCCAGATCGTGCAGACCCCGAAGGCGGTCTTCTTCGCCTACGAGTGGGGCGGCAACAGCCGCGCGGTTCGGCTCGACCGCCCAGGCACCAGAGCGGTATTGCCGTCCTGGATGGGCTACTCGCTCGGGCGCTGGGAGGGCGACACCCTGGTGGTCGAGGTCACGGACCAGGTCGCCGACACCTGGTTCGACGCCTCGGGCAACTTCCACAGCGAGGAGCTCCAGGTCGTTGAACGCTACACGCGCACCGGACCGAACTCGATGCACTACGAGGCGAGGATCACCGATCCGAACGTGTTCACCGAGCCATGGACGATCAGCATGCCGCTCTACCGGCGCCTTGAAGAAAACGCGCGCCTGCTCGAGTTCAAGTGCATTCCGCTCGGGGGAGAGGACGCGGCCTACGGCCATCTGCGCCGCGGGGCGACGCCAGAGTGAAAGGAGTCGAAGTCATGAAGCACCGACCGTCCGCAAGCACCGTCGTTCTCGTCGTCGCCGCCCTGGTCGTCACCGGGGCCGCGTACGCCGAGGACGAGAAGCTCGTCACGTCCTGGGGCGTTCCGGACCTGCAGGGCACCTGGGACTACCGCTCGATCACGCCGCTCGAGCGGCCGGCGGAGTTCGGCGACAAGGCGACCCTGACCGCCGAAGAGGCGGCGGCCCTGGAGCAGCGGCGGAGGGAGGCGCGCGCCGCGCGCGCGGCGCAGGGAGGCGGCGACGTCGACCCCAGCCAGGGCGACGTCGACGTGGGCTACAACTCCTTCTGGCTTGACCTCGGTGACAAGGTCTCCGGCACGATGCGGACGTCCCTGGTGATCGATCCGCCGAACGGCCGCTTGCCGAAGATGACGGACGGGGCGATCCGCCGGGTGAACGAGCGCTACGCCCTCTGGGGCCAGCCGCCGGCGGGCCCGGAAGAGCGGAACTCGTACGAGCGCTGCATCATCGGCTTCAATGCCGGCCCGCCGATGACGCCGGGCGCCTACAACAACATGATGGAGATCTTCCAGTCGCCGGGCTATGTCGCGATCATGACCGAGATGATCAACGATCACCGGGTGATCCCGACCGACGGCCGGGAGCACGCCGACGAGAGCATGCGTTTCTGGAAGGGCGACTCCTCAGGCGCCTGGGACGGCGACACCTTCGTCGTGACGACGAAGAACTACACCGAGCACACGGCCTACCGGGGGACCGGGCCGAACCTGATCCTGACCGAGCGCTTCACCCGCACCGGTCCGGACGCTCTGCTCTACGAGTACACCGTCGACGACCCCGAGTCGTTCGAAGCTCCCTGGACGAGCGCCCTCGAGATGCGGCGGAGTGACGATCCGGTCCTCGAGTACGCCTGCCACGAGGGCAACCGTGCGATGACCCTCATGCTTCGCGGCGCCCGCCATCGCGAGCAGCAGGGCACCGCCGAAGACGGCAAGGATTGGCTCGCGAGCTGGTACGGCGGTCAGAACCGGGTCGACGCGGCGAATGAGGCTCTGGAGGCAGCGAAGCAAGAGCAGGAGCAGTGACGCATGAGTGACTTCGACTTCTTCATCCTGCTGGCCGTGGCGTTTATCGCCCTGGAGATCGTCGCTGCTTTCGGCGTTCTCGACGACCATGAGCAGTCGAACGAGGCCTCCAGCGCCTCGAGCGACGGCTGACCGGCGACTTCGCCCTTACTGCTCGGTCGGATCGGCGCCGTCACGGGGCGCTCCGGTGCCGGACGAGCCCATGAACAGGCTGCGGCCGTCGGGGAGCTTCATGTCCCGGCCGCTGCCGCGGCAGTTCGGCGTGCACATCTGGTCCTTGCTCTGGTAGCCGCGGACGACGACTTCCGTACCAGGCCTCAGCAGGGTGCGGGTCAGGCCGCGGCGCACGAGGGTGTTGGGCGTCCCGGCCTCGAGTTCCCAGGTTTCTGTCTCGCCATTGTCGAGGGTGATCTGGACGTGGACCCAGGCGTGCGGGTTGATCCACTCGACCTTGGTGATCGTGCCCTCGATCGTAATCGGCAGGTTCGCGTCGAACTCGGCCGAGAAGGCGTGGTGAGCGGGAGAGGGGCCCGTCGCGCTCAGGGTCAGCGCGAGAACGGCCGCGGGCAGGACTCGGTGGACTCTTCGGGACATCGTGAAACCTCCTGTTGGCAGGCATCTTAGTCCAGGAGACCGGGGCGACCTCCCAGTTTGGAGCTGTTGGCGTGTATCCTTGCTGCCCAACCCTTCATCCGCTCTAGGCTACGGTGGTCAGGTCGGCGCCGCCGCGGTTAGCGACGAGCGGGCTCGACCCTTTCGCCCTTAGCTCCAAGGAGGCGACATGTCCCGAAAGCTGCTGTTGGCCGTCCCCATCTTCCTTCTGTCCCTGTTGCCAGTAGCGGCGTTCGCTGACGGCGAAGCGAGCGAACCGGGGCCCGACCCTGGGACGCCGCCGGCCGAGGCCGTGGTGCTCCAGGAGGACGAGGATCACGACGATCATGAAGGGGAAGAACACGGCGACGAGGACGATGTCCTCGACTTCCACGCCCATGACGTCGTCGTCGTCACTGGCTCGGCGATCGAGGAACCGGCCGTCGACCTCCCGTACGCCGTCGAAGTGCTGAACCGGGAACTCCAGAAGGAGCAGGGGTCGCTGCAGGCGGTCGATCTGATCAAGAACCTGACCGCCTCGTCCGGCGTCATCGGCGAGGCGAACAGCTGGTACAACGACCAGGGCACGGCGGTGCCCGAGAATGTCGCGAACGTCAACCTCCGGGGCCTTGGGGCGTCGCGAACCCTGGTCCTGCTCAACGGCCGGCGCCAGACGGCGCTGCCGGCCCGGCTGTTCGGCGGCCGCTTCGTCGACATCAACGCCTTTCCCTCGATTGCCGTCGACCGCATCGAGGTGCTGAAGGAAGGCGCCGCCGCGATCTACGGTTCGGACGCCGTCGCAGGCGTCGCCAACTTCGTCACCCGCGACGAGTTCACCGGGTTCGAGGTTTCGCTCTCGCACGAGAGCATGGACGGCGGCGGCGACTCGACGGCGGGCGCGATCTGGGGCGGCAAGCTGGGCGGCTCGGACCATCACCTGGTCTTCTCGCTCGAGCGCGCGGAGCGTTCGCATCTTGGCGCCCGGGAGCGGCCGTACACGCTTCAGGACCGCGCCACCGGCTGGTTCTGGGGTTGGTCCAACACCGGCAATCCCGGAATCTTCCTGCGGCCGAACCTCACCGGCGGCGAAACCTCCTCCGCGTTCGTCGAGGAACTGGCACGGGCGCGCAACGGCGCCGCGGGCACGGACTACTTCGTCGATCCCGCGTGCAACGGCCTCGGCGGCTACGACCGGGGCTGGACCTGCGCCTTCCGCTATCAGCCGTGGGACAGCCTGATCGAGGCGACCGAGACGAACCGCTTCTTCGCCGAGTTGAACGGTCCGCTTGCCGAGAACACGACGTACCACCTGGAGGCCCTGTACGCGGACTCGATCATCCCAAACTACGTGACCACGCCTTCCTTCCCTCCGGTGTCGTTGCTGGACGGCCTGCAGGTGATCTCGAACGAACACCCGGGGCGCACAGAGTTCTGCGACAGCTCTTTCGGCATGGGCGGCTTCGCTTCCGGCGAGGACTGCCTGCAGGACGACTGGTACTTCTACGGTCGCCTGGTCGGCAACGCGGGTCCCGGACGCGGCCTGCGGCGGGGCACGGAGACGACCCGCATCGCGGCGAACATCGACCACGATCTGTCGGTCGGCGGCAAGGCGGCAAACCTTGACGTCGGCGTGAGCTACTCGCGTGCGACCGGCAACATGAACCACCCGGCGGAGTACGCGTACCGCAAGTTCCTCGCCTTTCGCGGCTACGGCGGTCCGAACTGCGGCGTCGGCGTGGTGGCCGACGACACGAGCCCCTCGGGGATGCGGCTTGGAAACACGGGTTCGGCCCAGCCCGGCGCCGGTGATTGCTACTACTACAACCCGTTCGGCAACGCGATCGAGTTCTCCGCCCAGCCGGGCGCGCCGTGGGAGAACAACGCGAATCCGATGTACGTCCGGGGCCTGGAGAACAACCGGGCGATGCTCGACTGGATCAACGAACAGGTGAACGTCGAGAACGAGGCGGAACTCGTCGTCGCCGAGGCGACGCTGTCGGGCAACTGGCTGCCTGAGAAGCTCGACTACGCGTTCGGTTACCAGTACCGCCACGTCGATGTGAGCGCGATCCCGAACGCGGTCGGCAACTACGCGCTGAATCCCTGCGTGGTGCCTGGCGACCGGTCCTGCGTCGACCCGGCCACCGGCAGGCAGACCGGGGCGCGTGCAGGGGCCTTCACCTTCACGTCGGGCTACTACCCGTACGGCGACTCCCAGGCGGTTCACCGGGCATTCGGCGAGCTGTCCGTCAACGCGCTCCGGGGCGACATGCAGTTCGCGGCGAACTACGAGCTCCACGACGAGATCGACAGCTTCGATCCGAAGTTCTCGGGCCGCTGGCAGCTCTCGGCGGGCGAAGACCACGTGCTGTCGTTCCGAACGTCGGTCCAGACCACGTTCCGCGCGCCCTCGGTCGACGATCTGAACGAGGAGGTTCGCACCACCCTGGAGTACCTGAACACGGTCGGCGTCTACAAGGCGGTCGACGCGTTCGGCAGCCGGTCACTGCTGCCGGAGCAGGCGTTCACCTACAACCTGGGCCTCGTGCTCTTCGCTTCGCCCGGCATCGACGTCACGCTGGACTACTGGAGCTACGACTTCGACGACGTGATCGCCCCGCTGCCGCAGCAGGAGGTGGTGCGGCTCTACGACGAGGGCTACGCTGGCAACCAGGCCGCGCTCAACGCGGTGATGGGCCGCGTCGTCTGTCCGGGCGGTCTGGCCGACGGTTCGTGCGTTCCCGGCGACATCGAGAGGGTGCGAATCGACCTGATCAACTGGCCCGGAATCAAGACGTCTGGCTTCGACTTCCATCTGCACGGCCACATGGATGCGGGCCCGGGGGAGCTGTCCTTCGGCGTGGACAGCACGTACACGACGAGCTACGAGCTGAAGAAGCTGGAACGCGACGGCGTCGTCTACCGCGAGCAGAAGGACGTCGTCGGCCTGCTGAACCGTGACACGCCGATCGCGCCGCCGCTGCCGGAGATGAAGGCGAAGGCCTCGCTCGGTTACCGCTGGAGCGACTACAGTCTGATCGGTTGGGCCAACTACATCTCGTCCTACGAAGACAGCAACATTGCGTGGACGCCTCCCGAACTGCTGCCGATCGACGAGTGGCTCACGTTCGATCTGACGTTCCTGTGGCGCTTCCCGCGGCTCGGCTTCGATCTCGCCCTGTCGGCGATCAACCTGACCGACGAGGACCCGCCGCTGGTCTTCTTCGAGCAGTCGTTCGACGCCCTGACCGCGAACCCGAAGGGTCGGCGTCTGAAGGCGCTCATGAGTTACCGCTTCGGCGGCGGCTCGTAGTCGTCGCTCCAGCGCGCCTGGAACCGCCCATGGGAGTAGGATGGCGGTGCGGAGGCCCCGGCAGGAGACCCGTCGACGATGCCAAACATCCCGTTCGCGGCGGGTGCCTTGGCCCTTGGCCTCCTGACGCTACCGGCGACGGCCCAGGAAGTCGGCGACGACGCGCCGGCCGAACCCTCGTCGAGCGAAGTCGCCGACCGCGTGCGAGCGGACGTCGACGAGACCTCGCTCCGCTGGCTCGGCATCGCGCGGGTCCGTTACTCGATTCCTCTCGAGTTCTCAGCGGGTGGCGGAGCCATCCTGGCGCGCATGCCGGCCAGCTACGACTGCACCACCTTCTGTGAGTACCGCGGGTTCGTGGCGCAGATCGAACCGGGTTCGGCGGGAGGACAGCTCGGCGTCGGCTATGCGCGCGTGATTGCCGCGCGGAAGCCGCGTTCCGCCTTCCTGAACAACGTCTATGTCGGCTGGGGCGCCCGCGCCGTCCTGGTCCGCACCTGGGGAGACTCCGCACTCGATCCGGCGCGGCAGACGCTGGCCGGCTTCGAAGGGCAGTTCGCGCTGCCTCGCATCACGTTCAACGTGGGCGTCCTGCGGCGGATCAGCTCCGCTCACCAGGACGCCGAGCGCTACGTGTACACGGCCGGCATCGGCTGGGGGTTCTGATGCCGGGAGCGGCGCGACGGGTGTCGGCGCGGTCTGGATTGGCCGCCCTGGTCGTGGCGCTGCTTCTCGGACTCGGCGGCGCCGGCGCCGCGCCGGGCCTGGAGACGGACCAGTTCTTCGCCTGGGGCCGCCACCTCGAGGACATGACCGAGGTGCTGAATGCCCGGGTCAACCTGGAACTCGACCGCCTGGTCGCCGAGCTGAATCGGGAGGGCAGGGACCGCCGGTGCCAGAAGGTCCGGTTCCGGTTCTTCAAGCGTCATCGCATGCTGTTCTTCGACGGCTTCGAGACCTGGTCGGTGAACTCGCCCCTGGTCAGCCGGTCGCCCTCGGGACCCGAGGAGATGCGGGAATTCGAGCAGAAGTACATCTACGGCGGCACGTCACCGCTGTTCGACACCGGCCGGTGGATGCCGCCGAGTCCGACGGTGGAGGTCAACGGGGTACGGCTGGGCACGGACAAGCTCACGCACTTCCTGGGAACCGCCTGGTACTACCACCGCTGGTATCGAAAGGCCCGCGCGCGGGGCGTGACGCCCGCCGAAGCGGAGGATCGAGCCGTACGTCGCGGTCTGCTGCATGAGATCACGATCCTCGGCAGGGCCGTCTCGGGCGTTCTGTCCCTGGCCGATCTGGAGGCGAACTACGAGGGGATGTGGTTCTACGAGCACCTCTGCGCCGGCGACGACCCCCATGTCGTCTACGAAGAGGGGCTTTGGCGCCTCCGCAGACCGTTCGATCTGCGGGACTACGTGACGCCCGAATGGGACGAGTCCTACCAGCCGAACATCTACGTGCGCCGGAAGTGGGAGAAGGTGAAGCCACGGATGCTGGGATACTGTCCGATGCTCGAACACCCGCAGGTCAGGGCGATGCGTCAGGCGTATGCGAAGAGGGACCGGGTCACGGAGACGGAGAAGCTGATCGATGAGATGGTCACTGCTGGAAAACTGCCGGACCCGTCGGGGTACTCGATCGAGAGCGTGTGCGATGAAGCTGCGAACTGAGGCTCTGCTCGCGGCCGCGCTGCTGGTTCTGGCCTGCGGTGCGCCGACCGCTGAACCGACCGCGGAGACCGCCGCGGCGGTCGAGCCGGCGCTCGAACGGATCGGTCTCGGCTCCTGCCTGAGGCAGGACCTGCCGCAACCGATCTTCGACGCGATCCTGGAAGACGATTTCGAGCTCTTCGTGTTCCTCGGCGACAACGTCTATGGCGATGTCGAGTCCGAGGACCTGCGCGAGCTGCGGGACGCCTACGCGATGCAGGCGGAAGCCGAAGGCTTCAGCCGGCTGCGACAGGCGGGAGTGCCGCTCGCCGCCACCTGGGACGACCATGACTATGGTCTGAACGACGCCGGCGCCGACTTCTTCGGCCGCGAAGAGGCGCAGCGGATCTTCGAGGACTTCTGGGACGTGCCGCCGGATTCCGAGCGTGCCTCGCGCACCGGGGTCTACGACGCCGTGACCTACGGCCCGCCCGGTCGTCGGGTTCAGCTCATCCTGCTCGACACGCGGTACTTTCGCTCCCCGCTGCGGCTGACCGACGAGCGCGGTGCGCCGGGCAAGGAGCGCTACATGCCGGATCCTGATCCGGACAAGACGATGCTGGGTGAGGATCAGTGGGCGTGGCTCGGTCAAGTACTCCAGGAGGAGGCGGATCTGCGCATCCTGGCGTCGTCGATCCAGGTGATCGCCGACGGCCATGGGTACGAGGCGTGGCGGCAACTTCCCGCCGAACGCGATCGCCTCTACGCCCTCCTGCGCGAGACCGGCGCGAATGGCGTGGTGATGATCTCGGGCGACCGGCACCGGGGCGGCATCTACCGTCACGACGACGCGCTCGGCTACCCGCTTCTGGAGCTCACCGCGAGTTCGTTCAACTCGCCGTCGAGCAGCGGGGAAGAGGCCGGTCCGCACCGGCTCGGCCCGACCTACCGGCCGGAGAACTACGGTGCACTGTCCATCGACTGGACTTCCCGCTCGGTGACGCTGGAAGTCCGCGGCATGGACGGCGAGCCGGTCCTCGAAGAGACGCTCAACCTGGATGACCTGCGAGCCGAGTGAATACAGGAGACCGTAGATGACGACCCTCGAGCCCGAACACCAGGAAGTCAACGGCGTCTCGCGGCGCCAGGTGATCCACGCCCTGTCCCTCGCCGGTGCCGCCGGGCTGCTGGTCGGGTGCGCCGACGATGCGGCGGCGCCTGATTCCGCGGCAGATGCCGCTGCGGGACCGATGCCTGACGATCTCTGGCGCGCCGGTGCGAACGAACTCGCGGCGGCGATCCGCCGCGGCGAGGTCTCGAGCCTGGAAGTCGTCGAATCTCACCTGGCGCGGGTCGAGGCAGTCAACGGCCATCTGAACGCTGTCGTTCGTGTCCTGGCTGACGAAGCACGGGAAGCCGCGCGTGCCGCCGACGAGGCGGTGGCGGCGGGCGCCGAGCTTGGTCCGCTGCACGGCGTGCCGATCTCGGTCAAGGACAACATCGCCGTCGCCGGCACCCCGACCACGAACGGCGTTCCGGCGTTCGCCGAGGAGAACGCCGAGGAGGACGCGCTGATCGTGACGCGCCTCAAGGAGGCCGGCGCCATCGTCCTGACCCGGACGAACCTGCCCGATCTCGGCCTCAGGGTCCATACGGACAGCTACCTCTACGGCGTCACGCGCAATCCGTGGGCCGCGGACCGCAACGTCGGCGGTTCGAGTGGCGGCGAAGGTTCCGCGCTGGCTAGCGGCATGAGTTGCCTCGGGCTCGGCAACGACATTGGCGGTTCGCTCCGGATCCCGGCCCAGTGCAACGGCATCGCGTCGCTCAAGCCGACGTTGGGGCGCATCGCCAGCGCCACGGGAGGCAGCATGTCGGGCCAGTTGATGGCCGTCGACGGTCCGATGGCGCGCCGCGTAGCCGATCTGCGTACCGCCTACGAGCTGTTGGGGAGGTACCACCGCAGCGATCCGTGGTCGGTCCCGGTTGCCCTCGACCTGGAACCGCCGGCTGCGCCGGTCAAGGTCGCGCTGGTGCCGGAGCCCAGTGGCGGTTCGACTCACCCGGACATCGCCGCCGCCGTGCGCGCGGCAGGCGAGGCGCTGGAGGCGGCGGGGTACGCGGTGGAAGAGGTCGAACCGCCGATGGCGGCGGAAGCGCGGCGGGCCTGGGAGGTCTTCCTCGGTTATGAGTTGAACACGGCCCGGCAGGCGCTCAAGGAGGTCATGTCACCGGCGGCCTACGACTTCCTGGTGCGGGCGCTCGACATGTTCGGGGTCGAGTCGCCGAGCGAGTACGAGGCGATGTACGGCCAGCGTCACCGGATCGCCAGCGTCTGGCAGGAGTTCCAGGAGGACTACCCGATCACGCTGGCTCCGATCATGACCCAGCCTCCCTTCGTCGTCGGCTACGATCTGCAGGAACCGGGCGACGTTCTCGATCAGATGCGCTTCGAGGTCGCCCTCAACCTGCTCGGCCTGCCTGCCGTGTGCCTGCCGACCGGCGTCGCCAACGGCCTCCCCCAGGTGGTCGAAGTGATCGGCGGCCGTTACCGCGAGGGTCTCTGTCTCGAAGCGGCACAGGCGATCGAGGACGCGCTCGGGATCATCACGCCGATCGATCCCGTGCTGGCCTGATCGGGCCTCAGTGGACCTCGGCCGCCTGACCCCAGGCGGCCTTCAGCTTCTCGAAGTCGAAGTCGGGCTGCTTGGCGGCATCGATGATCACCCGCTCGCGCCGGGCGATCAGGTCGGCGGCGGCTTCGACCTGGTCGGCGATGTCGGCGGGGACGACGACAGCGCCGTGCTGGTCGGCGTGGATCAGGTCGCCATCCGAGACCGCCATGCCGGCGACGGTCACCGGGCCGCCGAAATCGACCACATGGACGTGGGCGTGCGAGGGTCCGACGCGCCCGGCCAGCAGTTGGAAGCCATCGGCGATGTCGTCCATGTCGCGGATGCTGCCGTCCGTGATCACGCCGAGGCAGCCCAGACCGCGGTGAATGTTCGAGTTCACTTCGCCCCAGAAGGCGCCGTAGCCGCGGGCGCCGTCGTCGAGATCCTCGATCACCGTGATCGTGGGACCTTCGCCGGAGGCCAGGTACTCGTAGTAGCCGATGGACATCCGCCGTGCCTGCTTCGGGTCCGCGGCGTTCGGGTGCTGGGCCCGGATGCGCGCCGTACGCGCGAAGCCCACGATGGGCGGCAGGTTGGGCCGTGCGCACACGAGCGGGTCCACGGTATAGCCGTGACCGCGGCGCTTGGGCGCCACGACCTCGAGCGCGTTGCAGACGGTGGGGGTGTCGAGGGATCGGAGGGCGTCGAGAACGGCGGAAGAAGTCATGGGCGCGCATGTTAACCATCGGTGTTGACGCGGCGGGGAATCGCGTGTAATGTTGACAACGTCAACAACGCGGAGGAGAAACCGTGAACGAGGAACTGAGCCGGTTTGTACGAGAAGCACTGTCG
>JAPOVF010000331.1:0-5021 GCA_026708285.1 Acidobacteriota bacterium
TCAACTGGTCCAGCACCCGCGGATCGCCCTCGGCGAAGAACTCCAGTACACCGGCAACACGGCTCACCCGATCCTCCACCGATGGGAAACGCTCAGATACAGCCTCAAGCCTCGCCAACCGCTCCGACGCATCATCAAGCCGCAGGGCACGCTCAAAGCGCCCCTCCAACCTCGCCACCCGATCCAAACGGGCCACGCTGTCCTGGCCCGCCTCCAGCCGCAACAACCGCTGTTCGAGCGACCAGATCCGGGCCCGATCCCGCCACAGCACATAGAGAACCGGAGCGGCGCAGACCGCTATGACGGCCGCCGCGGCGATCAACAGAACGCCCGACTCGGTCATCTCGCGCCTCTCCCGACCTCACGGCTCCTCGAAACCTCGACCGGTCTCGGGCGCGAGGGCGAGTCAGTGCCCAAGTGGGCAACGCGACACTGCGGCATGGCGATTCACCTCCAAGTGTTGCCGACTCCGGGAGTGAAGTCGAGCGATGCAAATCACCACACCGCGTAGCAAGCTACGGTACGGTTCCCGCCCGTTTGCCGGGTTGGTCAGCTACACCATCCCGGAAAGGCGGCTACTGCATTCGGCGGATAGCCGTACTTGAACGACCTGCCACACGGAGCCGAAGGCGATTCACGCCGGAACCATAGCACGGCCAACGGGAAAGCCGGGCCGGTGAATCGCCATGCGCATGACTGGCACGGTTCCCACCTATTCGCCAAGGTCGGGTAGCTACTCCGACCAGGTACTGAGCTCTTGTATTCAGCGGGCAACCCGGCACAGAGGCCGGTCACGCGCTAGCGATTCACGTGGTCAGGGTAGCACGCGGAAGGACCACTCCATTGCGTTCCCGTAGCGCGACTTCCTAGACTGCCACTCCGATGCTGCAGCGCAAACGATTCCTGGTCGCCAGCGTGCTACGGGGCGCCCTGTCCGACGTCTTCGGGCTCGATCACGAGCCGACCGTGGAAGTACCGCCTCAGCGGCGGCTTGGCGACCTCGCGAGTCCCTGCGCACTGCACCTGGCGCGCGAACTCCGGCAGGCACCGCGCGCGATCGCGGAGCGTCTGGCCGAGGCCATCGATCCGCCGGCGGGCTTTGACCGGATCACGGTCGAAGGCCCGGGCTACGTCAACTTCCACCTCGACCGGACCGGATTCGCGACCGCGATGCTCCAAGCGATTCCGGTGGCGCCTTCGTCCAGCGTCGATCCTCTCGCCAAGGTCATCGTCGAACACACGAACATCAATCCGAACAAGGCGGCGCACATCGGCCACCTGCGCAACGCCGTCCTCGGCGACGTGCTGGCGCGCTCGCTCCGCAGTCTCGGCCACGCGACCGAAGTCCAGAACTACATCGACGACACCGGGGTCCAGGTCGCCGACGTGGTGGTCGGTTTCCTCGATCTCCGCGACTGCTCCGTCGCCGACATCGAAGCCCTCCCCGAGCCGTTCGACTACACCTGCTGGGACGTCTACAGCGAAGTCGGCCACTGGTACGAGGCGGATCCCGAGCGGCTGGAACTCCGGCGCCGCACACTTCACGCCCTGGAGGCGGGTCACGGCCGACGGGCGGAGGCCGGCCGCCTGGTCGCGCGGCGGATCGTCGGCCGCCATCTGGGCACGATGCGCCGAATCGACGTCGACTACGACCTCCTCACCCGCGAGAGCGAGATCCTTCGCCTGGACTTCTTCGTCGCCGCGTTCGAGAAGCTCAAGGAGAGCGGCGCGGTCAAGTTCGAGGACACCGGTAAGAACGCCGGCTGCTGGGTCATGCCGCTTCGCGGCAGCGAGGAGTTCCAGGGCCTGGAAGATCCGGACAAGGTGATTGTGCGGTCCGACGGCACGGTGACGTACGTCGGCAAGGACATCGCATACCAGCTCTGGAAGTTCGGTCTGCTCGGCCGCGACTTCGAGTACGCCCGTCGCGGCAACGGACCGTTGTGGGAAACCGCACCGATCGGCGCAGGAGGCGGCCCGGCGCGCGAACAGGCGCCGGCCTTCGGCGCCGGCACCCGCGTGATCAACGTGATCGACGCCCGCCAGGCCTACCTGCAGCGGATCGTGCGGGCCGGCGTGGCAGCGCTCGGTCACACGCGCCAGGCCGACGCGAGCGTCCATTTCGCCTACGAGATGGTCGCCCTGTCCGCCCGGACTGCGGAGCAGCTCGGCTTCAGCGGCGACGCGAGGCTGGAGATGTCGGGCCGCAAGGGGATTGGCGTCAAGGCGGACGACCTGCTCGACCAGCTCGAAGCGAAGAGCCGGGCTGAGATCGCGGTTCGCCGCGGCGACTCCGACCCCGCTGGCGCGGAAGACCCGGACGCTGAGCTGCTGGCGCGTCAGATCGCGACCGCGGCGCTGCGGTTCTTCATGGCGCGGGCGACCACGACGCGTGTGATCGCCTTCGACATCGACGAGGCCACTTCGTTCGAAGGCGAGTCAGGCCCCTATCTCCAGTACTCCATCGTGCGCGCCCGGAACATCCGCCGTCGATTGATGGAAGAAGGCCTGCCGCAGGAGGTCGGCCCCGGCCGCGCCGCCGAACTCCCCGTCGAGGCATGGCCCGATGACCTCTGGGACCTGGTGCTGCTCGCCTCGCAGTGCCAGGACACGGTCGAGCGCGCCGCGACCACGCTGGAACTCTCCCTGATCGCCAGGCACGCAGTCGAGCTGGCGCAGAAGTTCCACGCCATCTACCACCGCCATCCCATCCTGCACGAGCGGGACGCCGACTTCCGCGACGCGCGTCTCGCCGCGACGCAGATCTTCGTCCGTTCCCTCGAAGCGCTCGCCGGGATTCTCGGCGTGCCCTTGCCCGAGCGGATGTAAGCCGGCGCTCAGTCCATCTGCTTGCGCAGGACGGTCGGGATGTCGTAGTCGTCCACGTTTCTCCAGGTCAGGGCGGTCCGTAGCCGCCGCGGCGCTCAGTCCATCTGCTTGCGCAGGACGGTCGGGATGTCGTAGTCGTCGACGTTTCTCCAATTGGGCCCGTAGCCGCCCGGATCGATCTCGTGGCGCTCCGCGAGCAGGCGGTCCCGGAAGCCGGACTCGTCGGACTCCCCGTCCTCGCCCGCGCTGCCCTCCGTACCCGCCTCCGCCGCCTCGCCGGCGGCCAGACCTTCCGCGGAATCCGCGGCCTGATCCCCCTCGGGCATCTCCTCCGCACCAGCCGGGCGCGGCTGCCGATCTTCGGCGAAGCCGGTCGCGATCACGGTGACCTTCATCTCCTCGTCCATCGTCTCGTCGACCACCAGGCCGGAGATGATGTTCGCGTTCGGATCCACCGCTTCGGTGACCATGCGGGCCGCCTCGGCCACCTCGTGCAGGGTCAGCGACTTGCCGCCCGTGATGTTGATCAGGCAGCCACCGGCGCCCTCGATCGAAGCGTCTTCGAGCAGGGGCGACGACACGGCTCGCTGAGCCGCCTCGAGCGCCCGGTTGTCTCCCGACGCCTGACCCGTGCCCATCACGGCGATCCCCTGGTCGCACATGATGGCCCGCACGTCCGCGAAGTCGGCGTTCACCTCGCCGGGCATCGTGATCAGGTCGCTGATTCCCTGAACCGACTGGCGCAGAACGTCGTCGGCGGTGAGGAAAGCCTCGGAGAGCGTCGTGCCGCGATCGACGAAGCTGAGCAACCGCTCGTTCGGAATCGCGATGACCGTGTCGACCGCCTTGTGCAGCTCTTCGAGACCACGCTCCGCGATCAGCATTCGCCGCCGGCCCTCGAAGGTGAACGGCTTGGTCACCACGGCCACGGTCAGGGCCCCGACCTCGGCCGACAGGGAACCGATGATGGGCACCGCGCCCGTTCCGGTTCCACCGCCGAGCCCGGCCGCCAGGAAGACCATGTCGGCGCCGTTCAGCACGTCCAGGATCTTGTCCGTGTCCTCCAGCGCAGAGTTGCGTCCGATGTCCGGATCGGCGCCCGCACCCAGGCCACGGGTGATCTTCTGCCCAAGCTGGAGCTTCGTCTCCGCCTCGCATCGCCGCAGCGCCTGCAGGTCGGTGTTGGCCGCGATGAACTCGATGCCGCTCAGCTTGCTGGCGATCATCCGGTTGACGGCATTGCCGCCGCCCCCGCCGATACCGACGACCTTGATCTTGGCCGGACCGAAGTTCTCCTCGGAGACAGCCGTCTCATCGAGGGGCGGCTCCATCGCGGCCGGCTGCTGCTCTTCCATCAGAATCATGGCACTCTCCCTTTCGAACCCTCCGGTTCAGTAACTCAAGATCAGAGAAGATCGTTGAACATCTGGCGCAGGCTGCCCATCACGCCGCGCACTCCGCGAACGGAGCCCTGGCGCACGAGCGGCAAGCGGGCCTGCTCCTCGGCGATCGCGTAACGCACCAGGCCGGCGGCCGTGGCCCAGCTCGGATCGGTAAGACCCTCGATCTCGCTGGTGAGACCGAGCGGCACGCCGTAGCGGGCGTCGCTCGAGAAGAACTGCTGCGCCAGTTCCGGCAGACCGGCCAGCTTCGAACCGCCGCCCGTCAGGACGACTCCACCCCGGAGCTGGTCGGCGCAGCCCGCTTTCTCCATCTCGACCTGAACGAGATGGAACATCTCCTCGGCACGCGCCTGCAGAATCTCGGCGAGCTTCGCCCGCTCGATCGTCCTGCTGGCGCCTCCCCCCACCGTCGGCACGTTCACTCCCTCGCCGCCGTCAACCAGTCCGGGGAGGCAGCAGCCGTGGCGAAGCTTCAGCGTCTCGGCGCCCGCGAACGACGTTCGCAGAACGGAGGCCAGGTCGGCCGTGAAGTGGCTGGCGCCGAACGGAAGGACACCGCTGTGCTGGACCTCCGACTGGTGGTAGAAGGCGAATCCGCAGGTGCCGGAACCGATTTCCAGCAGCAGAACGCCGAGTTCGCGTTCATCGGGAAGCAGGACGGCCTCCGCCGTCGCCAGCGGCTCGAACACGACCTCCGCCGCCTCCACTCCTGCCTCGTTCAGGCAACGAACCAGCGTCCTGGTTCTGGGGGCGTGGCCCATGACCAGGTGAACCTTGGCTTCGAGCCGG
>JAPOVF010000331.1:5441-13088 GCA_026708285.1 Acidobacteriota bacterium
GAGCCGACATCGATGGCTACCAGGCGCGTGTCCGTTCTCGGCATCTTCTCGTCCTCCCCTGCTAAGAGGGATCTCCTCCTGCACTCACACCTGCGGCGGCCTCGAGGTCGGCGCCCGGCGCCCCCGCCGAAAGCACGATCCGGTCCCTGAACCGCAGATCGACGACCTCGGGATCGCTGTGTTCCCGGATCGCCGCCTGCAGCAGTTGGAACACCGAGCCTTTCGCCGTCAGATCACTCCCGCGCACCAGAACGGTCGCCGGCCGACCGCCGCGCTCAAGCAGATAGTCGTCGTCGCTCAGAACTCCGACCGCGAACACCTCGCGGCCCCAGCCGAACGACTTCACCTCGTCCGCGACAGTCACGCTCCGCTTCAACGTCCGCGCCAGCGCTTCGCCCGGAACATCTCTCGAGGCGGGTCCGGAAACACTCCGGTGCCGGGCCGGACTCGTCCCCGCACGCTCCCCGAGAAGCCCGGGTTGGATCGACACCCGGACCAGAGTGCTTTCGCAGAGATCGGCGGCGCGCTCGCATTCCACGATGGCCCGGCCGTCCCGGTCGATGATCCAGGCCCGCTTTCCGGACTCGAACACGGCCGCCGGCTCATGTTCCACGATCTCCACATCGAGTTCGTTCGGAAGCCGCTTGACCAGCTTCGCCTCGCGCACCCACTCGTGCTCGAGCCGGGCCGTAGCGCGTTCCAGGGAGAGCATCGGGAGGTTGCGGCCCACGAGGCCGGCGAGCCGCTCCCGCACCCACTCCTCGGTCACCCGCGCCCCGGTCTCGACGCCAATCTCGGCCTTCAGTTCGAACACGGGCGCCGTCGCCAGCCACACACCGACCCCCACGACCGGTGCCACGCCGAGAAGGACCTTTCCCGCCCCGATCGCCAGCCAGGCGACCGGCCGCGGGCGACGGCGGCGAACGGTCCGGCGCCCCGCGAGCGGTGTCCCGCGCCTCCTGCCCCAGCTCATCTTCCGGCCTCCCCGTCCGCAACGAGCAGTCGAGCCAGACGGTAGATGTCCCCGGCGCCTAGGGTGAGGATCATGTCTCCCGCACGAACCACCCCACGGAGGTGCTCAGGGGCCTGCCGCCAGGGACCGCATCCTCCGACACTGGGATGACCCCCGGCGGCCGCCGCCGCCACGACGAGCCCGCCACTCACTCCGGGCAGCGGCTTCTCGCGCGACGCGTAGATATCGGTCACCAGGGCGTTGTCAGCCAGCAACAGGGCACGGCCGAAGTCGTCCGCCAGGTCCCGCGTGCGGCTGAACAGGTGGGGCTGGAACACGGCATGGATCCGGGGCCGCCGACCCTCCCGCGAAGTCGTATCCAGGACCTCCCGGGCGGCGCACAGGGTCGCCTCGACCTCGGTCGGGTGATGCGCGTAGTCGTCGACCACGGTTGCTCCCCGCCAACTTCCCACCCGCTCGAAGCGCCGGTGCACGCCCGAGAAACCGGACAGGACGCCCGCCGCCGTCTCGAAATCGACTCCCGTGGCGCGGGCCGTCGCCACCGCCGCCAGCGCGTTCAGCACGTTGTGGCGACCGGGCATCGGCAGCTCGAGTGCGCCAACACGGCCAGCGGCCGAATCCACGACTTCGAACCGGACGCCGGAAGCGGTCGGCTCCGCGTCGAGGGCCTGCAGATCCGCGCGAGAACCGAAGCCGTAGGTGACGATGCGCCTGTCCGCGAGGCGGGGGAGCAGATGCCTCACGTTCTCGTCGTCGACGCAGGCGATGATCTGGCCGAAGAAGGGAACCCGGCCGGCAAAGCGGACGAAGGCATCCTTGATGTCGGCCAGGTCGCGGTAGGTGTCGAGATGATCGACATCGATGTTCGTGATCACGGCGATCACCGGCGCCAGATCGAGGAAGCTGCGGTCGAACTCGTCCGCCTCGGCGACCAGGTACTCGCTCCTGCCGTGGCGCGCTCCCGTGCCGGACACGCGGAGCCGGCCACCGACGACGACGGTGGGATCGAGTCCCGCGCCGGTCAGCACACTGCCGATGAGTGAAGTCGTCGTCGTCTTGCCGTGGGTGCCCGCGACCGCGATGCCGTACTTGAGCCGCATCAACTCGGCCAGCATCTGGGCTCTGCGGACGATCGGGACACCCCGCTGGCGCGCCGCGACGACCTCCTCGTTGGCGTCGGGTATGGCCGAGGAGACGACGACGAGGTCGGCCTGTTCCACGTTCTCCGCCGAGTGGCCGACGAAGACGGACGCGCCGAGTCCGGCAAGGCGTTCCGTCGTTTCACTCGTCTCCAGGTCGGAACCGCTGATCGCGAGGTCGTAGTTGAGGAGGATCTCGGCGATGCCGCTCATGCCGGCTCCGCCGATGCCGACGAAGTGAATCCGCTCGAGATCCGCGGTACGAAGGAAGAGCGGCATCAGCCCGCCCTCCCGGCCATGGAAGCGTCTGCGATCGCACGAACCCGCTCCGCTACCGCGCGCGCGGCATCGCCGCCGCCATGAGCACGCGCCGACCCGGCCATGGCCGCAAGCCGGTCGTGATCCGCGATCAGTTCGCCGCAACGCTCTCTGGCCGCCTCGGTCCCCAGATCGTCCTGCTCGACGAGGATCGCAGCCCCCGCATCGACCATCGCCCGCGCGTTGCCGCGCTGGTGCCCCGCGGCCAGCGGCAGCGGAACGTAGACCGCCGGCCGGCCGGCCGCGGTCACTTCCGCCACCGTCACGGCCCCGGCCCGCGAAACGATCAGGTCGTGAACCGCCATCGCGGCCGCTGTGTCCTCGATAAACCCCTCGACCGTTACCCCAAGCGCCGGCGCCACGAGAGCTCGATAGCGGGCGCGCGTGTCGCCGACCTGCGAAGGGCCCGCCTGGTGGGTCACCTCGATGGCCGTCTTCCGGGCGGCCCGGGCGAACAGACCCGGCAGATGCCGGTTGAGAGCGTCGGAGCCCTGACTGCCGCCAAGCACGAGCACCCGCGTGCGATCGCCAAGGAACCGCGGCTCGCTGACCTGCCGAAAAGCCCGCCGCACCGGCACCCCGACCTGCCGCACCTCGCACGCCAACTGCTTCGCCGCGGATTCGAAGGCGGTCCCCGCCTCCGTGGCGAACCGCGACAGCAACCGGTTCGCCGCCCCGGACTGCGCGTTCGGCTCGAGCAGGTAGAGGCCCGATCCGCACAGGCGGGCCCCCAAGGCGGCCGGAGCACACGCGTAGCCCCCGGTGGCTAACACCACCGCCGCCTGAAGCCGGCGCAGCAGCACGACGGCACGCAGCGTGGACGCCGCCAGAACGCCCATTGCCATGACGCGCTCCGCCGGCCCGCGGTCCACGAAGGCCCGCGCCGGCAGCGCCCTGAACTCGAGGCCCGCCGCACCAACCAGACGCTCTTCCAGGCTCTGTCGGCGGCCGATCCAGGCCGTGCGCCAACCGAGGCTCCTGAGTTCCTCGGCCACCGCCAGGCCGGGGAACACGTGGCCACCGGTCCCACCACCGGAGAACACCACCGAAGGGCGGTGGTTGCGAGCGCTCATCCATGCTCCGAAACGCTCAGCAGCAGGCCGCACGCGACCATGGTCATGACCAGGGAGGATCCGCCGTGCGACAGGAACGGTAGAGGCGTACCGGTGACCGGCACCAGTCCGACGGTGACACTGATGTTGACGAGGGCCTGGATCAGGAGGGCCGATGTCAGCCCCCAGGCGAGGAACCGGCCGAAGGCGTCCGGAGCGCGATGGCCGGCCAGGTAGCCTCGCCAGGCGAGAACGACGAAGGCGGCCAGCACCGCCGCGGCGCCGATCAACCCCAGCTCCTCGCTGACGATCGAGAAGATGAAGTCCGAAGTCGCGAGCGGCAGGAAGTAGAGCTTCTGAGCACTCTCGCCCAGGCCCTGGCCGACCATGCCGCCGGAACCGATCGCGATCTTCGACTGCAGCACCTGGAAGCCACTTCCGGAGGGATCGGTCTCCGGTGAAAGGAAGCCCATGACCCGCTCCACGCGGTAGGGCTCCGACCAGATGAAGAGGCCCAGCAGAGCCGGGAACACGAGCAGCCCCGGCACGATCCAGCGCCAGGACAGACCGGCGAGAAACAGCATGACCGCGGAGATCCCGAGGATCAGAGCGGCGCTGCCGAAGTCCGGGGCCTGCAACACGAGCAGGGTCACCAGGCCGACCCCGACCCCGCAAGGCACCAGGACCCTGGGCTGACTGACGCCCTCGGGACAGCGGTGGATCTGGTACGCGAGAAAGAGGATGACCGCGACCTTGGCCAACTCGGACGGCTGGAACGTCAGCGGCCCAAGGGACAACCACCGACTGCTGCCGTTGATCGGGGGCGCCGTCAACACGATGCCGAGCAGCCCGAGCGAAACGCCGAGCCCCAGATACACCAGCCACGGTCTGGCCCAGCGCCGGTAGTCGATGCTCATGAGGACCAGCATCGACACCAAGCCGACGATCGCCGCCGCCAACTGCGTGATGAACTGCCGCTTGAGGCCGCCGTCGGGGTCCGGCGGGTTGGCCGAATAGACCATCACCAGCCCCCCCACCACGAGCACGACGACGACGGTGAAGAGCACCTTGTCGATGGCGAGCTTCTTAGCCATCGCCGTCGTCTCCCCCAACCGCCGCCAGCGCTCTCACCTGACGCTCGAACTGCCGGCCGCGGTCGGCGAAGTCCTCGAACTGATCGAAGCTGGCACAGGCCGGCGAGAGCAGCACGCTCTGCCCGTGGCTCGCCGCGGCGGACGCCGCCTCGACCGCCCGTTCGAGCGAACCGCAGCGGCGACGCGCCGTGCCGGCTTCGAGCACGGACTCGATCGCGTCCGCGGCCTCCCCGATCAGGTAGACCGCAGTGGCCTTGGTGGCCGCCGCGGCCGCCAATTCGGCGAAGTCGGCACCCTCTCCCTTGGCGCGACCGCCGAGGATCAGGTGAACGGAGCCGTCTTCGAAGCCGGCCAGGGCCCGTGTGGACGCCGCGGGGTTCGTCGCCTTTGAATCGTTGTAGTAGCGGACGCCGCCCAACGTCGCGACCAGGCGCATTCGGTGGGGCAACCCGCCGAAACCCCGAAGACCCAAGACGAAGCCGCTCGGATCCGCGCCGACCGCCGACGCGAGCAGCGCGGCCGCCATCGCGTTCTCCACGTTGTGCAGCCCATCGAGCGCAAGGTCGTCGAGCCGGAACAGCTCGCGCCGGATGTCCGGCCCCACCTCGATCACGCGGTCACGGTCGAGGTAGCAACCATCCTCGACCTGCCGGAGCCGTGAGAAGAAACGCCGCCTGACCCGGGCCGTCGCCCCCTCGCGGGCGCTCCCGAGTCGGCGCGCCTCCGAATCGTCTCCGTTCACCACGGCGATGTCTCCGGGTGTCTGGTTGCGGAAGATGCGCGCCTTCGCAGCCGCGTACTCGGCCACGCTGCGATAGCGGTCCAGGTGGTCGGGGCTGATGTTCAGGAGCGCCGCCGCGCGGGGACGGAAACGGTCCACCGCTTCGAGCTGGAAGCTCGAGAGTTCGACGACGAACACGCGCCCCGGCGGTCCGTCGACGCGGGCGCAGAGCGGCGTACCGATGTTGCCGCAGACTTCGACCGGGTAGCCGGCCGCTTCCAGCAGCGCGCCGGTCAGCGCGGTCGTCGTGCTCTTCCCGTTGCTGCCGGTGATCGCCACGACGGTCGGCACGGACGACGCTTCCAGTAGACGGTAGGCGAGTTCCACCTCGGCCAGAATTGGCGTCTTCGCCAACCGGGCGTTCTGCAGCAACGGCCGGTTGGGCGGCACGCCGGGACTCAGGACGACGGCGTCGATGTCGGACGGGAGGTCGGCCTCTTCGTCCAGCAACGTCTCGACCCGTCCGGTGCGCAGGAGTTCCCTCGCCGCGGATCCCAGACCGGCAACCGGACGGCCGTCGACGGCCACCACCCGGATCGCGCGGTCGCTCAACGCCCGCGCCGCCGCCACGCCCGACAGGCCCAGCCCATAGACCAGGGCACTCCGCCAGCCGGAAACCGGCGGCGCCGGATTCGGAGACATGCCGCTGTTCGCCTCGACCAAGACCGCTACCTCAACTTCAGGGTCGAAAGCCCGAGAAACGCGAACAGCACCGCAACAATCCAGAACCGGACGATCACCTGGTTCTCGCTCCAGCCGCGGAGCTCGAAGTGATGGTGGAGCGGGGCCATGCGCAGGACCCGGCGCCCGGTCATCTTGAAGGACGCCACCTGGACGATCACCGAGAGCCCCTCCAGCACGAACAGCCCGCCGACCAGCACCAGCAGCAGCTCCTGCTTCGAGAGCACGGCAACCGCTCCGATCGTGCCGCCGATGGCGAGCGAACCGACATCGCCCATGAACACCTGCGCCGGATGGGCGTTGAACCAAAGGAAGCCGAGGCTGGCCCCGACCAGGGCAGCGCAGATGATCGCCACCTCGCCCGCCCCGGGGACGTAGGACACCTGCAGGTAGCCGGCGGCGACCGAGTTGCCCGCGATGTAGGCGAAGATCGCGTACGTGGCGGCCGCCACCAGGGCGGCGCCGATCGCCAGGCCGTCGAGCCCGTCGGTGAGGTTCACCGTGTTCGAGGAGGCCGCGATCAGGATGGCGACGAAGGGAATGTAGACCGGCCCGAGCTCGAGCAGAAGGGTCTTGAAGAACGGGAAGCTCAGGTTCGTATCGAGCGGCGTCAGGCCGACCAGGCCGGCGCCGAGCGCCACGCCCACCGCGAGCTGAAGGCCGAACTTCGCCTTCATGCTCAGGCCCTTGCTGTGGCGCCGCCTGACCTTGAGCAGGTCGTCGGCGAAGCCGACGGCCCCGAGCGCGATCGTCGTGCCGACCGCCAGCCAGACGTAGACGTTCGAAAGGTCGGCCCACAGCAGGGTCGGCACGATCACCGCGGTCAGGATGAGCAGCCCGCCCATGGTCGGGGTGCCGGCCTTGCTCTTATGCCGCTCCGGACCTTCCTCGCGGATCTCCTGGGCGATCGAGAGACGCCGCGCAGCCCGGATGAAACTGGGGCCCAGCATCAGGCTCAGCACGACGCCCGTAAGCGCCGCGCAGGCGCAGCGGAAGGTGATGTACTGGACGACGTTGAAGGGCGCCATCCTCTCGCCGAGCGGCAGCAGCAGGTCGAGCAGCATCAGTTCGCCTCTTCCCGCCGCAGCGCCACGACGACGTGCTCGAGCGCCGAGCCGCGCGAACCCTTGACGAGCACGACGTCTCCGCTTCTGATCAGGGCGGGCGCACAGGCGCTCGCGGACCGGGAGTCCTCGAACCAGACGGTTTCCGTGCCGCCCTCGGCCGCGGCCGCCACGAGTTCCGTCGTCAGGTCGCCGACGCCCACGACCAGGTCGAAGCCCAGATCGGCGGCGGCGCTGCCCAGTTCCCGGTGGTAGCGGCGTTCCGCGCTTCCCAGTTCGAGCATCTCTCCCAGGATCGCCACGTGCCGCCGGCCGTCGAGCAGGCGCGCGGCCTGAAGCGCCAGCTCCGCCGCTTCCGGATTCGAGTTGTACGAGTCATCCACCAGGGTCGCGCCCGACGGGAGCGACACGACCTCGCCGCGTCCGGCCGCGGATCCCGCACGTCGCGCCGCCGCCGCGACACGCTCGATCGGAACGCCGAGGCGCAGGGCGCAGGCCGCGGCGGCGAGGAAGTTCTCGACGTTGACCCGGCCGTGCAGGGGCAG
>JAPOVF010000331.1:13718-19225 GCA_026708285.1 Acidobacteriota bacterium
ATCGTGGAGCGCCGCGGTGACGTCCCCCACCCGGATCTGGGGACCACCCGCCCGGTCGACCGGCGTCGCCACTATCGAGGCCGCGGCGCCCGCCGCCAAGGCATCGGCGACGAAGCGGTGGCCGTCCGTCCGCTCTCCCGGCAGGGCGAAGAACAGCTCGCCGCTCTCCACCCGGCGCGAGTCGATCGCCGCGCCCCGGTAGCTGGCGCCGGGTTCAACCTCTCCGATCAGGCAACCGTTCATGATCCTGACCGCATCAGCAAGGGGCCGTCTCACCGCCCCGCTCCCGGTTCATTGCGTCCAGCGCCGCTTCCGCCTCGTCCCGGTCACGGAAGGGCACCGTCTTGTCGCGAAAGGTCTGTGTCGCCTCGTGGCCCTTGCCCGCGATCAGGACCGTCCATCCCGGTTCGGCCGCCGCGACCGCGATCGCCCGGCGAATCGCCTGGCGCCGGTCTCCGACAACTTCCCAGGCACAGCCCCCGGCGGCCTCGAGGCCGGCGACGATCGCGGCATGGATGAGCCCGGGTTCCTCGCTGCGCGGGTTGTCGTCCGTGACGATCGCGAGATCCGCGAGTTCTCCCGCCGCGCGTCCCATCAGCTCCCGCTTGCCGCGGTCGCGGTCGCCGCCGCAGCCGAACACGACCGCAATGCGGCGGTCGCTCAGCTCCCGCACCGCCGCGAGGGCCGCGCGCAGACCGCCGTCCGTGTGGGCGTAGTCGACCAGAACAGGGAACTCCTGACCACGATCCACCGGTTCCAGCCGGCCGGAGAGAGGCGCCTGGTCGGCTACCGCATCGCGAATCGCTTCCTCCGGCACGCCCAGGGCTTGAGCCGCGGCGACCGCCGCGGCCAGGTTCTCGAGGTTGAAGCGGCCAAGGAGCGGGCTATTCAGGGTGACGCGGCCCGCCGGCGTCTCGATCTCGGCGCGAATCCCGGCGAGATCGAGTTCGGCGGCGACCACCCGCACGTCGGCCTCCACGCGTCCGCAAGCGCTGAACCGCACGACGCTGCCGCCGCTCCCGATCAGGCGCGCAAGGCGACGGCCGTGCTCGTCGTCCACATTGAGCACCGCCGCGCCTCCAGGGCGAAGCAGGCAGAACAGACGGCGCTTGGCCGCGAAGTAGGCCTCGAACGACTGGTGGTAGTCCAGGTGGTCCCTGGTCAGGTTCGTGAACACGGCCGCGTCGAAGCTCATGCCGTTCATCCGGCCCTGGTCGAGGGCGTGGGACGACACCTCGATCGCCGCCGACCGGGCGCCCAGATCCACCGCTCGGCGCAACATCCGGAACAGGTCGCTGCTCTCCGGCGTGGTGCGGTCCTCCACCGCCTGGCTCAGCGGCTCGAAGGCCGACGGAGCTGAACCCGGCAGATGAACCGTGCGTCCGAGAGTTCCGACGACCGCGGCGGAACGGCCCGACCGCGTCAGACAGGCGCCAACCAACTGCGCGGTCGTGCTCTTGCCGTTCGTGCCGGTGACGCCGACGGTCAGGAGTTCGCGTTCCGGGTGGCCGTAGAGCCTTGCGGCCACGCACCCCATGCTGGCGCGCGGATCGTCGACCTCCAGCCACGGTACCGGCGCCGGGGCCGGCGGCGGGCCGAACGCAAGCACCGCCGCAGCGCCTCGCGCCACGGCGTCCGCAACGAAGAGGCGCCCGTCGTGAACGTCGCCTCGCCAAGCGACGAACAGGTCACCGCTTTCAACGCGGCGGGAGTCGTGCTGTACGCCTGTGACTTCCGTGTCGGCGGCGGCAATGCCCAGAGGTGACCGGAGCGCCACGTCGGCGACCGCATCGCCGAGTCTCATCAACTCGAAGCCTTCGCCGTCCACAACTCGCCTTCCGTCCCCGTCTCCCCCTGCTCCCCGTTCTCCTCTTCGACGGCGCCCGCGACCTTGACGTCCTCCAGCTCGGACGGTCGCAGCCACGCCGGCTGGCTCCAACCCATCGGCTGACTGGAAGGCGACGCACCGAGGTAGAACAGCGCTTCGCTGACGATGCGCTGGAAGGCCGGCGCGGCGACCTCGCCGCCACCGGTGGCGACCGTCGGCTCGTCGATCATCACGAGACAGACCAACCGGGGCGCCCGAGACGGAGCGATGCCCACGAAACCGGCGACGCGGCCGGTTTCCGAGTAGCCACCCGAGTCGGATTTCTCGGCCGTTCCCGTCTTGCCGGCGACCCGATAACCGGCGATGGCGGCCTTCCTGCCGGTGCCGCTGACGACGACTTCCTCAAGCAGTCGGACGACCCGATACGCAGTTGACTTGGAGATCACCCGCCGGCTGCGGTCCGTCGGACGCAGGTCAACGATGTCGCCCTCGCGCTCCAGGGCTCTCACGATGTAGGGCTGGTTCCACACTCCGCCGTTGGCGATCGCCGCGTACGCGTTCGCAAGCTGCAGGGGCGTCACCGCGAGCCCATGGCCAAACGAAGCGTAGGCCGTCGTCTCACGGTCCCAGACTCGCCGCGGCACGATCCCCGGGTGCTCTCCACCAACATCGACTCCGGTCGCGGCGCCGAACCCGAAGGCCGACACGAGATCCCGCATCGTCTGTTCGCCCGCCAGCAGCCCGGCCTTGATCGCACAGACGTTGCTCGACTTGGCGATCGCGGTGCGGAAAGGTAGCTCGGGAAAGGGCTTGTGGTCCTTGATCCTTGCCTTGCCGACGCGAATCGATCCGTTGCCGCAGTCCAGGATCTGGTCGGCGTGAACCACCTGCCGCTCGAAGGCGCCCGCCGCGGTGATCGTCTTGAAGGTCGAGCCCGGTTCGTACGAGTCCTGCAGCGCCCGGTTCCGGCGCTCGCCGGGGCCGAAGTCGCCAAACCGGTTCGGGTCGAAGGCCGGATAGGAGGCCATCGCCAGCACCGCCGAATCCTCCGGCGCGAGGATCACAACGTTTCCGGCCTTCGCCTTCGACCACTCGATCGTTTCCCGCAGGGCCCGCTCCGCCAGGTGCTGGATCGTCGCGTCGATCGTCAGGTGGAGGTCCGCTCCGGGTTTCGGTTCGCCCAGGGAACCGGCAACGACGACCAGACGCTGCTGACCGTCCCTGAGGACGTGCCTCCTGACCGACTCGCCCGCGACCTCGTCCTCGTATCGCAGTTCGATTCCCGCGAGGCTTCGGTCCGTCCCGACGAAGCCGAGCACGTGGGCCATCAGCGAACCCATCGGGTACTCGCGCTTGCTCTCGGCGAGGAAGTAGAGGCCCGGAAAGGCGGACAGGTCGATGCCCATCGCCAGGTCGCGGTCGAGCTTCCGCGCCAGGGGCACATGCCCGGGTTTCTGCAGCAAGGCCTCGATCCGTTCCTCCGTGCCGCCGACCAGGGGGGCGATGGCTGCCGCAAGCGTCGCCGGATCGGTGACCTTGGCGGTTTCTGCATAGAGCGTCCGCGTCTCGACCGACACCGCCATGGTTCGCCCGCGCGCGTCGTAGATCGTCCCCCGGTTGGGGTTCAGGACGACTTCGCTGCGCTGCTGCCGCATGGCCTGCTCGCGGTACTTGCCGGCACCGCGGATCTGCAGGTCGAAGAGCTTCCAGCCGATCGCGCCCATCCATAGACCGGCAACCACGACCAGAATCGTCAACCTTCCGACGTACCGGCGCCGCATGCCCCGAGCTCGCGGTCCCAACGCAGTCACTGCGCCGCCTCCGAGGCGGTGCCGGCCCTGACCAGGGACGCACTCTCCGAGCTCAGAAAGATCATCTGGTCCAGCGTCGGCGGCGCCATGCCGAGTTGTTCCGCCACCGCCGACAGCCGCTCAGGACGGGTGAGCCGCGTGGCTTCCAACTCGAGAAGCCGTTCTTCCTGCAGCACGTCCTCGAGTTCTCGCTCGAGCCCCTCGATCCGATAGCCGGCCTCCAGGCCCTGTTCGTGCACCCAGGTGTACGCGAACACCGCGGCGGCGAACGGCAGGACGATCGCCACCAGCCGCCACAGACCGCGAAGCCGGCCCGGGTCCCGCTGACGCACGAGGAAGGGATTCGCAATCTCCTTGCTGACGCTGTAGCCGGTCTTCACAGCTCCCGGATCTCCTCCGTGCCGCTACAGCCTCCGGGCCGCGCGCAACCGGGCCGACCGCGACCGCGGGTTGTACTGCACCTCGCTCGGTTGCGGCCGGACCGGCTTCCTGGTCATCAGTTCGATCAGGCGTGTCTCGGCGCGCGGACGACCCGTGACGGGATCGACTTCGCCCAGGGCGCTGGCGCGGAGCCGATGCTTGACGATCCGGTCTTCCAGACTGTGGTACGAGATGACGACCAGCCGCCCGTCCCGCTCGAGCAGACTCACCGCCCGTTCGAGGGCCGGTCCCAACCCGGACAGTTCCTCGTTGACCGCGATCCGAAGTGCCTGGAACGTCCGCGTCGCGGTATCGATCGACCGGCCGCCAGGCACCCGACGGCCCCGTCCTGTCCGCGACGACCCGACCGTCTCGTGAACCAGTTCGCGCAGTTCGTCGGTCGTCTCGATCGGGCGGCGGCGACGCCGCTCGACCATGGCCCGGGCGATCCTGCGGGCTTGCCGCTCCTCGCCGTAGTCGCGGAGCACGGTTTCCAGCACGCTCTGGGATTCCAGATTCACGATGTCCCTCGCAGTCCTCGTTGACGATCGAGTCGATTGATCCATGCGCATGTCGAGCGGGCCGGAGCGTCTGAAACTGAAGCCGCGCTCCGGCTGGTCGAGCTGCAGCGACGAAACGCCCAGATCGGCGAGGATTCCCGCCGGTCTTCCCGTGCCCGCCTCAGCGACGATCTCGTCGATGGAATGGAAGTTGCCGTGCACCAGGACGGCTCGCGCCCCGAACCCGCGCAGTCTGCGCCGGGCATGGGCAAGGGCTTCCTCGTCGCGGTCGATGCCGAGCACCCGCGCGCCCGGAAAGCGCGCGAGGAGTTCGGCTGCGTGGCCGCCCAGGCCAACCGTGCAGTCGACGAACCAGCCATCCCGTTCCGGAGCGAGGAAGCGCAGGACCTCGGCGACCAGGACGGGCTGGTGGATAGCGGTTCGCGGTTCGGCGCCCACATCGTCAGCCGTCCGCGCCGCGAAGCTCCTCGAGAGCTTCGAGGTCCTCTGTGAGTTCGTCCTGATCCTCGTCGGTGAACGGATCCGACTCGAGCTCACTCTCCATCCGCTCGAGGTTCCAGACCTCCAGACGGTCCGACTTGCCGAAGACGACGACTCCGCCCTCGATCCCGGCCCGTTCCCGAAGCCGACTGGGAACGATCAACCGGCCCTGCGCATCGAGCCGGCTCTGCTGACCGAAGTAGCTGACCCTGGCCTCGAACTTCCGCCGCAACCGGTGCGTGGACGCCAGACCGGCCAGCCGCCGTTCCACCTGTTCCCAGTTCCGAAGCGGGTAGATCCAGGCACAGTCGCCGCGGAGCGACGTGGTGAAGATGTCCGAGCCGTACCGCTCCTGCAGGGGACGGAGAAAGACGCTTGGGACCTTCAGCCGCCCCTTCGCGTCGATCTTGGCTTCTGCATGCCCTCGAAACATCGCTCACGCCCATA
>JAPOVF010000372.1 GCA_026708285.1 Acidobacteriota bacterium
TCTACATAGGCGACGGCGCGCGGGACGCGCTTAACGCCTGGCTCGAACTGCGCGGCGACGACGGGGGGCCGCTGTTTGCGCCGGTTGACAAGGCCGGCCGGGTGCGGGCCGGCCGCGGCCTCACCGGCCGCGCCATAGCCCGCCGCGTGGAACTGCGCAGCGAGCAGGCCAGGATCGGACGCTTCTCGCCGCACGTGCTGCGGCGCACGTTTGCCACCCAGGCGCTCGACCAGGGCGTCGACGTGGCCACCGTCGCCGACCTCATGGGGCACGCGAGCCTCGACACCACCAGGCGGTACGACCGACGCGGAGAGCGGGCCAAGAAGGACGCCATGACAGCCATCGCCGTGCCATACGCCCAGACGGGGGAAGGCGAGTGACGCCGCGGGGGCACGCGACGCGGACGCTTGCCGGCGGTGGCGGGCGGCGCTCCGCCTGTTCTCGCCAGCGTAGTCAGAGTCCCCGTGGCGCTGGGCCACCCCCCGAGCTTGACGGTACCGCTCATAGTGGTACAAAGTCCCTGTACGTGTTGCCCAGCGCGGCGCAACCGGTGAACGACACGGGAGCGGACCACAATGATCAGGGAAACCACCTATACCGGGGCGCGCCGGAATCTCGCTACGCTCATGGATCAGGTCACCGACACACATGAGCCGGTGGTGATCCGGCGACGCGGGAAAGAGGCCGTCGCCCTGGTCGCGGCGAGCGATCTGAGTTCCTGGATCGAGACGGAGTATCTACTTCGCTCTTCGAAGAACGCCGAGAGGCTGCGGAAGGCTAAAGCTCAGGTCAGAGCGGGAGAAGGCCACGTGGTGGACGTGAGCGCGATCCGTGAGGAGTTCGGGCTCGAGGAAGAATGACGCTGGCGCGTCCTAGGGAGGCGGTGGTCAGTACCGTGTTCCTGCGGGATCTCGCGTTTTGGACGAAGGCGAACCGTCGCCTGGCGCTGAGGACACTCAGGTTGATGGACGCCATCATGCGGGATCCGTTCAAGGGCGAGGGCAAACCTGAGCCCCTGCGACACGAGCTAGCTGGCCAATGGTCTCGTCGAATCGACAGGGAACATCGACTGGTTTACGAGGTCAGCGGCGACCGCGTGTACTTCCTGGCGGCTCGCTACCACTACTGATCGTCCTCCCTTATGCGGAAACTCGCTTGCGGTTACGGCCGTTGGCAGCGTGTCGGTCGCGCTCAGTGCATGGCTGCCCGCAGGCTGCGGGTGTTAGGGCTCCACCGCCTGAAGCGCTCCAGGTCCGTCTGGACTGTCAGCACGACAGTCCCAGGGCCTGCCGTCCGAATTCGTTCTCAGCTATCGTCTTCCACCACGAAACGAACGATCTCCACGAAGTTGTACGACTCCGAGTTGCCGGCGCGGTCGTACACGAGGAGCTCGGCGAGGCCCCACGTGCCCGGTATCGATCCGGGCGGCAGAACCACGACGCGCTCCATCACCCGCCATCCGGTCGGATCTCGCCGCGGGTAGAGGTCGTTCCTGTCGTCGGGGTAGATGTAGTGGAAGTGGTCTCCACCCTGCGGATCGCGCAGCAGGAGGCTCGAAACGGCGAGCCCCGAGATGTTGTCCCGATGCGGGAAGCTCACCGTCACCCTCGTCTCGCCGTTGGGCGTCAGGGGGTTGGTCGGTTCGGCGCCGATTCGTATCCGGTTCAGGTCGACCTCCGGAGGCTCGGTGTCCGGGTTGGTCGTCTCGAGTTCGACGTTCGGCGGCGCTTCGACCGCGCGGTCGCCGGTGAACTCGATGTCCTTCCTGTTCAGGGCCACGTCCTGCATGGCGATGGAGTTCGTGGTGTAGGTGGACGAGGGCATGTAGTTCGGCATCAGAAAGTCGACGCCGCACTCGTGGCTCGCCCGGATCGCGGCGTTGGCCGGGCCGTACTCCGCAAACGAGTACGTATCCGGACGGTTGTCGTTGATGGCGGCGTAGCACGGTTGCCAGGTGCTCATGGCCGTGTCCTCGTTGACGAGCCAGTCGACGTGGATCACCTGGACGGTGCCGTCCTCTTCCCACACGGAAGTGCTCATCGCCAGGGTCGACGGCACGTACTCGGGCGGCGTCCAGTCTTCCAGGGGGTTGTCCACGTGCATCATCCAGCCGAAGTCGCTGGCGCGCTGGTAGCGCTCGTTGCCCGCCGAATCCCGGAGGATGACCTGAAGGGGCACCCAGTAGCCAGCCTTCAGATACTTGCTTAGCGTGTACTCGCCGCGCAGCCGCGTTCCCTCCTCGCCGTGCGGCAGGTAGTTGCCCCGTTCGTCCAGCGGCAACAAGTAGAGGTCGATGTGGGTGCCGACCTCACTGGCCAGACGGGTCAGGGCCCGGGTCGCGCCTTCGAACCATCCCTCCTGGGCGTGCAACTCCAGGTCCACCGTGAGCTTCTTGTCCTCGGCCGGCCCGCCCGCGACGGTGATGTCCACGCGCCTGATCTTGCCGGGGTAGACGTAGTCGGGAAACAGGTTGTAGACCTCGAACGTGAGGTCCTCCCGAATGCGGGCGACGTAGATGTCGCCCTGCATGATCCGGTCGCGCACGAACTCGTACTTTGCCGTCGACCGGGCGCGGAGACGGTCCGGGTTCACGATGAAGAAGGAGATGGTCTCTGCCATGTCCTCGTCCGGATCCTTGAGGTGGGCGTAGGCGGAGACGAACTCGGCGTTCTTCGTCGTGGACCATCCGCTCTCGGCGTCTCCGTCCTCGTACCAGCCGCCGAGTTCGATCCAGTCCTCCTTGAGCTGGTCGTCGAACAGGTGCTCCCACAGGAAATGCGCCTTCTCGTGGACGATGAGCCGGTGCATGTGGTTCTCGGTCCGGTTCCTGAACGCCAATTCCATGAACTCCACGTAGCCGGCCGTGGGCCAGGCTACCGCCGCCGAGGTCGGGTAGAGCGGGTGCCTCAGGCCGTTCAGACGCCGGACCAGGTAAGTCATGCCGTCGACGCTGCGCATGCCGGCGGGCATCTCCTCCAGCATGTTGATGAGAAGCAGAATCTCGTTCGCCTGGAACGGCTGGAAGTTGTGGCGGGATTCTCCCCCCGTCGGTAGTGTCAACTCTCGATAGTCGTCGATCCGGGTGGTGACGCCGTACCGCTCCTGGAAGATCCTCTCGTAAGCCTCTTCGTCTCTGCCGTTGTCCGTGACGAAGCGCACGGCGGCGTGATGGAGACGCCGCGAGAACCAGACACCGCGCTTACCGTCCACCGAGGCGACCCGTGGCGCGGCGTTGACGAACGCGGCGGAGGAGATCGTCACTTCCCGCGCGCCGTTTTCGGAGACGGCGATGGTGATGTCGCCGTCGATGAAGTCGTCGGTCAGCCGCCACACGCTGGCCGGTTGCGTTGGCTGCGGGATGTCCTCCATGGTGTCGAGCAGCCTGAAGGCATGTTCCTGCGACCACCCCAGACCGACCAGGAGAATGTTGTAGTGCGCCCTGAGATGCTGGGCCGCGGCCTCGACGCCCACTTCCACGGTCTCGCCGTCGAACTGCACCACCGGCGGTTGTACGACGTTGGAGGAATACTCGGTACCGGCGGTCGTCTGGTCCTCTTCCCAGTGGTATGTGAACGGATCGGCCGGCAACCGGGAGACCTCGTACGACTCGCGGTCGACCACCTCGGGGAACGGGAAATCGACGATGCGCGCCGACGTTGTCCGGTAGCCTCGCGCGGCGACCTTGATCGCGAACCGGCCGGCCGGAATGTCATGGAACTCGAAGTGCCCGGCGCTGTCGGGTCGGGTGACCTCGAGCGTTCCGGGACCCGTCAGCACGGCCTCGACCTCGTCGGCGCCGCCGGAGAATCCCGAGACGTGCCCGATGTACGACAATTCCGGCGATGGCGTCACGCACTCGAACGCCTCGGAATCAGCGACGGGCCGCCCTCGGCTTGAGCGGAACCACTTGAGTTGGTTGGTTTCGAGATGCCTGACGGCAACGCTGAAGGCGGCGTCCGAAGCGGTGCCGGCGAAGATCGCCCAATAGCCGCTTGTGCCACACCTGTTGACGACTCTCACCAGCAACTCCGGGTTACCGCTGTCGAACGTGAAGAGGCCGGCGGACTCACCGAGATCCGCCGCTATCGCGTCGGCTGCCCTGCTTGTCCTGTTCCGCTGGCCGTCGGCCCGTACGTACCGGGTCTTCACCCTGAAGCGATCATCCTGCAGGAGACAGGTCACTCCACTGCATGCCGCGCCGTCCGCCGCGCTGCCGGGGCGGGCTGGCGATGCGCGGTCGTCGCGCCGCGTGCAGGCGAACGCCTCGGTGTCGGCGATGGACTGCCCGTTTCGAGTGCGGAACCACTTGAGTTCGTTGGTTTCGAGATGCCTGACGGCAACGCTGAAGGCGGCGTCGGATGCGACCCCGGCATACACTTCCCAGTAGCCCGTCGTGCGGCACTGATTGACGATCCTGACGAGCAGTTCGGGGCTTTTGCTCCCGGCGCTGAACAGCCCGGCGGAATCCGCCAGCGCTGCTTCGACGGCTCCGGCGCTCTGGGCGGGACCGCCAGCTCTGGAGTACCACGCCTTTACCCTGAAGCGATCATCCTGCAGGAGACAAGTCGTTCCACTGCAAGGCGACCGGTCCACCATGCTCTGGTCGGTCGGCATGACGTAGACGATGGCTGCCGCCGACGCCGACTGGAGTGCTGTCGCTACCAGCAAACAGGAGAGCAGCCGGAACCCTCGGGCGCCGCCCTTCACCGCGAGAATTCTGGGGGGGGGGGGTACATCGGCCTCTCCGAAGCAGTCCTGGTTTTTCTCTTCGGGCAGGGTAGCACTAAAGCCCACGCGCAGCGTGGAACTGCGCCGCGAGCAGGCCAGGATCGGGCGGTTTCCACCGCACGTACTGCGGCGCACCTTCGCGACGCGGGCGCTCGACCAGGGCGTGGACGTGGTGAGCGTCGCCGACCTCATGGGGCGCTCCAGCCTCGATACGACCAGGTGATACGACCGACGCGGCCGCTATGCGCTATCGGCTGGTGTGCATGGGCTGGAATGTGGGCAGAGGTTGGCTTCGGCCTCCTGGGCGACTTGGTCCTGTGTGTGCTGCTCGGGACGTGGAAACGTGCCGCGAACATGCTGCTCGGACGAGGGAACGCTATGGCTGAAGCTGACGGCCCGGTTGACGCCGGTCGTCGGTCAAAAGGGCCTTAGGCCATCCGGGTCTGGGGGGAGTAGTGGTGCCTCTGTCTACGAAGATCGTTCGGGTCGTACTTGGCGTGATGATGCTCGGTATGGTCACGGTGTTTCTAGCTATAACGGAAGGTGTCTGGTCGTTCGATGCGCTGTTCGGGTGGAACCTTCTCGTCGTGCCAGGTGTCGTGATGTCGTGGTTCGTGACGGCGCCCGTGTTCTTGCGCAGCAAGAGCGGGGAAGAAGGCGATCTGCTGGAGTAACGGTCGGGCAGGGGCTTTGTCTGCTTACAGGCCGTAAAGCTCAGAGGGCGGCTCAGTCTCAGCGGGCCGCAGGTGCGCTTCGACCAGAGCGCCCGGCGCGGACCCGACGGCAAGGCGGCTCGTCCGCTTCCCGCGCCGGCCTCGTACGGCTCGTCGAGGAAGATCCTCCGCAGTTCGGCTAGAACGTTCCGGCGAACAAGCGTGGCGAGCGCCCAAGGTAGGATCGCCGAGGCGTCCGACCCTTCCGCAGATCCCCGGAGAGGTCCATACATGCACCAGACCACCCGCCTGATCCGTCTCGCCGCCTCCTCGGTAGCGGTCCTTCTGCTGGCGCCGGACGGCCCCGTCGGCCTCAACGTCGCCCAGCCCACCTTTGTCGAGGACGTGGCACCGATCCTCCACGCCAACTGCGTCTCCTGCCACCAACCCGACGAGATCGGACCGATGTCGCTGCGCACCTACCGTGAGGTGCGGCCCTGGGCCCGGTCCATCGCCCGCGCGGTCGAGAATCGCGACATGCCGCCGTGGGACGCTGACCCCGGTTACGGGCCGTGGTTGAACGACATCAGCTTGAACGACGACGAGATCGCTGCGATCACCCGCTGGGCGGCGAACGGCGCGCCGCGCGGCGAAGGCGACGAACCGGTCTACGAGCAGCCGGAGGCCGCGGGCGAGTGGACGTTCGGCGAACCGGACTGGGTGTTCGAGTTCGATCCCTGGGAGGTGGCGCCGGAGGGACCGGACGAGTTTCGCGACGTGCTCATCACGACCGGATTCGAGGAGGATCGCTGGATCCGGGCGATCGAGGTTCAGCCCGGAGACCGCAAGGTGCTCCATCACTTCATCCTCTGGCGGGCCGCCGAGGGGGCGTCCTACCAGGAAAGCTGGATGGCGGCCTGGACGGCGGGCGCCAAGCCCTACCGGTTCCCGGCAGGGTCCGCCCGCCTGCTGCAGAAGGGCCGCAAGATGATCGGCGACTTCCACTACCACCCGAGGGGCGAGGCGGCGACCGACACGACCCGCATCGGTCTCTGGTTCGCCGAACCCGAGGAAGTCGAGAAGGAACTGGTCACGCTGCCGGTCTGGAACGCCGGCATCAACATCCCGGCGGGCGACCCGAACTACGAAGCGGAGGCGAGCCGTGTCCTCGAGGAAGACGTCCTGCTTCACGCGTTCACGCCGCACATGCACTACCGCGGAAAGTCCATGTTCTTCAGCGCGGAGCTTCCTGACGGCAGCACCAGGGACCTGCTCAGGGTCAGCCGTTACGATTTCAACTGGCAGACGACCTACCAGTTGTCCGAGCCGATCCGGCTGCCGGCCGGGACACGAGTCCGTGTGAAGGCCTCCTTCGACAACTCGGCCGACAACCCCGAGAACCCCGACCCGACGGTCGACGTCACCTGGGGCCTGGAATCGAGCGACGAGATGCTGAACGGCCTCGTCGACTACGTCGCGGCGGACAGCGACGACTCAGGCCAAGCGGCGGACTCGACCGGCGCTTCCGGGCGGTGAGTCGTTCGGCCGTCGAAGAGTTGAAGCGTCGTAGTGATCGGCGCCAATCGAGCAATCGCGCCGCCGCCGGGTCGGTGCTCCGCGCAAATAGGCTGTGCGAGGCCGGGGAGAAGTGATGATGTCCACAATCAGCAGACGGGGATTCCTTGCGGCAAGTGGCCCGTTGGCCGCCCTCTCTACGGTGCCCGGAACTGGGGCGGCTAGCACTACGCCGGCCCGGTCCGATGTAGACGAGTTGCCGCGAGTTCAGCAACAACTTGTCGATCCGCCTTTCGTTCCGGATCACACCCAGGTCGCCGAGGGCGGCCCGAAGATCGTCGAGGTCGAGATGTTCATTCAGGAGGGCAGGCGGGTGATCGACGACGAGGGAGCCGAGATTCATGTGCTCACCTTCAACGGCTCGCTCCCGGGGCCGCTGATCGTCTGTCACGAAGGCGACTACGTTGAACTCACGTTGAAGAACCCCGTCGGCAATCGCCTCCGGCACAACATCGACTTTCATGCATCGACAGGCGCCCTCGGCGGTGGCGCCCTGACGCAGGTCCGGCCTGGCGAGCAGGTCGTGTTGCGGTGGAGGGCAACCAGGCCAGGCACGTTCATCTATCACTGCGCACCGGGCGGATCGATGACTCCGTACCACGTCGTCTCGGGCATGAACGGTGCCGTGATGGTGCTGCCCCGGGCTGGCCTGGAGGATCGTGACGGCAGCGCCATTCGCTACGACAAGGCGTACTACATCGGTGAGCAGGACTGCTACGTACCGCGAGATGCGAACGGCGACTTCATGACCGATGGCGCGGCCGGGTTCGCTGACACGCTCAAGTCGATGCGGACGCTCATCCCCTCGCACGTCGTGTTCAACGGTCGGGTGGGCGCGCTGACCGGGGATGACGCCATGACGGCGCGGGTTGGGGAGACCGTCCTCTTCATTCACTCCCAAGCCAACAGGGACTCGAGGCCGCACCTGATCGGCGGGCACGGGGACTATGTCTGGGAGCAGGGCTCCTTCTCCGATCCCCCGGCTCACGGGCTGGAAACCTGGTTCATCCGCGGAGGATCGGCGGGAGCAGCGATCTACACGTTCCGTCAGCCCGGTCTCTATGTGTACCTCACGCACAACCTGATCGAAGCGGTCGAACTGGGCGCTCTGGCCCACGTGAGGGTCGAAGGCGAATGGGACGACGACCTGATGACGCAGGTGATGCCTCCCAGCCCGATTGCCGGTTAGCTAGCTTGGCGATCGTCTGAACAGTGTGGGGGTGGGCGATACCTGGGTAGGCGTGCTCGACTAGAGTTGGGCCGTTAGCTCGGGGCAAGAGCCGTCGCCTCGTCCTGGTTCGCCCAGGGCCAGGCGATCCGGGCATTCGTCTGGGGTCTTTGAGGGCCTGGAAGGGGCTGCCTTTGTCGCCTACGCGTTCAGCGCGCGCGTAGCGGTCACCACAAGCGCAGTGACGAGTACCAACCCGATGGTGGCCCACCAGCACCATCTAGCGCGACTGGCGACTCTAGGCACTGAGCATCTTCTCTCGTCGTCCTGCTCTAGCGAACGCCATGGCGACGATAGCGGTGATCACCAGCACTGGCGAAGGCGCCCTGGGAAGGCGGCAGTGTCGGTTATGGCTGGCGCGGCCCGGTCGAGTGTGTTGCGGGTAAGGAACCCAAGGGCATCTACCGAACTACTGTGCTACGGCGCTAGCACCTTTCCGACCTGTGGGAGTATCGGGGAAGTGCTGGAGGCCAGTTCCCAAGTCCTCGGTATGTCGTTGCATCCCCCGTAGCGGGTCAATCTGCGCGTCACAGTTGAGGCGGCCGCAGCAGCAGCCCCTCCGCACTCCCCAGCGACTGTCCACCGCGACGGCAGCGGTCGCTGGACCATCCCGCCGAGACGGACCAGGAGGGAGAGGGCGCCGTCTTGCTTAACCTCACGGCGCTCGACAACTGGCTTGACGCCGCCGTCGCGACGTGGACCTGGCGACGCCGGGTGGAGCCGGAGAACGCAGCTACGAGGGGGCAGTCTTGCGGAGGGTTACCGAGTCTAGAGCCGTGTCCCGGACCATCTTAGAGGAGAGCCAACCAGGGGTTGCCTCACGGCCCCCCTGCCGGCCTCCTGCGCCTTGGGCGTAGCGGACCACCATGTCGGGTCCTTCCAGTGGTCGGACGAATCGCGACGGTCGCGGTGGACGCGCTGTGGCTCCTCCGCGGCGATCCACTTTACGCACGATTCGCCCGGACCGCACGTTAGTGTGGTCAGCGGCTCGGGTCCGGAGCGCCGGCGTATCGCTGCGCCACCGCGCCCCGTGCGGCGGACTCGCCGGCACTCTAGCTGAATACGCAGATATGCAGATACTCTGATATCATAGGTTGCCATGGTCGCCTGCACACTCGCCGTGCTGTCTCAGAAAGGCGGTGCCGGGAAGTCCACCGTTGCTCTTGCCCTAGCTGTTGCCCATGAGTGCGCCGGTGGCCGCGCCGCAGTCATCGATCTGGATGTCCAGCAGGGGACGGCGGCAGCTTGGGGCCGCCTTCGAGAGCAGCCGCGACCGCCCGTGAGCGCCACACCTCCGCAACGGCTCCGCCAGGTCCTCGAAGCGCTCCGGAGCGACGGCGCCAACTTGGTCGTGATCGATGGTCCTCCGCGAGAACGCGCGGGCGGCGCCGAGGCCGCACGATTCGCCGACCTGGTGCTCGTACCTTGCCGACCTGCCGCGCCGGACCTGATCGCGATCGCGCCGACCCTTGACCTGGCCCGCTCGTCTGGAGCGCGAGCCGCCGTCGTTCTCAACGCCTGTCCGGCCCGCGGGCAGTGGACCTCCCAGGCGACTGACGCGTTACAGCAGTTAGACGCCGAACTCTGCCCGGTCACCCTCGGTGCCCGCATCGCTCACGCCAAGGCGTTCATGGCCGGCCAAACCGCCCAGGAAACCGAACCGAACTCTCCGGCTGCGGCGGAAGTCGCGGCTCTCTATGGCTGGCTGGAGACCTCAACATGACCACGAAGAACCTCACCCTCACCGACACCATGCGCACAGCCAACGCCGCGACGGCCGCGCCGCCCTCCCGTCGCGGCCGTCGCGGCTGGCTGATCTACCTCGACCCCGACACGGCGCGGCGACTCAAGGTCGCCGCCACGATGCAGGACCGCACCCTCCAGTCCTTCGGCGAGGAAGCCGCAGATCTCATGCTCCAGCGGTATGGCGACTGACGCCGCCGACGCAGTTCACGCCGCCGTTGCCGGAGGCACGCTCACCGGCGACACGGCCAGGGCGATCCTCCGCTGTATCGACGCGGATGGCTGCATCGACGCTCCCAACGACCTCCTCGCGGGCATCGCACGCGAGGTAATCGAGGCCGCAGGAGTCGAATTCCGGCTCACGAAGGGGGCTAATCTCCCCGCGACCCCCGGGGGAAACGGAGCGAACAGGCCCCGAAACGGCGACGCCAGACGTCGATCGCCCCCAGAAGGCGGCCGTTCCGGCCTCCTCCCAAGGCTCTCAGAGGCCGCAGAAGCGCCGCAAGCGCCGAGACCGGCCTCAGCCCCCTAGCCAGCCGGTCCCGCCCAGCGCCAGCGACGGGACGGCTCAGGCGACCCCTTCCAACTCCAACAACGACCCTCAACCGTCGAGATTGATGGCGAACCCCTGAGCATCCTGGCGGCTGCCGCCACCACCGCGCGTCCGTGTGGTGGACACCCCCGAGGACCGTGACCGGTTGCCGGAGGTCCTGCCCGACCCAACCAAGGCCGAAAGACAGCTCGTCCTGCCGAACCTCAATCCGCATCCGAGCCCGCGCAGCAGCCCCGCGCCCTGGCTAACCGTTTTCGACAGCATGGGCGGCGTGAGCATGATGCCTGGTAGGGGTGCGCCGCTTGACCTACGCCTGTTCGTCCCCGGGCCAAGGTGCCCACCTGGATGATCACGCGCTCCTGCAGGTCCAGTTGCCACCCATCGCGGGCGCCGGTGCCGGTGCCCGCTTTGACCGGTTGACGGCACGTCGCCTCGGCGTCAGCTCCGCGCCGGAATTCCGCGCTTACCTCGGGCTGGTCCATGAATGGGATCGTCGGCTGATCCGTGGCGCACCGCGACCAGGGAGCTTCACGAATTCGTCGATGTCGTCCGCGCCGCCCAACAACCCATCCAGGCCCTCCGCAAGGCGGTGACGTGGCTCGGCATTCTCGGACCACTCATCATCCTGGCGCTTGGATTCGTCGGTGGCCTGGCCGCTGGCCTCCTGCTGCGACAGCCCCCTACGTAGCCCCAGGGAGTCAGGCCCACGACGCACCTCGATTCGTGCTAACGAAGGAAGACATCATCCGCCTGGAGGTGGGACTCGCGGAGATCGAGCTGCGGCTCACGCGACGCATGTACGCGCTCGCTATCGCCCAGGCCGGCGCCACGGTTGCGCTCACCGTCACGCTTCTACGTGTGCTCGCCTGATTTCCGGGTTCTGGGCGGCGCTAAGCTGCGGGGGGGGGCGTGAAGGGGGTGTGGATCGGTAGATCCCCCCTTTGGAGTCACAGCCGAAATCGCCGTCCGGGACCCCAAAAGGCTAAAACGAGAAGAAACCGCCGCCTCCGGGACAACCGGAGGCGGCGGCAAAAGTGGACTGTCCCCGATACTCAGGCCGCGAGAGCGGACCGAGCGACGAGCCAGAAAGCCAACATCAGAAGGCCGCAGTTCCCCACAATACACAGAATCCGCACGAATCGACTCCGCACGAACCTACGGATTACGGGAGCGAAAACCCAGCTGGGAGGAACGAACGCCGCTTCCGGGGCTTTCGGAGAGCGTACACAGGTTTCGTCGATCATCGTTTCGTCCTCACCCGATGGAATCCGTATGGGAGTAGGTCGATCCACCCCAGAAGTCTGGACACTCCTCAAGGAAGTACCATATCTCGAAGCCGAGCGCGACGCCCCCCCAAGTTCCAACCCTCTTCAGAAGCTGCTTTGCGCCCGCCTTCTTCACGTACTCGGCAAGCGCGCTAAAGAACTCCTTGCCGCCGGTCGTAGTGAGTACGGCGGCCGCCATCCCTTTGCACGCAGCTTTCCGGGCACCTTCCTTTATCAGCAGCATCTCATAGGGGGTTGGCAGGTTGGCAATGCCGGCGTCTGCGCTCGACCCCCCAATGCCGCCGCCATGGACCCCCCATCCATAGCCGCCGGGCGAGTAAAGCCAAGATGTGGGGAACGTGTACGGTTCCCCCTTGATGATGAGTGTCTCTTCGCAATCGTCGCACTCATGCACTTCTTCCTCCGCCACCGCTGGCGCACCTCCGATCATCAACCCGAAGAACAGCACGCTGAGCAGCGCGCCCCGTAGAGCTTCCCTCATTTCCGTAGCCTCCATGTAGGTGCTACGGCCCGTCGGCAAGCGGCTCATCCGCGACCGACCCGGCCGTAGATTGGACTAGACGGCGGCGACCGTAGCAGAGGAGCCAGCGCAGGGGAACCTGTTACGCTGTGCCAATCCTCGACCCGCTACGGAACCCGCGACTCACCCTCTTGTAGGTTGGACCAGACACCCCCTCATTCCGGGCCGTTTCGCGCCCGTAGCGGGTCGCTTTTCATCTATCCACGGGCGCACCCCTGGCGGTCACGCGTGGCTTCGAAATCGCGCGACGTACTCGGCTCCGCAGTCCAGGCAGCGGAAGGGGCCGGCCGCCGAGTCAGGGACTCAGCGGGGCGGCGAGGGGAAGTCGGGGGAGCGGCATCGTTTCCCCAAAGCGCGCAGCGCGCGGCGTCACTTGCCTTCCCCCGTCCGGGCGTAGGGGCCGGCGATGGCCGCCATGGCGTCCCTCTTGGCCTGTTCTCCGCGTCGGTCGTACCGCCTGGTGGTATCGAGGCTTGCGTGGCCCATGAAGTCGGCGACGGTGGCCACGTCCACGCCCTGGTCGAGCGCCCGCGTGGCAAACGTCCGTCTCAGCACGTGCGGCGAGAAGCGCCCGATCCTGGCCTGCTCGCTGCGCAGTTCGACGCGGCGGGCTATGGCCCGGCCTGTCATGCCGCGGCCGGCCCGGACCCGGCCGGCCTTGTCAACCGGCTGAAACAGCGGCCCCTCATCGTCTCCGCGCAGTTCGAGCCAGGCGTTAAGCGTGTCTTTCGCGCCGTCGCCGATGTAGACGATCCGCTCGCGGCGGCCCTTGCCGCGGACACTGAGCGCCCAGGTCGAGGCGTCCGTCCGGTCGAGTCCATGAGGTCTGCCGCGGCGGCCTCGGCGCGCCGCAAGCCCACGCCGTAGAGCAGGGCGAGGAGCGCCGCGGCCTTTTGTCCCCGCCGGCGTGCCGTCGGCGACGCCGTGAGCGGAGATGAGCGGGGTTGAACGACCGATCGCGCCGAGACCGGCCTGCGGGTCTCGCTGACCGCGCGACGCGGGCGGACCCCGAGCGCCGAGATGCACCGGCTGGACGGCCTGCCCGGACTGCGCCGGCCAACTGGCCGCGCAACTGTCCATCCTGCCGGCCCCAGAACACCTGGTCCGCTGCCTGGACTGCGGAGCCGAGTACATCGCACGAGCAAGACCCGTGGCATGAAGCCCGGCGCCGACTGCCGGCTGATGACCGACTGGACCGGGATCCGGAGCGCTGGCCCGACCTGGCACCGCTGGCGCACCCGCGCTCTGGTCGCCACCCTCGCCGAGGCCCTGATCGAGACGGACCGCGACCGCCTGGTTGTCCTGCTCGCCTACCCCGTCAGCACTGCGAAACGGAGGACCCGGCGTGAGCCTCCGCACCGCAGCGATTCGCACTAGGCCGCATCGAGGCGCGGCCTGCTGGTGCCGACTGAGCGACCGCGCCGGCGAATGGACGCCGCAGACCTGGGCAACGCCGACCGACGGCGCCGCTGGCCGGCGAAAGCTGACGGTCGCCGAGCGGCGCACCCGGCACGTTCGCGAGTTACCCCGGCCGGGTGCATGATGCTGCGAGCTAGAACGCGGCTACTCAACCGGCTTCGCGCTGGGGGGCTTAGGCTGTACGATGGTGATCTTCCTCCTGGAGATAGCGTTGTTGAAGCGCTTTGTGGAGTGCCACACCGCATAGTCGATCTCCCCGATCAATACCGTGCCGGGCAACCTCTCGAAGACCTCCACCAAGTTCTCGGGAACAAAGTCCGTGATCAAGACGCCTTCGGGTCGCGCGGTGTATGCCGGCACGGCGATTGCCAGATATCCGCCGCTCACGGTCGGGGCTCGAACGACTTCCGTTCTTGACGCATGGCGAGAGGAAAAATCCGCAGTCCCAAACAGAGTGTCATCCCGCACGGCCACGTATCGGGTGTAATCGTAGAATGGAGCGAGGTAGGTTGCCCTCTTCCACGCCCCTCGGACGCGAAACACGACTAGCCAGAAGCTGGGCCAACCAATCCCAATCGTCCGTAGCGCGTCATCGGGGTGGGCCATGAACCACTGACGAACTTCGTCAAACATGAGCACCACGGGGGGTGCGCCGATCACAGCCCAAGTCTTCAGATCATCCCACGTCCCTGGTAGGGCAATCAGTTCCTTCAGAACCTTCAGCGCGGTGGCCCGAGATCGGCGGCGATCTGCCATTTGTCGTACGCTAAGCCTACCTTCATTATCGGCCGGCCGGCGTTCACCTGGGCCGAGCGGGTCAGCCACTGGATACGGGGGTGGGCCGTAGCCCCAGGGAGTTCGGTGTTGCGGATAGGCTTGGCCCCATGAGCACGACGGCAACATTCGACACGCTGGCTGCAGCGCGGACGCTGGAAAGCGCCGGAATGCCAGCCGATCAGGCCGAAGCGGTGGTCAAGACCGTGACCGCCGCCGTAACCGAGGGGGTGGCAACAAAGGCGGACATAGCAGAGTTGCGCACTGATATGGCCGATCTGCGTGGCGACCTGCGTGCGGACATAGCGGCGATGGAGACGCGATTGATCCGGTGGGCGATCGGTGCCGCTCTGGCGGCTGCTGGCCTAGCGGTCGCCGCAGTCCGGCTACTGGCCTGACCTCCATCCCCGGTTCCTTCCCAGGCGCTCGACGGCTAGGTCTACGATCTGTACGTATCGGCTCAGGGCTCAAGCGAGCTTGCCGCCCGCACTCGACTGGGTACGGCGCTGGATAGCCTCGCCGGGTTCCTCCGAACCGGTCTCACCAAACCCGACTGACGGCGTAAAGCGTCAACGTCCGTCCGGCACAGAGAGGGCGAAGCCGGCGCTCTCGCCGACAAAACGGGCTTCCGAGGGGTGCTACCGGAGCCGTCTTCACGGGCCAGGAGCGTCGCTCCAGGGCCACCCGCGCCGGGCCTGCTTCGCTTGGCTACGCTCGGGCTTGTCGCCGTCCCGAGCGCGCCGACGCCAGAGTCTCGCGACCGCGCCGTGCGCCGGATCTTCGGCGAGATCGTCAGCGAGCGGATCACTCCACCAGCGCGCATTCGCGGTTCTGTTGAGAGGTCGTTTCAGCCGCCGGATCGCGGCGTCTTCGAACGTCCTGGCCTGCCATCCGTCGAGGCCGGCCGCCAGCACCCGGAAGCGATACCGAACGCCCGCCTGCGCACGTCTGAGAATCGCGCCGTTGCTGCGGATCGCCCGGCGCAGTGCGAGCGGCGGCGCGGCGGGGTCGAGCGAGTTCTCGAGTCCCAGGTGTTGCGCCAGCCGTTCGGCAACGGGGAGCCTGGTGATCCCGACGTAGGCCGCGCCATCGGCGAAGACGACGCGGTAGACGGACCATCCGCTACGCTGCTCGCCCGGAAGCAGCGGCGTAGCGGCCTTCCCCCGTCTGAGTTTAGGGGAGGACGGCGATTCGCTGCCATGGCGTCCCGCTTCTCCTGTTCGCCGCGTCGGTCGTATCGCCTGGTCGTGTCGAGGCTGGAGTGCCCCATGAGATCGACGACCGCCGCCACGTTCACGCCCTGGTCGAATGCCGCTGCGTTTCACTGAGCGCGCGGCTCGGGCCGACATCGAAGCAGCCCGCCAATTGCTGCGCAGATCAGGCGGCCAGCCTCCTGATCCTGAAGATCGCCCCTGGGGCATGACCGAGGGTCGCGCGCTCTCCAGTAGCCGCTGTGCAAACGCGAATCGCCGGCAGCTCGGCAAGAGCGGGTTCTGTAGACTTTGGCGGCGTAGTGAATCAGAAACGGAAGCTAGTTCGGCACGGTCTCCACTCCGTGGGGGGGGTAGGACTGAGGTACGAGGGAGACAGTCCTGTACCCGCGTCAGCGTTCGTGAAACCGGTCCGTACAAGGCTTTGCCGACTGGCCGCGTTCGCGCTGCTGGCCGCGTTCGCGTCTGCCGCCGCTCACGGCCAGCGCCTGTTCCATTACGCCGAGGGCGGCATCGTCATCTCGGCCCAGTCCGCCGGGTCCACCGAGCCAGCGTCGGGGCCTCAGTCGTTCGCTCCCTTCTATGCCGTGGACGCGGTCCGGCACGGCGTCGTCGTCGACGAGTCGCTGGCGATCTCCGGTCTGGCGAACGCCAGCGTGGAGGAGAACAGCCCCTGGACCTCGCCGACGCCGTCCACCACCGGCCACGCGGGCGCGGTGACCTGGACGAAGACCGGCGCCGACGCGGCGGCCTTCACGATCGACGGCGGCACGGGCGTGCTGACGATGGTCGCGTGCGACCACGAGGACCCGGCGGACGCGGACAGGAACAACGTCTACGAGGTCACGGTCACCGCCACGGACGCGGAAGGCAACAGCGGTTCCGTCTCCATCACGGTGACGGTCACGAACGTGAACGAGGCGCCGTCGTTCGCGTCGGCCATGACCCTGGAACTGAGCGTGGCCGAGGGCACGACCGGCGCCATCGGCTCGGTCGCCGCGACGGACCCGGAGGGCGCGTCGCTCGTCTACTCGCTCGACGGCGCGGACGCGGCGGCGTTCGCGGTCAGCTCCGCCGGTCAGATCTCCCTCGCTCCGGGCGCGGTCCTCGATTACGAGCAGAAGTCGAGCTACGGCTTCGACGTCGTCGTTTCGGACGGCGAGACGCCGCCGCTCACCGCCACCCGCGCCGTCGCGCTCGCCGTCACGAACGTGAACGAGGCACCGACGTTCGCTTCCTCGGCGACTCTGGCGCTGAGCGTGCCGGAGGGCACCGCCGGCGCCTTCGCCTCGGTCAGCGCCACGGACCTGGATGGCGCGACGCTCGTCTACTCCCTCACCGGCACGGACGCCGCGGCGTTCGCGGTCAGCTCCGCCGGTCGGATCTCCACCGCCCCGGACACGGTCCTCGACCACGGGCAGAAGTCGAGTTACGGCTTCAACGTCGTCGCTTTGGACGCCGGAACGCCGCCCCTGACGGCCACGCGCGCCGTCACGCTTGCGGTGACGGCCGTACCGATCGGCGCGCCTGCCCCGGCCACCTGGGTCGCGGCCCTGGCCACGGACTCGACCACCGTGGTGGTCACCTGGAGGGACGCATCGGACAACGAGACGGGTTTCCGCGTGGAGTACCGGACGACGGGCACGACCGCCTGGCAGTCGGGCGCGACGGCCGACCCCGGCGCCGACGGGGCGCGGGTGACGGGCCTGGCCCCGAGCACGGCGTACGACTTCCGGGTGCTCGCCGTGAACGCGCACGGCTCGATCGGCAACGCGGTGATGTCGTTGACGATGCCTCCGGCGGCTCCGACGGATCTCGAGGTGCTGGAGGTGGACGCGACCAGCGTGACGCTGGCGTGGACGGACAACTCGTCGGACGAGACCGGCTTCGGCGTGTACGCCAGGAAGGCTTCCGCCGAGCGTTGGGGGTACTGGACGGGAGGAGTCTCGGAGATCGGGCCGAGCAGGCGGTCGATGACGGTGAGCGCTCTCGAGCCCGGCACGACGTACGAGTTCCGGGTGCACGCGAAGCACGCCACGAACGGTCTGTCCTCGCCGTCGAACGTCGTGTCGGCAACCACCGACGCCGAGTGACGGGAAGCACGGCGCGCTACACTTCGCCATCCATGAAGCGTCTCACCCTGTCCTTCGCCCTCGCGCTCTTCGCTGCCGGCCTCGGAGCGCTGGCCGCCCCGGTCGAGGCCCAGTCGCCGCCGCGCACCGAGTGGGGAGACCCGGACCTCCGCGGTTTGTGGACCAACGGGACCGTCACTCCGCTGGAACGTCCCGACGAGCTCGGGGACCGCACCCACCTCACCGAGGAGGAGGCCGAGGCGATGCGGGGAACCGGCCTTCAGGCGATCCTGGACCGGGTCGCCAACACCGACGAGGCGATCACGACCGGCGAGCTCAACGAGATCTTCCTCGAGCCCGGGACCGAGGTCGTGCGAAGCCGCCGCACGTCGCTGGTCGTCGACCCGCCGGACGGGAAGATCCCGTACCTGCCGGAAGGCCGTCGGAGACGGATGGCGGACCAGCTTCACTTCCTCAGCATCGGCATCGAGTTCGATTCGCACGAGAATCTCCACGTGGCGACCCGCTGCCTGTGGCACGGCGACTTCTACACCCCGGGGAACCTCTATCTCCAGTACCACCGAATCGTTCAGACCCCCGATCACCTGGCGATCCTGAGCGAGGGCGGAGCGATTCCGCGGGTCATTCCCCTCGACGGGAGAGAGCAGCTCCCGGAGAGTCTTCGCCAGTGGACGGGCTCGTCCCGGGGCCGCTGGGAGGGCGACACCCTGGTCGTGGAAACCTCCAACTTCAGCGGCCGCAGCCCCTTCTTCGGCGCCACCGACGGCCTGCGGCTGGTCGAACGGTTCTCCCGCCACGACGAGGACACGATCGATTACTCGGTCACGGTCAGCGACCCGCGCACTTACACGCGGGACTGGACGCTCGAGAACACGCTGCGCTCCACCGAAGGCCCCATGTTCGAGTTCGCCTGCCACGAAGGCAACTACGGGCTGCCCAACATCCTGTCCGGAGCGCGCCATCAGGAGAAGCTCGGTCGCGAGAAGGAGGCCGTCGAGGCGGCGACCGCCTCCGGCGAACCCGACGGCGACTGACAGTTCCCCGCGTCGGCGCGCCGGCCTGCCATCCGTGCGCGCCGCAGCGGTCTCAGGGCTCGGATTCCGGCTCGCGGAGGGGCCTAATCTGCCCGCTACCCCCCGGGAAACGGAACGAACACCCCCCGAAACATAAACTCCAGACGCTGATCGGGCCCGAAGGACCCGTTTCGGCCGCCTTTCGAGGCTCTCAGAGGCCGGAGAAGCGCCGCAAGCAGCGAAAACAGGCAGCCCCCCCTGGCCGGCGGCGCGCTCCGCGCGCCGTTGCCCCTACGTTCAACCGTTTGGCTTGGCTGGCGTCGCACGGGGGCGGGTCTGGGGCGCTTGCGGCGACTCTGGGCCTCTACAGGCCTCGGTCCGTTCACGGCAGCAGTCCCACGTCGCCGGCTCGTTCG
>JAPOVF010000208.1 GCA_026708285.1 Acidobacteriota bacterium
ACCGGATCGAGAAGATGGCGGGCGACGGCTGGATCGCGATCGGCGACGCGTTCTCCTTCATCGACCCGGTCTACTCGTCTGGAGTCTTCCTGGCGCTCAAGTCGGGCGAGATGGCGGCCGAAGCCGCGATCGCCGCGATCGCCGCGGACGACCTCTCCGGCCAGCGTTTGGGCGCGTTCCAGCCGCTCCTGATGCGCGGCGTCGAGGCTGTGCGGCAGCTGGTCAACGTCTTCTACGACCCGAACTTCAGTGTCGGCGCTTTCCTGCGGCTCTATCCGCAGCATCAGAGCAAGGTCACCCGCATCCTGATCGGCGACGTGTTCGAGATCGACTTCACCTCCATGTTCGAGGACATGGCGACCTTCGCGGCAGCCGGCGGCGGCAGGGCGATGCGCGCGCCGGAAGGGGCCACGGCGCCGACTCCGCAGTCGCTCCAGGCCACCTGAGCCGGAACCCGGGCGATTCCCATGGCGGCTGGAGCAGTCCGGGTCACGGCCTACGCCGCGCTGCCGGCGCTCTACCTGCTGCACAACGACCTGTGGTTCTGGGACGACCCGAACCGGTTCCTGGGATTGCCGATCGGTCTGACGTACCACATCTTGTTCTCGGCGGTTGTCGTACTCGCGATGTGGCGCCTCGTGCGGGTCGCGTGGCCCGGCGACGTGCTCGACGAGCTGGCCGGTGAGGCAAGCGACGAGGGCGCGGACCCGTGACCCTCACCGTCATCTTCGCCTATCTGGCGGCGGTACTGCTGATCGGCGTCTGGAGCAACCGGCGGCTGGCCGCGACCGGCGAGGACTTCTTCGTCGCCGGCCGGTCGATCGGGCCGTTCGTGCTGCTGATGACCCTGTTCGGCACGCACATGACCTCGTTCGCCCTGCTCGGCGCTTCGGCGGAGTCCTACCGGATCGGCATCGGCGTCTTCTCCCTGATGGCGTCGTCGTCGGCCCTGATGGTGCCGATCGTCTTCTTCTTCGTCGGCACCCGGGTATGGGCCGTGGGGAGGCGCCTCGGGCTCCTGACCCAGGTGCAGTTCGTTCGCGCCCGCTGGGGCTCGGACGGCATCGGCCTCCTGCTCTTCGTCGTTCTCGTCCTGCTGCTCCTGCCCTACCTGCTGATCGGCGTCATGGGAGGGGGCGTCGTCCTGGGCCAGATCACGGACGGGGCGGCCCCGTCGTGGCTCGGCAGCCTGCTCGTGTCGGCGGTCGTGATCGGTTACGTGACGAGCGGAGGACTTCGCGGCACGGCTTGGGTGAACACCTTCCAGACCGCGATGTTCATGCTGCTCGGAGCGGTGACGGCGGTCCTGATCGTCACCAAGCTCGGGGGTGTGGGCCAGGCCCTCGACCGGGTCGCGGAGAGCCGGCCGGAGCTACTGGTAAGGGGCGAGGCCATCCACCCATTGCGGTTGCTCAGCTACACGCTGATCCCCTTGTCCGTGGGGACCTTCCCCCACATCTTCGCGCACTGGCTGTCGGCGAAGCGGGCGGCGACCTTCAAGGCGCCGGTCGTCCTCTACCCGGTCTGCATCGCCATCGTGTGGATTCCCAGCGTCTTGCTCGGGTTGTTCGGGAACATCGACTTTCCCGGGCTCGACGGTGCGGCCTCGAACTCGGTCCTGGTCCGGATGATCGCGCTCTACACTCCCGAGCTGCTCGCTGGCCTGCTGGGCGCGGGCGTCTTCGCCGCCATCATGTCGTCGCTCGACTCCCAGTCGCTTTCGCTGGGCACGATGTTCACGCAGGACGTCGTCCGCCACTACCGCTGGGGCGGCGACCTGGACGAGGCGCGTCAGGTGCGGCTGGGCCGGCTGTTCGTCGTCGGAGTCGTGGCGACCGTGTTCCTGCTGTCCCTGGTGGCCGAGCGCAGCATCTTTGCGCTCTCTGTGTGGTCGTTCACGGGCTTCGCCTCCCTGCTGCCGGTCGTGGTCGCGGCGCTCTACTGGCGCCGGAGCACGGCGGCGGGTGCGGGCGCGTCGATCCTCACGGTGATCGCGCTCTGGACCTGGTTCTTCGTTCGGGGCATCGGCGATGCGGACTACAGCGTCGGCGGCACCGGCGTCATGCCGGTCGCCGTCGTCTTCGCGGGTTCCACCCTGGCCATGATCGGCGGCTCGCTGCTGAGCAAGCCACCCGCTCCCGAGCGGGTAGCCCGGTTTGTCCCGTGAGCCGTACGGACCAGCCGCTGCGCATCGCCTATCTGGCTGCCGGCGCCGGCGGCATGCTCTGCGGCAGTTGCATCCACGACAACACCCTGGTCCGCGAACTCCAGCACCGCGGGCACAACGCGCTGCTGCTGCCGATCTACACGCCGCTCCGGACCGACGAGGAGAACGTGAGCTACGGCCGCGTCTTCTACGGCGCGGTGAACATCTACCTGGAGCAGAAGCTGCCGCTTTGGAGCCGGGCGCCGGCGGCGATCCGCAGATTGCTGGACAACCCAGGACTGCTTTCCCGGGTCACCCGGTCGGCGTCGGCGACCGACGCCCACCAGCTCGGTGAACTGGCCCTGTCCATGGTGCGGGGCGAGGAGGGACGTCAACTGGCGGAGCTTCAAAGCCTCGCGAGGTGGCTCGCCGGCGAGTTCCGGCCCGACGTCGTCCACCTGACGAACTCGATGCTGGTGGGGATGGTCCACCGGCTTCGTGAGGCGCTTCCGGAGGCGTTGATCGTCTGCGGCCTCCAGGGCGAGGACATCTTCCTCCAGGATCTGGACGAGCCTCACAAGTCGCTAGTGGTCGAGGAGATGCGGAAGCGCGTGCGCGAAGTCGATGTCCTGGTGGCGCCGAACGACTACTACGCGGCGACGATGGCGGAGCTGCTCGAGTTGCCCCCGGCCGGCATCGACGTAGCGCGCCTGGGAATCGAGCTCGAGGGGCACGGTCGCCGCGAGGCGGAGCCTCCGGAGTCGCCGCTGGTCATCGGCTACCTGGCGCGGATGTGCCCGGAGAAGGGGTTTCATCTTGCCGCCGAGGCCTTCAAGGCCCTGAGCGACCGTCTGGGGCCGGGCCGCGTCCGTTTCCGTGCCGCCGGCTATCTGGGTGGCCGGGACCGCGCGTACTTCGAGGAGCAACGGCAACGGATCGTCGCCTGGGGGCTCGAGCCGCACTTCGACTGGCTGGGAGAGGTCACCCGCGAGGAGAAGATCGAGCTGCTGTGTAGCCTGCATGCGCTCGTGCTGCCGACGGTGTACCGCGAGGCCAAGGGACTGCCGGCGCTCGAGGCGATGGCGAACGGTGTCCCGGCCGTGCTGCCCGACCACGGTGCGTTTCCGGAGATGCTCGAGCGGACGGGCGGCGGCACGCTGGTGCCGGCCGGCGATCCGTCGGCATTGGCGGATGCCGTCGAACAGTTGGCCGGCGACTCGGAACGCCGGCGCCACCTGGGCCGGTCCGGCATCGCGGGCGTGCGCCGTCACTACGCCGCGGAGCTGATGGCCGCGGAAACGCTCGCCTCCTACCGGCGCGGACTGGCGCGTCGCCGAAGCGGCGCTGCCGCGCCGGCGCTAGCATCGGCCGGTCATGGCTGAGGCCCTTCGCTTCGAGCAGGTCACGAAGTCCTACGGCACCGAGGCGGGCGCCGTCGAGGTGCTGCGGGGTATCTCGTTCTCTCTCGATACGGGGCAAGCGATGGCGGTTACCGGTCCGTCCGGCAGCGGCAAGAGCACCCTGCTGCATCTTGCCGCGACACTCGAGACGCCGACGTCGGGCAGCATTCGGATCGGCGGTGAGGCGGCACACGACCTGCCCGAACGCGACCTGGCGGCGTTCAGGAGCCGCCGCGTCGGCCTGGTGTTCCAGGATCACTACCTGCTGCCTCAGTACACGATGCTGCAGAACGTCCTGCTGCCGACGGTGGCCGCCGGGAACGGAGAGAACGACACGGAAGGGCGTGCGCGGGCCCTGCTGGATCGGGTTGGTCTCGGCGCCCGCGTCGATCACCGGCCGGCCCAGTTGTCGGGTGGCGAGCGGCAGCGGGCCGCGATCGTGCGTGCGGTGATCAATGGCCCAAGCCTGCTCCTGTGTGACGAGCCGACGGGCAACCTGGACGGGGAGACGGCGGGTTCGGTAGCCGACCTGCTGCTTGAACTCCACGGCGATGAGAAGAGTGCTCTGATCGTCGTGACCCACAGCCTGGAGCTGGCAGCGAGGTTGCCGCGTCGGGTGGAGCTGCGCGCCGGCCTGATCGAGGAAGTGGCGCCCGATCTGACGGCCGAAGTCTGACGCTGTGGCTGCTGTTCGACCTTCCGGCCCCCTGCCCAGCCTGCGGCACTACTGGCGCTCGAACGTCGCCGTCGTGCTGACCGCGGCGGTCGCGGCCTCAGTGCTGACCGGCGCCCTGATGGTCGGAGACTCGGTGCGGGGGAGTCTGCGCCAGCTCACCCTCGATCGCCTGGGCGGCATCGATCACGCCCTGCTGGGCGCCGGTTTCTTCCGCGAAGAACTGCGGGACGAACTGGCCGCTGACGCCGGCTTCACGGACCGCTACGGTCCGGTGTCGGCCGCGATCCTGATGCAGGGCAGCGTCGTGGAACCCGAGAGCGGCCGGCGCGCCGCCCGGGTCAACGTGCAGGGGATCGACGTGGAGTTCAGCTCCTTCTTCCCGAGCGCCGCGGAGCAGCTCGATTTGTCCCGGCGCGACGGCCAGCTCTTCGCGTCGCTGGCGGTCAACCGCTCGCTGGCGGAGGCCCTGGCGGTCGAGACCGGGGACTCCGTCGTGCTCTACCTGGAGCGGCCGAGCGAGGCGCCCCGCGCCAGTCTGATGGGGGAGAAGGACCCGGCGGACCAGTTGGAGAGCATGCGGCTGAGCGTGGTCTCCGTGCTCGAGGACGAGGGCCCCGGCCGCTTCCAACTCGCGCCCCACCAGAGCCAGCCCCTGGTGGGCTACGTGCGGCTTCGCGACCTTCAGCGGGAACTTGATCGGCGCGGTCTGGCGAACGCGTTGCTGGTGGGTGAGCTCGCGGAGGCCGGCGAGCCGGAAGCCGCGGCGCTGGATCTCGAGCGGCGGATTCGCTCCCATGCCCAGGCGGCCGATTTCAGCCTGGCGTTCGCCGAAGCGGCGGATCACCTGCGCGTCACCAGTTCCCAGATCGTTTTCGGAGAGGAGCTCGCCGGAGCGGTGGAGGGCCTGGCGCGAGGCCGGGGCGTGGAGGCGATCGGTGTGTCGACCTATCTCGCCAACCGGACCGCCGCGGAGAATGGCGCCGCGACTCCCTACTCGACGATCGCCGCGCTCGATACCGGGAGGGCCGGCGAACTCGGCGTGCTGCGGCTGGCGGACGGTTTGCCAGCGCCGGCACTCGGGCCGGGCGAGGTGCTGGTCAACACGTTCCTGGCGGACGACCTTGGGGTCAGCGAAGGTGACCGGCTGGCGATCGACTATTTCGTCATCGGCGATCGCGAGCAACTGGTCGAGCGGCCGGTTCAGGCCACGGTGGCGGGCGTCGTCGAGATGACGGGCTGGGCTGCGGATCGCACCCTGACGCCGGACTTTCCCGGAGTAGCCGATGCCGACAACATGAGCGACTGGGACCCGACCTTTCCGGTCGATCTCAGCCGAATCAGGGACCAGGACGAGGCCTACTGGGATGAACACCGGGGTACCCCGAAGCTGTTCGTCTCCCTCGAGTACGGCGCCGAACTCTGGTCCAGCCGCTTCGGTCTTCTCACCTCGTTCCGGCTGCTGCCTGCGGACGGGGACTCGCCGGATCAACTCCGGGCCGCTCTCGAGGGAGAGGCGCCGGAACGGGTCGAGCTGCACGCGGCGGGTCTGACGGTCGAGGCGGTGAAGGCCGCGGGCCTGCGGGGCGCCACCGGCGCCACCGACTTCGGAGGCCTGTTCATCGGTTTCAGCCTGTTTCTGATCGTCTCGGCAGCGTTGCTGGTGGGTCTGTTCTTCCGTCTGGGAACGGAGAGCCGCGCCAACGAGATGGGCCTGCTGCTGGCGCTCGGCCACGGCATCAGGCGGGTCCGGCGGCGTTTCCTGCTGGAAGGCGCGTTGCTCGGCGGGGCGGGTGTCCTGCTCGGCCTGGGCGGAGCGGTGCTCTATGCCGGCGCGATGATGGCCGCGCTCCGGACGCTGTGGCGCTCCGCCGTCGGTTCGAGTCATCTCTACCTCCACGTCGAGCCTTTGACGCTGGCTCTGGGCGGCGCCGGTTCGCTCCTCGTCGTGTTCTTCGCGATCCGGGGCGCGGTCGGCCGGCTGGCGGCCGTGTCGCCCATCCGGTTGCTGCGGGGAGAGGCCACCGAGCGACCGGCGGCGGTGTCAGCGCCGGGACGCAGGGCGCGCTGGACCAGGGGGATCGCCGGCGGTCTCGCCGTCGCCCTGCTCGGCGGGTCGGCTGCCGCCCCGGCGTCGTCGGCCGCCTATCTGTTCTTCTCCGGCGGCGCCTGCCTCCTGATCGCCGGACTTGCCGGCTTCACCCTGTGGCTGCGCCGGCGGCCGGAGGCCCCGCTCCGGAGCTGGTCCTGGCGCGCCGGCTCCAGCATGGCGGCGGCCAACGCGTCGCTCAATCCGGGGCGGAGCCTGCTCTGCGCCGCCCTGGTGGCGAGCGCGTCGTTCGTCATCGTGGCCGTCGGCGCCTACGGACTCCGTTTCGGCGAGGAAACGAGGAATCTGGATTCGGGGGCCGGAGGCTTCGACCTGGTCGCGGAGTCCGATGTTTCCATCCTCGCCGACCTGGCCGATGTGGAAGGACGCTACGAGCTGGGTTTTGGAGAGGAGGCTTCGAATCTCGTCGGACGCGCCGAGATCGTCGCCTTCCGGACGGTGCCCGGCGACGACATCAGTTGCCTGAACCTGTTCCAGCCGGAGAGGCCGCGGCTGCTGGGCGCTCCGCCGGAGTTCATCGAGCGCGGGGGCTTTCGCTTCCAGTCGCTCGTTGCCGAAGCGGGAGAGGCACCTTGGGAGCTGCTGGAACAGGACCTCGGCCCCGGCGTCGTCCCCGCGATCGGCGACTTCAACTCCGTCATGTGGATTCTCCACTCGGGGCTCGGTCAGGCCATCGAGATCGAGACCGAGCGTGGGGAGACGATCGAACTGCGGCTGGTCGGGCTCCTGCGCAAGAGCGTGTTCCAGAGCGAACTCGTGATTTCCGAAGCGAACCTCGCGAGGCACTTCCCGAGCCGGACGGGCGCGTCCTACTTCCTGCTGCGAACCGAGCCGGACGAGGAGGACCGGACGATGCAGGAGCTCGAGCGGACGCTGGCCGGCTTCGGTTTCGACGCCGTCCCCACCGCTCAGCGGCTACAGGCGTTCCAGGCGGTCGAGAACACCTATCTCGGCACGTTCCAGACCCTGGGTGGCCTCGGCCTGCTGCTCGGCACGCTGGGCCTCTCGGTGGTCCTGCTGCGCAACCTGCTGGAGCGGCGGGGCGAGCTGGCGACGATGCAGGCGATCGGCTTCTGGCGGCGCGCCCTGGCCTGGCTGGTCGTGGCCGAGAACAGCCTGCTCCTGGCGGCCGGTGTCGTGGTGGGCGCCGCCTCGGCGCTGGTCGCGGTCAGCCCGCACCTCCTCGGCGGCCATGCCCTCGTGCCGTGGCTGTCGCTCGGGCTTACCCTGCTGCTGGTGCTGGCGGCCGGCACGCTGGCAAGCCTCGCGGCGGTAAGGCGAGTGACTCGGGAGGACCTGCTCCCAGCGCTCCGCGGCTCCTAGGGCTTCAGGTGGGTCTCGAACAGCTTCAGGATGCGGCGGTACTCGTCGAGCCAGCTTGACGGCTCGACGAAGCCGTGGGCTTCGGCCGGGTAGACGGCGAGTTCCCAGTTCTCCTTGCCCAGCTCGATCAAGCGCTGGACGAGCCGCACGGAGTCCTGGAAGAGGACGTTGTCGTCCAGCATGCCCGCGCAGATCAGGAGCGGTTTCTGCAGACCCTCGGCGAACTCGATCGGCGAGCTGCGCTCGTAGGCCTCCGGGTCGAGTTCGGGAGTGTTGAGGATGTTCGAGGTGTAGCCGTGGTTGTAGTGGGCCCAGTCGGTGACGGGGCGAAGGGCCGCTCCCGCCGCGAACAGTTCGGGGCGGCGGAACATCGCCATGAACGTGACGAAGCCACCGTAGGAGCCTCCGTAGACGCCGATCCGTTCCCGGTCGACGTCGTGTTCCGCGACTAGGTAGTCGACGCCGTCGGCGAGGTCCTCGAGTTCAGGGGTGCCCATCTGCCGGTAGATCGCCGTGCGCCAGTCGCGCCCGTAGCCCGCGGACGCGCGAAAGTCCATGTCCAGAACGACGTAACCGCGCCGGGTGAGCAGTGTGTGGAACATGAACTCGCGGAAGTAGGAGGACCAGCCCTGGTGGGCGTTCTGCAGGTAGCCGGCGCCGTGAACGAAGACGACGGCCGGTCGCGGACCCGCGGCGGTTTCGGAGGGCAGGTAGAGCCGGGCGTGGATGGGCCGATCCACGTGAGATGACGGAACTTGGACGAATCGCGGCGCCGTCCACCCGATCGCCCGAAATCTCGGCGATACGGTGTCGGTTAGCCGCACGGGATCGCTTCCAGGAGCGGTCCCCTGGAGCCAGAGTTCCGGAGGCCGCGTGGCGCTCGAATGCGCGATCAGCAGGTACCGGTCATCGGGGGAGAGGCGGAAGGAGTTCACGCCGCCCAGGTTCGTGAGCTGCTCGATCCCGGCGGCATCGGTTCCCGAGGTGGCTACCCGGTACACCTCGAAGACGCCGGGGTGGCCGCGGTTCGCCTCGAAGTAGATGAACTCTCCATCCGAGGACACCTGGGGCGAACGGACGACGAACGGACCCCGGGTCACCTGCACGCGCTCACCGGTTCGGCCGTCCATGAGCGTCAGATGGGAGTATCCGGTTTCCTCGGACAGAAAGAAGAGGGTCTTCCCGTCCGGCAGCCAGCCGTGGTCCCGGAAGGCGTAGTTGATCCACGCCGGGTCCGTGATCCGGTGCAAGGGAGTGAGCGAGCCCTCCTGCAGGTCGATCGCCGCGATCCAGCGATCCTTGTTGTCGGTGGAGTAGATCTCCACGACGGCCCGCGAGCCGTCCTGGTTGAACGACACAGGCCCGAAGCGCACGTTCCGTGGTGTCGGTTCGGCTTCCTCCTGGCTGTCCCCGGAACTGGCTTCCTCTTCCGGTTCGGCGTCTTTCTCCGTCCCCAGGTCGCCGTCTGCCTGCCGCTTCTCGGCAGCCTCGCGCTGGCGTTTCCGTTCCTGCGCCGCCTCGCGCAGCGCCGCCAGTGGATCGTCGGCGATGCCCGGCAGGACGGACACGTCCAGGGGAATCGGCTCAGGGGCGCCTCGCCGCAGCAGCACCAGGGATTCGGCGGTCGGCTCGGCCGTGCCGACCTTCATCCGCACCTCTTCCACCTCGACCATGCCGCTCCGGGTCACGTAGTTCGGCATCGTGTCCCTCTGCCCCCCATCGCGCTGGCTGGGTCGTTGCCGAAGAACGAGGTGTTCCAGCGCCGGCGAGAGATAGGAACCCGTGACCTCGAGGTCCTTTCCGAGGTAGTGCGGAAGAGCCGTCCGGCTCGTGTCGGCGGCCTGTCGCTCCCGCGACACTTCCCTGCGCCGCTCCTCCCGTTGCCGCCGCAGCCGGACGATCTCCAGCAGGCGGGGCTGCTGCCGCTCCAGGTAACCAGCCTCGGCGTCGTTTCTGGCGCGCGCCGCCTCGGGCTCCTGTGCGGCCCGCACGTCGAACGGTTGCCAGACCAGGCCGGTGCTCCTGTCCCGTACCAGCCAGGTACCGTCCCGCCTGAACGCGACGTCGCCCGCGACCGTGAACAGGGGGGCGCTTTCGATCGCGACTGTACGGGTGAGCTGCGTCAGACCACCTTCCGCACCCAGCGTGCGTACGAAGACGTCGGCTTCCCTGACGAAGGCGCGGCGCTCTCTGGCGCGGTCCCAACTGCCGCCGGGCGCGTCCGCGGTGGCCCGATCGCCGGCGCCGACGAGGCTCGTCTGACGGTCTTTCAGATCGACCCGATAGAGATCCCGGGTCTCCTCGCCCTCCCGCTTGCGCAGGAAGTACACACCGTCGCTGTCACTGCTCCAATATGGTCGTTCGGGCTGACGCCCGAGCCAGTCCGGGTGCGCCATGATCCGCTCCAGGCTCAGGTCGTCCTGGGCCTGGCTGGGGACGGGGAGCAGGAACCCGGCCGCCAGAATCGCGCTGGCGGCCGACCGGGCGGCTACTCGAGGTATTGGAGCATCTCCCGGGCGGTCGGAGCGTCCGCGTGGTCCGGGGCCAGGCTCAGGAACTTCTCGAACTGGGCCTTCGCCTTGGCGGGGTCGCTTCCGGCGTAGCAGATGCCGAGCATGTAGTTCGCCTCGGGGTGGTTCGGATCCGCGGCCAACAGCTTCTCCAGCTCGACCTGGGCCTCCGGGATCTGGCCGGAGTTGAAGAGGTCGGCTGCCTTGTTGAACATGTTCTTGCCGGCCTTGTCCATGTCGGTGGCCTGGAGAGCCTTCAGCGCGGCCTCAGCCTTGTCCTCCATGCCGAGGGCGTCGTAGCCGGCGTAGAGGATCTGGTTCATGTTCTCGACATCCTCGCCGGCCGCCACCACCTTCTCGGCGTACTCGACGGCCCGGATGTGGTCACCGCGGTGGGAGAGGACACGCGCCAGCCCACCCATGGCGGGCACGAGATCCGCTTTCTTGTCCAGTGCGTTCGTGAAGAGGAGTTCGGCGGTGTCGTAGTCACCCGAGTTCAGGGCGTTGCTGCCCTGGTTGTAGAGCTTGATCGCACTGCCGCGAGCCTGCGCCTCGAGATCGATCTCCGGCGCGGGCCCAAGAGTGCCGCCCTGCTGCAGGGCGGCCTGGGCTTCCAGGGCGTCCTCGACGGACGTGAGATTCCAGTCGCCGCCGCCCGAGAGCTGGCTGAGCCTCGTCTCCGAGCGAGCAGGAATCCGCACGTTGCCGACGCGCCGGGTGACGTAGCCTTCCTTCTTCAGCTCGACGGCGAAGCCCGAGCGTTCGTGCTTGACGACGTTCTTCAGCATGATGCGGAAGCGTCCGTTCCTGCCCGAGTAGTGCACTTCACGGAACGAGGGAGCTTCGGGATCGGTGAAGATGATCTCGACGCCCTCGAGCGTCTCGCCCGTCTTGGCGTCGAAGATCTGTCCGTACACGGTGCCCGGGAGCTGCGCAGCCGCCGGTACCGGCAGACTCAGGCAGAGAACCACGACGATCGCCGGGAGCACGATGGCGCGCCCGGCCGTAAGCCCCATGGTCCACGATTCGCGAATCGACTTCATGGTTTCCTCCTCTGGCCGCTCAGATTGCTGGCGGATTCCCGGTCGCAACAAGGCAAGCCGTAGAATAACAGAGCGTGGTTCGGGATCCTGGCTCAGGCTTCGAGCGACACCCGGCCTGGCCGAGGGTGCTGGACATCTGCCGGGCGGCGGCGGTTGCAGGGGGATCCGTGCGAGTGGTCGGCGGCTGCGTTCGAGACGCGCTGCTCGGTCTCGACTACCGGGAGTTCGACCTGGAGGCGTTCCGGCTCACACCCGACCGCCTGGAGAGTGTCCTTAGAGGTCTTGAGCTGCCGGTCGACCAGGTGGGCCGCGCGTTCTCCGTCGCCAGGTTGCGGGGTCTCCCGATCGACATCGCCCTGCCGCGCCGGGAACGGAAGGTGGGGAAGCGGCATCGGGACTTCGTCGTCGACGCGGATCCCGAGATGAGCGTGGAGGCTGCTGCGGAGCGGAGGGATTTCACGATCAACGCCATCTCGTACGATCCCCTGACGGATCGGTTGGACGACCCCCTGAACGGACGGGCCGATCTCGAACGCCGGCGGCTCCGCCATGCGTCTCACCGTTTCGGGGAAGACCCGCTACGGGTGCTGCGCGGCATGCAGTTCATCGCCCGGCTGGCCCTCGAGCCGGACCAGGAGACGGAGGTCCTCTGCTCCCGGATCGACTGGAGCGATCTGAGCGCCGAGCGGGTCTTCGACGAGTGGCGCAAGATGCTTCTGTACGGCCTCGAGATCGGACGCGGTCTGCGATTCCTCGAGACTGTCGGGTGGCTGCGGGCCTATCCCGAGCTGGAAGCTCTGATCGGCTGCGAGCAGGACCCGGAGTGGCACCCCGAGGGAGATGTCTGGGTGCATACCGGACATGTCCTCGACGCGTTTGCCAGGGAACGGCTCGAAGACGAGGACGAAGACCTGGTCGTCGGCCTTGCCTGCCTTTGCCACGACCTGGGCAAGCCGGCGACGACGCGGTTCGTGGACGGGCGGCTGCGCTCCCGGGGACACGAGGCGGCCGGCGAGCGGCCGACGCGGACGTTCCTCGCCCGACTGACGAAGCGAAGTCGCCTCGTCGACGATGTGGTTCGCCTGGTGGTCGATCACCTGAAGCCGCGCCAGCTCCACCGGGGCCGCGCCGGCGACGCAGCCGTCCGGCGGCTGGCCAACCGCGTCCGGCGGATCGACCGCCTGGTGCGGGTGGCACGCGCGGATGCCCAGGGACGCCCCCCGCTCGGTCCCGTCGACTGTCCCGAATGCGACTGGCTGCTGGCGCGCGCCGAGGCGCTACGGATCAGGGATCGGGCGCCGGAGCCGGTGGTGCGAGGCAGGGACCTCATCGCTCGGGGCTTCGCTCCGGGTCCGGCGATCGGCGAGTTCGTGGACCGCTGCTATCAGGCCCAATTGGACGGCGCCTTCGAGGGGAGGACGGCCGGCCTTCGTTTCCTCGACTCGCTGCTCCGGCGCCGGGCTGCACCTGAGCGAGCGCCGGGCAGCTCCGGCCGGGCCGAACCGTGACGGACTCCTCGAGCGACCGGACGGGCGAAACAAGGGCCGCCGGCGGCTCGTCCCTGCACCGAGAGGATGATGACTTGCCAGCTCACAAAGCCTCCGACCGGGAATCGACCCGCGGGTCGACCGGCGTTTCCGACGACGTCGAACTCGTTCGACGGGCGTCGGCGGGTGACGGTGCAGCCTTCGAAGCCCTGGTGCTTCGCTACGAGACGCCGCTACGGAAGCTGGTCTACGGCTACGTCCTCAACTGGGAGGTTGCCGAGGACGTGGCCCAGGACGCTTTCCTGCTGGCCTACCGGAAGCTCGGCGATCTGGGAGAGTCGGCCGCGTTCAAGAGCTGGCTCTACCGGATCGCGATCAATCGGGCACACGACGAGCTCCGGCGCGCGGCCCGCTGGCGGCTGCGGCTGGACCGCAACGTGGGGGACGAAGCACTGGCCGAACTGCCGGCGGCCGGCGCGGAGTCGGCCGTCGAGTCGCGGCTGCTTCGGCGCGCCCTCGTGCGCGAGCTGGCACGGTTGCCGAAGAGCCAGCGAACGGCGGTGGTACTGAAGGATGTGGCGGGAATGAAGTACGTGGAGATCGCGGAGTTGCTGGGCTGTCCGATCGGTACGGCCCAGATCCGGGTCCATCGGGGCCGGCAGAAGCTCCGGCGCCAACTCGACGAGCCAGGCTCCAGGGCGGGAGGAGGTACAGGATGAGGGAGGAGAAGAAGCGGAGCCGACCGGACGAGGCCGGCGGAAAGCTCGAAACGCTGTTCGAAGGGCTGCGTGAGGAGTGCGTGGCGGTGCCGCCGGCGCCGGGTTTCCTGGCGGGTTTCAGAGCCCGCCGCGACGCCTGGCTGGAGCGCACGGATCAGGCCGCGGCATGGCGGCTGCTCGCCCTGCGCCTGTCGCCGGTCGGCGCGCTTGCGGCCGGGGCCGCGCTGGTCATGACCCTCAGCTCCGGCAGCCAGCCCATGGCTCCGGAGACTGGTTTGGAAGTTCCGGTGACTGCGGAGTACCCGGATCCGTTCGTGGCCGGGCTGGAAGAGGCCGGCGTGGCGACCGTGGCAGTGAGCGACGATGACGCCGGCTACGAACTGCTGGCCGTCCTCTACGAACCGATGGGGACACGATGATGTCGAACGGTCCCACGAAGTTGTGGATGGGTGTCGCGCTGGGTTCCGTGCTGGTCGTCGGCCTGTCGGCCGGCCTGGTGGCGGATCGGCTTCTGCCGGAACGTCGTGCCGCCGTGAAGGAGCAGGAGACCCGGACGGAGGCGCACCCTCCCCGGTCGTCGATGTTCCATTTCGACTGCCCGGAACAGGACCCAAGTGAAACGACGGCGAGTCCGGCGTCGGAAGCACCGGCCGATGCGGCGCGTTCCGAGGGCTTCGACGAGCACAGGTCGAAGATGACCCGGCGGATGGCGCGACGCCTGGAGCTTGATGCGGAGCAGGTCGCGGCGCTCGAGCCGATCGTCGGCGAGGCGATGATGCGAGGACGTATCTACTGGACCGGTGCCCGCGACGAGTTCTGCGCGATGCAGAGGGACTTCCACCGGCAGGTGGGGGAGCTTCTCCGTCCGGACCAGGCGGTTCGTTTCGACGAGATGCGCCGCGACCTGTGGGAACGGAGCCGTCGGCACGGAGATCGCGACCACGACGGCCGTGGTGGCGGTCGCCGCGGTGACGGCGGCTCGCCGGGGGATTGCCGGTGAGCGCCGACGAGAAGGAGATCGGGATGGAAGGGCGGGGAACCGGCTTGCGCGGTGGGCCGGAGGAGCAGGAGGCGGCACTGCAGGAGGCGGCGGCACACGTCCCGGTCCACCCGCTGATCCGCTTCGCGGTCGAGAGGCGCGTGACCATGTTCATGGCGACACTGGGCGTGCTGGTGCTCGGCTGGCTGTCGCTCACGCGGCTGCCGCTGGAGTTCCTGCCCCTGTTCCAGTCGTCCAACATCTCGGTCCGGGTGCCGTACCAGTCCTCGTCGCCAGAGGAGATCGCGCGGTCGATCATCTGGCCGCTGGAGGACAGCCTGGGAACGATCAACGGCGTCCGGCTGCTCCGCTCGCGGGCCAGCGGCAGCTCCGCTTCGGTGGACATCGAGTTCCGGGACGGGACCGACATGGAGCTGGCCGCCGTCGACGTGCGCGACCGGATCGACCGGGTGCGGAATGAACTGCCGAGCGATGTGGAGCAGATCTACGTCCGCCGTTTCGAGAGCACGGACATTCCGGTTCTCCGCAGCAGTCTCAGCGCGCCGTGGGACCAGGACGAGCTGAACGACTTCGTCGAGGACGTGCTCCTGCCCCGGATCGAGCGGTTGGAGGGCGTGGCGCAGGCGGAAGTCTGGGGCATGCTGAGCCGTGAGCTGCGGATCGAGCTGCTGCCCGATCGCATGGCTGCGTACGGTGTGGACATCCGCGAACTGCGGCAGATCCTGCAGAGCAACCACGTGAACGTATCGGGCGGCTATCTGCGCGAGGGCAGCCGCCGTCTGCTGGTTCGCACCGTGGGTGAGTTCCGGACGCCGGACGAGATCCGGGACCTGCCGATCCGCGGCGACGGCCTGCGTGTGGGCGACGTCGCCGACGTGAAGTTCGGCTATCCGGACAAGTACGAGCACAACTTTCTCAACGGGGTCGAGGCGATCAACCTGAGCGTCAACAAGGCGTCGGACGCGAACCTGCTGGAGGTCGTGAACCGGGTCAAGGCCGAGCTCGAAGCGATCCGGCAGACGCCCGAGGGCCAAGGCCTCCAGTTCCGCCACTTCCACGACACCTCGGTCGACGTGCGCCAGGGGCTGACCGAACTGGGTCGCAGCGGCCTCATCGGCGGTGGCCTGGCGATCGTCTTCATGTTCCTGTTCCTGCGCAAGTTCCGGACCACGCTCCTGGTGGCCCTGGCGGTGCCGCTGTCCCTGGTCATGACCTTCGTCATCATGTACCTCGGCCGCCAGGCGGGCGTCACCGAGATCACGCTGAACGTGATGAGTCTGATGGGGTTGATGCTCGCGATCGGGATGCTGCTCGACAACTCGATCGTGGTGATCGAGTCGATCTTCCGGCATCGCCAGGAGCTCGGCGCGAACGCGAAGTACGCCGCCCTGGGCGGCGCCAGCGACGTGGCGATGCCGATCATCTGCTCGACGATGACCACGATGTGCGTGTTCGTGCCGCTCATCTTCTTCGGCAGCGGCGGCGGCGGGCCGGGCAGTTTCGCGCGCTTCATGGGGGACATCGGCACGACGGTCTGCGTCGTCATGCTCGGCTCCCTGGTCATCTCCCTGACCGTGGTGCCGATGATGGCGGCGATCCTGCTCAGGTCGGAGAGCAAGCGCCGGTTCAAGCTGCTCGACCGGATGAACGACCTCTACGGGAGAACGCTGGGCTTCACCCTCCGCCACCGCTTCATCTTCACGATGGTCATCGGCGCCCTGCTCTACGGTTCCTGGGTGCTGTACAACAGCATCGAGCGTAGCTACAACCAGCCATCCCAGGGCAGGGCGCTGACCGTGTTCGTCGAAACACCGCGACAGATGGGGATGGACGATCGCCTCGCTCTCTATGAGGAGGTCTACGCGCTACTCGATTCCAGGCGCGACGAGTGGGAAATCGCCGACATCGCTCACCAGGTACGGCGGGGTGGCGGCCGCAGCCGGGGATACGGCGGCAGCAACCGCTTCGAGATCTACCTCAAGCCGGAGGAGGTCTCGGAGCTGTCCACGGACGAGGTCACGGAGCTGATCCGGGAGGCGATGCCGCGGCGGGTCGGCGTGCTGTTCAAGCTCGCCCGGACCGAGTACGGGCCTCCGGGTTCCGGGCGATCCGGGATGGACGTGGAACTGATCGGCGACGACGTCGGCACTCTCGAGCTCCTGGTGCCGCGGATCACCGAACGGCTGCGCCAGATCCCCATCGTCGGCGACATCGACAATTCGTTCGAGAGCGGCGACGACGAGATCCGGGTGTCGGTCAACCGTGAGCGCGCCCTCCAGGGCGGCCTGTCGAGCCAGGCGGTTGCGATGACGGTGAGTGGCGCGCTGTCCAGTCGTTCGCTGGCGTACTTCAAGACCGCGGAGCGCGAGATCGGCATGGTCATGCAGTACCGGGAGGAGGATCGCGAGACGCTCGATCAGTTGAAGAAGATGCCGGTCCTCGTGTCGGACCCGAACGGCGAGGGCGCGGGCGTGACCCTGCCGATCTCCAGCCTCGCCTCCTTCAACGTCCAGAGCGGCCCGTCCGAGGTCGAGCGTGAGAATCGCCGCGCCAAGGTGGAGATCGACGTGACCGCCGCGGGCGGCACGCCGGGCTTCATGCTCCGGCGGCCGGTGCAGATGGCGCTCGCGGACGTGCCGCTGCCGCCAGGCTACGAGTGGTCTCTCGGCCGGAGGTTCATGGAGGCCGAGGAGGACGCATCGCGTGCCGTCCTGGCGATGATCCTGGCCGCGGTACTGATCTACATGATCATGGCGGCGCTGTTCGAGGACTTTCTCCAGCCGTTCACGATCATGCTCTCGATTCCCTTCGCCTTCATCGGCGTGGGCCTGATCATGTACCTCGCCGGTCAGCCGAGGGACAGCTCTTCAAGCATGGGTCTTCTGATCCTGGCCGGGATCGTGGTGAACAACGCGATCGTCCTGATCGATCACATCAACCGGTTGCGGCGCGAAGGCATCGCCCGCCACGAGGCGATCGTTCTCGGCGGCAAGAATCGCCTGCGGCCCATCCTGATGACGGCGGTGACGACGATTCTGGGCCTGTCGCCCATGGTGGCGCCGTTCTTCCTGCCCCAGGTGTTCGGGCAGCCCGAAGGCCGGGCTGCTTTCTGGGCGCCGGTGGGTCTCGTCATCCTGGGCGGCCTCACCACCTCGACGTTCCTGACCCTGCTCGTGATTCCGACGGTTTACTCCCTGGTCGATGACTTCAAGCTCTTCCTCCAGCGGGTTGGGCGGGCGGCAGTCGCCGTTCCGCGGAGAAAGATGGCATGAAACTCAAGAAATGCATGGGCAACGCGCGGTCGGCCGGCGCTCTTCTGTTGATCGCGGCCGTGGCCGCCGCAGGCATCGGCTGCGGCCAGTCCAGCGCCGAAGCGGGCGGCGAGAACCCCCGCGCGGGCCAGGGCGGTCCTGGCGGCGGCCCTCCGGGCGGCGGCCAGCGCGGCAGCCGGTCCGGAGGGCGCGGCGGCGGTCCTCCGGGAGGCTTCCCGGGCGGCATCCCTCCGAACTTCGGCGCCCCAGCTAGCGCGATTCCGGTCGCGGTGACGAGCGTCATTCGCCGAAACATCGCGGACTACCTGGAGACGAACGGCTCGCTCGAGGCCGAGAACGAGGTCGACATCGTGGCGCGGACCACTGGTCCCATTGTCGAACTGAACGTCGAGGAGGGCGACTCCGTCCGGGCGGGCCAGGTGCTGGCCCGCATCGACGCCGCCGAGATCGAGGCGCAGCTCGGCATTGCCCGCGTCAACCTGGCGGAAGCGGAACTGGCCTGGAACCGCGCCCAGGATTCGTTCCGGGCGGAGGTGGTCAGCCAGGAGGCCTACGACCTGGCGAAGTCGAACTTCGACGCCGCCGCCGCCCAGATCGTCGGCACCGAGATCCTGCTGGACTACACGGTGATCCGCGCGCCGTTCGATGGTCTGATCATCGAGCGGGTAATCAAGAACGCCGAGCACGTCGCGAACAACGCACGGCTGTTCCGGATCTCCGACTTCGATCCGCTGCTTTGTCCGATTCAGCTCCCCGAGAAGGACCTGCCGCGGCTCAAGCTGGATCAACCCGCGCACCTCACAGTCGAGGCCTATCCCGGAGTGCGCTTTCCGGCCCGTGTGCTGCGGATCAGCCCGGTTGTCGACGCGGCGACCGGTACGGTCAAGGTCACTCTCGAAGTGCAGGCCCAGGGCCGCCTGCGGCCCGGCATGTTCGCCAGCGTGTTCGTCGAGACGGATGTCCACGAGAACGCAATCGTCGTGCCGAAGCAGGCCCTGGTTCTGGAAAGCACCTCCGACACGGTGTACGTGGCGATGGACGACGGGGAGGGAGGAACGGTCGCGCGGCGCCGCGAGCTGGAACTTGGCTACGAGGAGAGCGACAGCATGGAGGTGCTCTCGGGTCTGGCGGAGGGCGAAGACATCGTGATTCTGGGCCAGGACAACTTGTCCGACCAGACACCGGTGACGATCGCGGAGCGGGAGGGTCCGCAGGTGGCGCCGACGATGTTCACCTCGGCGCCGCCCAGGGGTGCGGAGAGCCCCGCCGAGGTTGTCGCCGGTCAAGCTGCGCCGGCTGCTGGCGGGGCAGGAGTGGCCGAGCAGGCCGCACCGCAGCCGCGTCGGCCGGGCGGGCCCGGATCCGGCCCGCCGGGACCGGGGGGCCCGGGAGGCTCCCGCGGCGGCCCGCCGGGCGGCTTCGATCCCAGTCAGTGGACGCCCGCCCGCACCGAGCTGCAGCGATCGCGGGTGGACGGG
>JAPOVF010000140.1 GCA_026708285.1 Acidobacteriota bacterium
GACGCGGGCAAGAGCTTCAGCGACTGGAGAGCCGGCTGAAGGAGACGCGCGTCGAGATCGGGCTGACGCCCTGGGTCGACCGCCTGGGAGACCAGGTGGCCGCGATCGCCGACCAGGCGGAGTTCGCCGACCGGCTCGGCTTCCACTCTCTCTTCCTTCCGGAAAGTCACTTCACCGGCGCCGCGGCCTGCCCCTCGCCCATCGTCGTTCTCGCGGCAGCCGCCGCGAGAACGACGACCCTGCGGTTGGGTACGACGTCCTATCTGCTCCCGATCCGCAACCCGTTCCAGGCCGCCGAAGAGGTCGCGGTTCTCGACCGCCTCTCGAATGGCCGGGTCATCCTCGGCCTCGGCCGCGGTTTCCGACCGGCCCTCTTCGCCGCCTTCGGCGTCGATCCACGCACCAAGCGGCAGCAGTTCGCCCGATCCCTTGACCTGATGCTGCGCGCATGGGCGGGCGAGGCGATCGATGTCGGCGAGGGAGACGCACGCCGCCCGATCCGGCTGGCGCCTCTGCCGGTTCAGAAGCCACACCCGGAACTCTGGGTTGCGGCCTTCGGCCCCCTGGCACTAAAGCAAGCCGGCGAACTGGGGCTGCCCTACCTGTCGTCGCCCCTCGAGACGATCGACCGCCTCGTCCGGAACCACGACCTCCACCGGGAAGCCCTGCCGGAGGGCGCCCCCCGGCCCATCGTGCCGGTCATGCGCACCGTTTTCGTCTCGGACGACCGGCAGGCCATTGCGCGTGTCAGCTCCGCCCTGACCGCTCAGGCGATCCGCATGGCACGCGCAGGCAGCCGCCTGGTGCCGGAGGAGGACCTGGCCCGGATCGACAACTGGGCCATCGTCGGCAACCAGGACGAAGTCCGCGCCGGCCTTGAGCGGTACCGGGAGCAGATCGGAATGACCCATGTCATCGCCCGCTGCGGAGTACCCGAAGCCACACTCCGGGAGATCGAGGACTCGATCCGGCGGCTGGCGCAGCTCTATGAGTGAACGTCCCCGTCGCTAGGACCCGCAGGCGTCGGGAAACGCGCCGGACTCTGTTAGCGCCGGGTGTCCCTTCGCGAGAACATTCGCCTGATAGTCCTCCTCCGACTCGCCAGGCATCCGAGCCCGCCTGCTATGCGGCTCAAAGGTGTAGGTCCTCGAGTTGACGTTCATCGTGCCATCGTCCGTCGTGTCCGGCAGGGTCGTATCCCGAACCATCAAGGTCATGCCGAGGTCGCTGGCCGAGGCCGCGTAGACCCAGTGGTGTCCGTTGACGCCGCAGCCGTCCAGCACCTTCAGCAGCACCTCCCAGTTGTTGTAGTCGAAGAAGTAGAACAGGCCGGAATCCCTCGTCCGGGGTCTAGCGACCCTGGCCTGGCCTGCCTCGCCGTCGGGCGTCTTCCACTCCAGTGTCGCTTCATAGCGCCCATCCTGCAGACACATCACCGTGTCACTTTCGACGCAACCGCCGCTCTGCGAGCTGTTCGAGGCTTCGAGATCCGATGCCGGCACGTTCGCCTCGCCCGCCAGCAGCGGCACCGCCAGCAACAGGAACGAAACGATCGGAACGGTCACACCCAGCATCCTAGTAGCTGATCCAGTCCGTGACAATGCACGTTCCCCGCGCTCATCGCTCCGCTAGGATGCCGTCTTCGTCACCAAGCCGGCCGCGATTGCATCCCGATTGCATATCGCGCCTCGACCACAACCCGAGCTCAGCCACCGAGGGGAGAGATCATGACCATTCACCGCTTCCGGGGCGCCTTCTCGCTCCTCGCCGCCACGAGCGTCCTCGCCCTCGGCTTTCCCAGCGCTACAACTGCGAACGCCGCCGGCAGCGCCGGAGTCGTCGACATCGACACCGGTTCGCTCCGGGGCGAGGTCCTCGACGCGGCAAGCGGTCTGACCGTCTACCGCGGCATCCCGTTCGCGGCGCCCCCTGTCGGCGACCAGCGCTGGAAGGCCCCGCAGCCGGTGACGAAGTGGAGCGGCGTCCGCGGCGCGACGGAGTTCGGCGCGATCTGCCCGCAAAGCCCGGTTCTGGCCATGATGACCGGCGAGTCCCTGCCGG
>JAPOVF010000030.1 GCA_026708285.1 Acidobacteriota bacterium
ACCCGCAGGAGCACTATCCCTACAGCGCCAGCAAGGCCGGCATGATCCACCTGACTCGAGCCCTCGCGCGTCGCCTCGCGCCCGAGGACATCACGGTGAACGCCGTCTGTCCGGGTCCGTTCGAGAGCAAGATGATGGAGTACAACCTGCGCAAGTTCGGCGACGAGATCCGCGCCCGCAACCCGCGCAAGCGGATCGGAACGCCGGAAGACATGGCCGGCGTTTCGATCTATCTGGCGTCCCGCGCCGCCGCCTACGTCACCGGCGCCGCCATCCCGGTCGACGGTGGCATCTTCGCGGTGAGCTGAGGGCGTCGGTCCGCTTCAGTCCTCGTCGCCGCCGACGCTGCATATGCCGTTGCCCTTCGCGGCGATGTAGAGGAACACGAAGCAGAAGAGAACGGCGGGCTCCCCGCGGTTCACTAGCGGGAAGAGGTAGTGCAGGATGTCGGGGTTCTCGACCGGCCGGAAGACGTGGCCGAGGAAGTAGGCGAAGGCCATCAGGCCGCTGGCGAGAAAGGCGACGGGACGGGTGAACAGGCCGAGCATGATCAGCGCGCCGCCGATCAGCTCGATCGGCCCGGCGATGTAGAGGATGAAGCTCGGTGCGCCTTCGGGAGTCGGTAGCGGGAAGCCCAGGAGTTTCTGCGCCCCATGCCAGAGGAAGAGGAAGCCGGCGATGATCCGCATCGCGGCGTAGGTCTGGGGCTGGCAGTTCTTGAGCGATTCGAGCATCGCATCCCTCCCTGGGCTGTTGGTGGTAGGGACTAGCCTAGCGTCCGGCTGGCGGCTCCAGGGAAGTCAGCGGTTCTTCGTCGCGGCAGGCGATCAGAATCCGGTGCGGCCGGTCCTTGATCAAGCTGCGCTCGAAGGGGACGATCCGGTACGCCCAGTTCCGGAGCGCCGGGAGCGCCTCGAAGTTCCGATGGATGGTGAAGATGCCGACGGTTCGGCGGTGCGAGATCGCCTCGAACTCGCTCCAGAAGTCGGCGAGCGACCAGTGGAAGCCCGCGGCGTAGAAGGAGTACACGAGGTCGTAGGGTCCGGGCAGAGCGTCCAGGCGGTGGTTCAGTTCGTGGGCGTCGAAGATGCGGAAGTTCGGCACCTCGTTGTACTCCAGCACCCTGCGGAGCGTCGTGAGGTCGCCGCAGAAGGAGCGGTCGGTGCGTTCCCCGCTGCGCGGATAGTCGATCCGGGGGCCGTCGCCGTCGTAGAGGTGGAACTCCGCGTTCTGCCAGTCCAGGGCGCGCCGGAAGAAGGCGGTCGAGCGGCCCAGGCCGCAACCGAGGTCGAGCGCCTTGCCGGGGCGCGGCATGGCGCGGAGCACCGGCTCGGCGGCGTCGAACTCGCCCCAGCAGGAGCCGTTCTGGGTCAGTTCCCAGAAGGACCGCGAGGACTCTCCGGGTTCGAGGTGAAACTGCGGCGACAGTCGGGAGATCGCCGCCACCATCTCCGCCGTCATCGGCGGCGACCGGAAGTGCCGCTCCCGGTCCCGGAAGCGCGGGTGGATGTCGGCCACCGAGAGCTCGCGCCGGGTGCGCTTGCGCCACTCGGCGCGCAGCCGTGGTAACAGAAAGCTGACGTTCACCGGCGGGAGGATCTAGCGACGCACCCGGATCGGGAAGGGCGGCTTGGCCGGTTCGGGCGGCGGGCTCGCCTCCAGTTGCTCCAGGACAATCTCGATCGCCTTCTCGAGCTGCGGGTCGCGGCCGGCGATGATGTCCGCTGGCCACTGTTCCACGTCGATGTCGGGCGGCACGCCGACGTTCTCGACCACGAAGCCGTCCTCGGTCCAGATCGCCAGGTTCGGGGCGGTGACGAAGCCGCCGTCCATCAGGATGGGGAAGCCGAGGGTGCCGACGAGACCGCCCCAGGTCCTCTTCCCGACCAGGGGGCCGAGGCCGAGCTTGCGGAACATCCACGGCAGCAGGTCTCCGCCGGAACCTGCGGTCTCGTCGATGATCATGACCTTCGGCCCCAGGATGGCCGCGCTCGGGGTGCGGAAATCGGCGCCGTAGCGGGTCGCCCAGTGGCTGATGTACGGGCGCCGCAGGTGGTCGA
>JAPOVF010000324.1 GCA_026708285.1 Acidobacteriota bacterium
ACCCGCAGGAGCACTATCCCTACAGCGCCAGCAAGGCCGGCATGATCCACCTGACCCGGGCCCTCGCACGCCGCCTCGCGCCCGAGGACATCACGGTGAACGCCGTCTGTCCGGGGCCGTTCGAGAGCAAGATGATGGAGTACAACCTGCGGAAGTTCGGCGACGAGATCCGCGCCCGCAACCCGCGCAAGCGGATCGGCACGCCGGAGGACATGGCCGGCGTTTCGATCTACCTCGCGTCCCGCGCCGCGGCGTACGTCACCGGTGCCGCCATTCCGGTCGACGGCGGTATCTTCGCGGTGAGCTGAGGGCGTCGGTCTGCTTCAGTCCTCGTCGCCGCCGAGGCTGCAGATGCCGTTGCCCTTGGCCGCGATGTAGAGGAACACGAAGCAGTAGAGAGCCGCGAGTTCGCCACGGTTCACAAGCGGGAACACATAGTGGAGGATGTCCGCGTCCTCGGGAGCGCGGAACATGTGGCCCATAAAGTAAGCGGCCGCCATCAGGCCGCTGGCGAGGAACGCGACCGGGCGGGTGAACAGGCCGAGCATGATCATCGTGCCGCCGATCAGTTCGATCGGGCCCGGGACATAGAGGAGCAACGCTGGAACGTCGGGTGCCGGCGCGGGGAAGCCCACCAGCTTCTGCGCCCCGTGCCAGAGGAAGAGGAAGCCGGCGACGATCCGCATGGCGGCGTAGGTCTGGGGCTGGCAGTTCTTGAGCGAGTCGAGCATCGCGTTCCTCCCTGTGCTGTTGTGGCGTGGATCTAGCCTAGCGTCTGGTTCGCGGCGTCGAGCGGCGCCAGCAGGTCTTCTTCGCGGCTGGCGATGAGCAGCCGGTGCGGCCGGTCCTTGATCAGGCTGCGTTCGAAGGGGACGATCCGGAACGTCCAGTTTCGGAGCGCCGGAAACTCCTCGAAGTTCCGGTGGATCGTGAAGATGCCGACGGTTTGGCGGTGCGAGATCGCCTCGAACTCGCTCCAGAAGTCGGCTAGCGACCAGTGGAAGCCGGCGGCGTAGAAGGAGTAGACGAGGTCGTAGGGTCCGGGCAGACCGTCCAGGCGGTGGCTCAGTTCGTGGGCGTTGAAGATGCGGAAGTTGGACACCTCGTTGTACTCCAGCACCTGACGCAGTGTCGTGAGGTCGCCGCAAAAGGAACGGTCGGTCCGTTCCCCGCTGCGGGGGTAGTCGATCCGGGGGCCGTCGCCGTCGTAGAGGTGGAACTCGGTTTCCTCCCAGTCGAGGGCGCGCCGGAAGAAGGCGGTCGAGCGGCCGAGACCGCAACCGATGTCGAGCGCCTTGCCCGGGCGTGTCATGGCCCGGAGCACCTGCTCCGCCGCGTCGAACTCGCCCCAGCAGGAACCGTTCTGGGTCAGTTCCCAGAACGACCGCGAGGTCTCTCCGGGTTCGAGATGAAACTGGGGCGACAGGCGGGAGATCGCCGCCACCATCTCCGCGGTCATCGGCGGCGACCGGAAGTGTCGTTCCCGGCCCCGGAAGCGCGGGTGAATGTCGGCTGCCGAGAGCTCGCGCCCGGTGCGCTTGCGCCACTCGGCGCGCAGCCGGGGCAGGAGATAGCTGACGTTCACCGGCGGCTCTAGCGACGCACCCGGATCGGGAACGGCGGTTTCGCCGGTTCGGCCGGCGGATTCGCCTCCAGTTGTTCGAGGACGATCTCGATCGCCTTCTCGAGCTGCGGGTCGCGGCCGACGATGATGTCGGCGGGCCACTGTTCGACGTCGATGTCGGGCGGCACGCCGACGTTCTCGACGACGAAGCCGTCTTCGGTCCAGATCGCCAGGTTCGGGGCGGTGACGAAGCCGCCGTCCATCAGGATAGGGAAGCCGAGCGTGCCGACCAGACCGCCCCAGGTCCGCTTGCCGACCAGGGGGCCGAGGCCGAGCTTGCGGAACATCCACGGCAGCAGGTCGCCGCCGGAGCCGGCCGTCTCGTCGATGATCATGACCTTCGGCCCCAGGATGGCCGCGCTGGGCGTGCGGAAGTCGGCGCCGTAGCGGGTCGCCCAGTGGCTGATGTACGGGCGCCGCAGGTGGTCGA
>JAPOVF010000004.1 GCA_026708285.1 Acidobacteriota bacterium
GGATCGAGAACGAGCTGATCCCGCTGTGCAGCAGGCACGGCCTCGGCATCCTGGCGTGGGCGCCCCTCGGGATGGGCGTGCTGGCTGGCCGCTACTCCGATGCGGAGTCGTACCCCGAAGGTTCACGAGCCGACCTGCTCGGCAAGTACTACGCCCGGCGGGTCACGGAACGCGCCATCCACGTCGGCGTCGAGTTCGCCGGCCTCGCGGCCGAAGCCGGCATCACGCCGGCCCAGCTCGCCATCCTCTGGTGCAAGGACCAGCCGGGCATCACGGCACCGCTGATCGGCCCGCGCCGGTTCGAGCACCTCGACGAACTCGTCGCGGTCCAGGAGATGACGCTCGATCCGGAAATCGCCGCCGCCTGCGACGCCCTGGTGCCGCCCGGCAGCGCCGTGTCCGACTTCCACAACACGTCGGGCTGGATGAAGACGCGGCTCACCTGGTAGCTACGTCGCGGACCCTGGCTGCGCCGCGAAGCGGCGACCAACCTGTCACCCTCAAACCCGGCTGCTAACGTAGTACGAACATCCAACACAGATCGACGAAGCCGTCCGAGTCGGCAAGGAGTTGCCCATGACCTCTCGCAACCACCTTCTCTCCCGACGCGAGGTTCTCGTCTCCGGCGCCGCGGCGACCGCGGCCGCCCTCACCGGCTGCGGCGACGCGCAGATTCCGGGGCCACGCGCGATCAGGCGGCCAAACATCCTGCTGTTGATTTCGGACCAGCACCGGTTCGACTGGATGGGACGGAACCCGGACATTCCGGTGCCGACCCCGCACCTGGACGCCCTGGCGACACGCGGCGCCGACTTCACGCGGGCGGTCGTGCCGGCGCCGGTGTGCGGACCGTCGCGGTCCTGCCTGGCGTCCGGCATGGAGTACGAGAACTGCACGGTCGAACGGAACCGCGACGTGTACAACGCGGCGCTCCGGCCGACCTTCTACAAGCACCTGCACGACAGCGGCTACCACACGATGGCGTGCGGGAAGATCGACCTGCACAAGGGTCCCGCCGGCCGGCGCCCCGACGGCAAGCTGCACATGGAGGAGTGGGGCTTCTCCGACATGTTGATCACCGGCAGCAAGGGCGGCGGCGACAGCGAGCCCTACGGGTTCTGGCTCGATTCGCTCGACCCGCCGCTCAAGGACATCCACAACGCGGACATAGAGGAGCGGCAGGAGCCCCGGCACGTCAACTGGTGGGGGATGACGGACCCGACGCCGATCGGCGACCACGCCTACAAGGACAACTACACGGCCCGTACCGGAATGGAACTCCTCGACGGCGTCCCGGACGGCAGCCCTTGGTTCCTGATCGTCAACTTCAACGGGCCGCACCCGCCGATGGACATCACCGAACGGATGGAGCGCGAGTATCGCGGGCCCGACCGGGTGATCGAGGACTTCCCGCAGCCGCACAACTACCACGGCATCTCACGGGGTGGCCAGCTCCTCGCGCCGCCGTCCCCGTTCACGCCCGAGCACCACGTCCGCATTCGCCAGAACTACGCGGCGATGATCGAGAACATCGACCGCTGGATCGGGCTCTACGAGGAGCGGCTGGAGGAGCGCGGCGAGCTGGACGACACGATCGTCGTCTACACCAGCGACCATGGCGAGATGCTGGGAGACCACGACTACTGGGGCAAGGGCGCTCCGCAGGAGGCTTCGTGGAGGATTCCCCTGGTCATGGCAGGGCCGGGCATCGCGGCCGGCATCCGCAGCGACGCACTCGTCTCCCTGATGGACCTCGCCGCGACCAGCCTCGACTGCGCCGAGGTCGGCGTTCCCGAGGAGATGCAGAGCCGCTCGCTGCGGCCGCTGCTAGACACGGGCCGAGGAGAGCACCGCGAGCACGTCCGCTCCGCCCTCAAGACGGGCAAGGCGGTCAGCGGGCAGTTCCGCGTCGTCCAGGACCACCGCTACAAGCTGGTCGACGGCTTCCACGAGGAGCAGGAGCTGTACGACCTGGAGGTCGACCCCTGGGAGGACGAGAACATCGCGGACGCACACCCGGACGTGGTGGCGCGGCTGGAGAAGCTGCTGGTGTGAAAACACTGGGTGCGCCGGCCTTCTGGCCGGCATCAGGCGCGATGCCGCGAAGCGGCGAGCCCGAGTGACCGCCGCCGGCTACGTACCCTCCATAGCCTCTGAAGGTCGCCACTGCGGGCTGTGCCGGCCAGAAGGCCGGCGTACCCAGTGTGTGGCGCACCCAGTGGCTACCGGATGAGGGTGAGTTCCGTCTGCGGCGGCGAGAGGTACTCGATGCCGTCCTCGCCGGCCAGCGCCTCTTCGTGGGCCCACCAGAACAGGTACTGGTCCTCGCCCTCCGGGGCCGGTGAGGGCATGTAGAAGAAGTACTCGATGACGAAGTGGTGGTACGGCGCGAGCGGGATGTCCTTCGACCAGTCCGGGCCGAGGGAGCCGATCCGGGGGCCGAAGTAGGTCTCGACCGAGGCGGGCCGGGCACCCAACGTCTGTCCGTGGGAGTCCATGGAAATGTGCGTCTTCGTCGTATCGAAGCCGGCGGCGTAGGCCGGGAAGTCGTTCTTCGGCGTCACCATGTGGAGCTGGTTGTCGCGCACGACGATGCCGGCTTCCTCGAACATCTGCTCGTAGTCGCGAATGATCTCGCGCGGCGTCAGACCGGACTTGATCGTCTCGGCCAGGATCGCCTCGACGCGCAGGTACTCGGCCCAGAGATCCTGGATCTCGGGCGGCGGCTCCGTCTCGCCGTCGCGTAGCACGTAGGCATACATGCCGATGCTTGGGTTCGTGAGGATGTCCCCGCCCTGGACGACCGCGTCCTCCCAGCCCTCGCTGCGGCCGCGCTGCGACTGGCCGGTCCGCATGCGGCGCATCACGGTGAGCCGCGCCTCGTCGACCCTGGTGACTCCCGGCTCGATCGCGTCCAGCGCGTCCTCGAACAGCCAGAGTTCGTCACGTCGCAGCCGCTTGAGCAGCTCGACCTCGCTCGGCACCTGATGGTTGATGTAGTCCATCATCAGCCACTCGGACGAGATCAGCCGGCTCGCGTACCTGTCGCCGAGTTCGTCGGAAAGCAACAGGTAATCGGTGTGCGAGAGGCCGTCGATCTCGCCCCGGTAGGTCGGCCACGGGCCCAGCTCGTGCTTGAAGTTGACCGCGATGACGTCCGGGTCGCGCTCGGCGACGAAATCCCGGAGGCCCTCGAAGCGGTAGTCGTACTCCGTCAACGGGCCGCCGACCGGCTCCTGGACCCGGACCGCGGGCGCCACGATGTCGTAGGCGCCGCTCTCTTCGACGTACCGGTAGTCCGTCTCGCCCCAGCCGCGCTGGGTGGCGCCCCACCGCCGTCCGAGGACGGCCCGCTCGATCCGGTCGCCGCCGCGGTCCGTGAACACGAAGACGCCGGAGGCGCTGCCGAGTTCGTCGATGCCGAAGGAGTCGGGAATCGACTCCCGCATGACGTGGATCCACATGTCGACGCCGCGCTCCCTCATGATCTCCGGGAGCACGAGATCGAACTTGTCGCGGCGGATCTTCCGGTTCGCCGCTTCATAGGGAGAGCGGAACTCGTACGGCTCGATCACGAGCGGCGCGCCGTCGTAGTTCCCGTCCGGGATGACCATCGGGATCCTGTACTCGGGATCGTTGAGGACTCCAAAGAGGACCGGCTCGCCTTCCCGCAGCGTGTCGGGCGTGTTCAGCGGCCACTCGTGCCCGATCTGTTCCAGACGGCCCGGCAGGTCCTGCGCCCCGATCATCGACGTGTAGACCCAGTAGATGTACTCGGAGGCCATGCAGCCGTAGTCGCAGGTCTCGTCGTCGTAGGTGTACCAGGCGCCCTCCGGGTACTCGTCCGGCGGTCCGTCGAAGGCGCCGCCACGGGCTATGTCCATCGCGTCGGTCAGGGCGGTTCCCGGCTCCGTCCCGAACACGTCCGGGTAGGCCACGCCGTAGCCGTTGTCGGTGACCATGTGCCAGATCTCTTCCAGGGCCGCGTCGAACACGCCGCGGGCCCGGGCGTCGAGTTCGGTCTCCTCGTCGTAGAGGCCCTGGCCCCGGGGCGCGTTGGCCCAGTCCATGTACTCGGCTTCCTCCTGGGTCCCGGTCATGACGATCGTGCCGCCCGTGTCCAGCATCGCCTGGTGGACCTTCGGGTTGTCGATCTCGCCGTCCTCGTCGTTGTCGAGGAACTGGGCGAGGACGCCTGCCGCGTGCAGGAGCTTGTCGTCGCCGGTCGTGTTCGTGGCGTAGATCGGCACGCCGTGGACCATCACCTTCTTGACCCAGGCGATGTCGGTCGCCGGCTCGCCGGCGTCGGGCACGCCGGCGCAGGCAGCCAGGATCGCGCTACACACGAGAGCTGGCAGAACGACTCGCGCGCGCCGCTTCGTGACGCTTCTCTCGCGGGTCAGAAGACCCGCGCTACGGCCGGCGAGAACGCCGGCGCACCCAGTGATTTTCATGGTTCGTCCTCCTGGCCGCCCCAATGCGGCGAACTCAAGGAGCCAGGAGTTCGCGCCGGACGGCGTCTTCGATCAGTTCCTCGGCGTACCGCCAGAGTTCGGGGGCGCCGTCCTCGATGCAGCCGTTGATCTCGCGTACCTGGTCGGCCCGGACGCCGTGCTCCTGCCAGGGGCCGCCGCCGTTGATGTGGTTGAGAACCATCGGCTGCAGGCGGTCCAGCGCCCTCGCGAACTTGGCCTCGGGGCTCCGCCGGGCCTCGAACTCGTCCCAGATCGCGCGCAGTTCGACCCCGCTCTCGGCCGGCAGCAGCCCGAAGATCCGCTCCGCCGCACGCTCTTCGCGCTCCGCCTGGTCCTTCAGACCGGCCTGGTCGTAGACGAAGGTGTCGCCCGCGTCGATCTCGACCAGATCGTGCACGATCAGCATCTTCAGCACCTTGAGCTGATCGAGGCCCGATGCCGCCGCGTGTTCCGACAGCACCAGCGCCATCAAGGTCACATGCCAGGAGTGTTCCGCGGAGTTCTCGAGCCGTTCGTTGCCGACGATCGAGGTGCGCCGCAGTACCTGCTTGAGCCGGTCGACTTCGACCAGAAAGCGCATCTGCTGCGCGAGTCGTCCGTGCCGCTCCTGCATCCCGCAACCGTATCCAACTCCTCCGGGGTCTCTACTGTTCCAGCTGCACGGCCCCGTCGCTGAACTGCAGCGACTCGACGCCCCGCAGCGTGTCGGTCCCGTCCCGGTCCGGCTGCGAGTCGGCCACCGTCGCACCGTCGCCGTCCTGGGTCACTTCGTAGTCCGCCGCCGGGCCGCTGAACACCGCGGTGTCGTCGCCCTCGCCGCCGTCCAGCGTGTCGTTGCCGCCGCCGCCCTCGAGCCGGTTCGCGCCGCCGTTGCCCGTGAGCACGTTGTCGTGAGCGTTCCCGCGCAGGTCCGCGTCGCCGTCGCCGGTGAGCGCGACGTTCCGCAGATGCTGCGTCTTCATCGTGTACCGCACCTCCGGGTCGAACGTCATCGAGAAGGTGCCGCTGAAGTCGAGCGGCAACTCCGGCGTGTAGGTCAGGTGCGGCGGCACCCACTTCCGGATCAGGTCGAAGCCCAGCGGATCCTTCTCCTCCATCAGAGCGCGGCTGCCGGCGAAGTACACGCCGAAGTGCGAATGTCCCTCGGGGACATCGCCGGGGGCGATATCCCGTCCCTCGTACAGGGTCGGGATCACGGTCCACAGGTCGTAGTAGTTGTCGTGCAGAACGCCCACGTACTCGTTCGGGTGGTTCTCCGGCTCGTCTTCCGGCCAGCCCTCCCAGCCCTTCGTCTCCGCCTCGTCGTTGGCCGTTTGCATCTCGGCGATCATGTCCGGCAACGTCGGCACGACGCCGTAGTCATGGATCAGGTGCCAGATCTCCTCGTAGGAGGCGTCGCGGGTGACGTGAGCCATGTAGTCGGCGTCGCCCGGGGCCGGGCACTCGTTCGCGCGCAGGTCCTGCATGCTGAGATCGGTCGCGTCGCCCAGTCCCCCCCTCATCGCCTGGACCAGGTCGGGCTCGGTGTCGAAGAACACCATCGTCGCCTTGCGGTCCGCCATCGCGTGCGCGATGGCGCTCTTGTCGTCACCGTAGGCCGAGCCGGGGAAGTCGGCCAGCAGGTGCTCCATCACGTTCAGGCCATGCTTGATCTGGTCGCGGGTCCAGCCGGAAGAGACCAGGAAGTGGATCCGCCTGCCGTCCGGCGTCGGAACGTAGGCGTACCTGTTGAAGTGCTCATGGAACACCTCCGGAACGTCGGCCGGCAGGTCGACGATCCCGTCGGGCGAACCCGAGGTGTCGATTTCCGGCAGCGTGACGAGTTCTCGCGGGGCGCATGAGACCGCCAGCAGCGCGAGTACCGCGACCAGAACGCATGTCCGAATGAACTTCATCTGTTTCTCCTACTGTTCCAGTTGGACGGTCCCGTCGCTGAACTGCAGGGACTCCACGCCCCGCAGCGTGTCGACGCCGTCCCGGTCCGCCTGCGAGTCGGTCACCGTCGTTCCGCCCGCGTCGGTGGTCACTTCGTAGTCGGCCGCCGGCCCGCTGAAAACGGCCGTGTCGCTGCCTTCGCCGCCCTCCAGCGTGTCGTTGCCGCCGCCGCCCTCCAGCACGTTCGCGCCGGCGTTGCCGGTCAGCACGTTGTCGTGAGCGTTGCCTTGCAGGTCCGCGTCGCCGTCCCCCGTCAGCGCGACGTTTCGCAGATGCTGCGTCTTCATCGTGTACCGCACGTGCGGGTCGTACGTCATCGAGAACGTGCCGCTGAAGTCCAGCGGTAGTTCCGGCGTGTAGGTCAGGTACGGCCCGACGAAGTTCGTGACCAGGGCGTAGCCCAGCGGGTCCTTCTCCGGCATCGAAGCGCGGCTGCCGGCGAAGTACTCCCCAAAGTGCGAGTGGCCCTCGGGGTTCTGGCCGGGCTCGATGTCGCGGCCCTCGTACATGGTCGGCGGCACGGTCCAGAGGTCGTAGTAGTTGTCGATCAGGGCGCCCACGTACTCGTTCGGGTGGTTCTCCGGCTCGTCTTCCGGCACGCCCACCCAGCCCTTCTCCGCCGCCTCGTCGTTGGCCGTTCTCATCTCGGCGACCATGTCCGGCAGGGTCGGGACGACGCCGTAGTCGTGGATCAGGTGCCAGATCTCCTCGTAGGACGCGTCCCTGGTGACGTGGCCCATGTAGTCCGCGTCCCCGGGAGCCGGGCTCTCATTCGCCCGCAGGTCCTGCATGCTGAGGTCCGTCGCGTCGGGAAGTCCCCCGCTCATCGCCTGACGCATGTCGGGAGCGTCGTCGAAGAAGACCATCGTCGCCTTGCGGTCCGCCATCGCGGCAGCGATGCCGCTCTTGTCGTCGCCGTAGACCGACCCAGGGTAATCCGCCAGCAGATGCTCCATCACGTTCAGGCCGTGCTTGATCTGGTCGCGGGTCCAGCCCTCCGAGATCAGAAAGTGGATCCGTCTGCCGTCCGGCGTCGGGCGGTAGGCGTACCGGTTGAAGTGCTCATGGAAGATCTCCGGCACGTCGGCCGGGAGGTCGACGATGCCGTCGGGCGAACCCGACGTGTCGATGTCCGGCAGGGTGACGAGTTCCCGAGGGGCGCATGAGACCGCCAGCAGCGCGAGAAGGGCAATCAGAACGCCTGTGCGAGTCAACTTCACCCGTCTCTCCTACTGTTCCAGTTGGACGGTCCCATCGCTGAACTGCAGGGACTCCACGCCCCGCAGAGTGTCGACGCCGTCCCGGTCCGTCTGCGAGTCGGTCACCGTCGTTCCGTCCGCGTCGGTGGTCACTTCGTAGTCGGACGCCGGGCCCGAGAAGACCGCCGTGTCGCTGCCTTCGCCGCCGTCCAGCGTGTCGTTGCCGCCGCCGCCTTCTAGCTGGTTGGCGCCTGCGTTGCCGGCCAGCACATTGTCGTGCGCGTTGCCGCGCAGGTTCGCGTCGCCGTCGCCGGTCAGCGCGGCGTTCCGCAGATGCTGGGTCTTCATCGTGTACCGCACTTCCGGATCGAACGTCATCGAGAACGTACCGCTGAAGTCCAGCGGCAGCTCCGGCGTGAACGTCAGGTACGGCCCGACGAAACCCGTGACCAGGGCGTAGCCGAGCGGGTCTCCCTCCGGCATGGCCGCTCGACTGCCGGCGAAGTACTGGCCGAAGTGCGAGTACCCCTCGGGAATCTCGTCCGGCTCGATGGGGCGCCCCTCGTACACGGTCGGCGGCACGGTCCAGAGGTCGTAGTAGTTGTCGATCAGGGCGCCCACGTACTCGTTCGGATGGTCGTCCGTCACCTCCCGGGGCCATGCGTACCAGCCCTTCTCCGCCGCCGTGTCGTTCGCCGTTCTCATCTCGGCGATCATCTCCGGCAGCGTTGGCTTGATCCCGTAGTCGTGGATCAGGTGCCAGATCTCCTCGTAGGCGGCGTCGCGGGTCACGTGGCCCATGTAGTCCGCGTCGCCCGGGGCCGGGCACTCGTTCGCCCGCAGGTCCTGCATGCTGAGGTCGGTCGCGTCGCGGAGTCCCTCGCTCATCGCCTGGCGCATGTCGGGTTCGGTGTCGAAGAAGACCATCGTGGCCTTGCGGTCCGCCATCGCCGCGGCGATGCCACTCTTGTCGTCGCCGTAGACCGAGCCCGGGTGGTCCGCCAGCAGGTGCTCCATCACGTTCAGGCCGTGCTTGATCTGGTCGCGGGTCCAGCCGGAAGAGACCAGGAAGTGGATCCGCCGGCCGTCCGGCGTCGGGTGGTAGGCGTACCTGTTGAAGTACTTGTGGAACACGTCCGGCACGTCGGCCGGGAGGTCGACGATGCCGTCGGGCGAACCGGAGGTGTCGATTTCCGGCAGGGTGACGAGTTCCCGCGGGGCGCAGGAGGCCAGCAGAAGGACCGCAACCGCGATCAGAGCCGACATCCGAATCAGCCTCATCTGCGCCTCCCCTTCAGTCCTGCAGGTACAGCTCCCAGAAGCTGGCCTGACCCTCATCCTCCGAGCGGTTCACGATCTTGCCGTCCTTGATCACCATGGACAGGCTGCGCAGGTGCGAGATGTGCTCGAGCGGGTTCTTTTCGAGCACGATCAGGTCGGCGAGCTTGCCGACTTCGACCGTGCCCAGGTCGTCCAGCATCCCCATCATCTCGGCACTGTTGCGGGTCGCCGCCTGGATCGCGCCCATCGCCGGGATACCGTGGAAGACGAACTGCTCGATCTCGAGAATCCCGATCTCGGAGATCGGGTTCGAGTCGCTGCCGGTGGTCAGGCGGATGCCCGCGGCGTATGCCTTGTTGATCACATCGCGCGCGTGGTTCGCGTACTCCGGGCTGCGCTCGTCGGCGCGGGAGACCCGCACCCGGCCTTCGATGACCTCCGGCGACGCAACGTAGCCGGCCTCCGCGATCAGCCGCTCCCGCTCGACGATGAACTCGTCGCTCAGGTTGCACTGGATCGTCGGGTCGAGGAACATCCCCGCCTCGGCCATCATCCGAATCGTGTCGTCGGAGAGGTCGTTGCCGTGCTCCATGCTCTCGGCGCCGGCCATAGCGGCGATCCGGGCCGTTTCGTCCCCGCCATGGATGGTGACCGGAACGCCGTGCCGGTGCGCTTCCTCGATCCCGGCGATCAACTCCTCGGGCGGCATCCGGCTGCCCAGGAACTTGATGAGCTCGACCCCGTTCGCGATGTTGTCGGCGACGATCGCCCGGATCCCCTCCGGCCCCTTGCCGGTCCGCACCAGCCAGTCGGTGTCGCCGTCGGTCGAGAGCGGCGGACCGCCCGCGACGATCCGCGGGCCGACGAAGACGCCGGCATCGAACGCCTCCTTCCAGGCGACGTCCATGAAGTCGCGCTCGCCGGTGATCCGCAGCGTCGTGAAGCCGGCCTTCAGCGCGTCCATTGCGTTGCGGCCGGCGCGGATCATGGCCCGCAGCAGCGGCTCGTCCGGCAGCATGCCCTTCGGGTCCGGCAGCAGGTCGCCGAGGTGGGAGTGGTTGTTCCACAACCCCGGAAGGACGTAGGCGCCGCCCAGGTCGATGACGCGGCCATCGTCGCCGGGGTTCGGCGCGGAGGACGACGGCGTGTGGATCGCGGTGATCCGGTTGCCCTCGATGACTACCGCGGCGTCGTCGATCGGCGACGCGCCGGTAGCGTCGATGACGGTGGCGTTGGTGAGAACGGTCGTCTGGGCGAGGGCCGTCGCCGAGACCAGCGACGTGATGAGCGCCAGGCAGCACAAAGCGGCAACGCTCCCGGAGGCCGGCGCTTTGCGCCGGATGCCGTAAACGCGGGCCAGATGGCCCGCGCCACGGCCGGCGCACCCAGTCCGTTCCGCACCGCCTCGGAGGGTCCTGTTCGTGTTCCGCTTCATCCCTCCCCCTCCTGCGATCTGTCGATCGCGCTATTGATCTGTCGCCGTGTTGCCGCGCTGGAAGCCGGCCGCCTCCTCGGATTCCGCCAGGAAACCCTCGGGCAGTTCCATCGATCCGTAGTAGTCCCAGTAGGTCGACGTTCCGAGCTGTGCGTCCAGGTCGACGATCACGCCGCCCTTGAGCACCATCACGGTCTCGCGGATGTTCGAGATGTTCTCGAGCGGGTTGGCCCCCAGGACGACCAGGTCGGCCAGCTTCCCCTCCTCGACCGTGCCGAGATCGTCGAGCAGGCCCTGCATCTCGGCTCCGTTGCGGGTGGCCGCGATGATCGTGTCCATCTCGCTGACGCCGGAGATGACGAACTGCTCCATCTCCAGGAACCCCATCTCGCCGATCGGCATCGAGTCGGAGCCGATCAGGAGCTTCACGCCCGCGTCCGCCGCCTTCACCAGGATCTCCCGCTGTTCGCGGGCAAACTCCGGCGACCGTTCGTCGGCGAAGGCGACCATCGTCCGCAACCGCGAGATCTCCTCGTCCTCCGCGTAGCCCAACTCGGCCAGCCGCGCCTCCCGCTCCGCGATGTACTCGGCGCTCAGGTTGCAGATGATCGTCGGGTCGTAGAACGTCCCCTTCTCCGCCATCAGCTCGATCGTCTCGTCGGTCAGCCCGTAGCCGTGCTCGAGACAATCGACTCCGGCCGCGACCGCGGCGTACGCCCCCGGCTCGCGGACATGGGAGGTCACGTGCACGCCCAGGTTGTCGGCGGTCTCGACCGCCGCCTCGAGTTCGTCCGGGAGCATCTCGACGCTGAACAGCTTGATCGCCCGGGCACCGTTCTGAACCCGCTTCCGCACCTCCCTGCGGATCGCGGCCACACCATCGGCGCCGTCGGCCACCGAACCCCGGTGCCCGGCGGTCGGGCTGACCGGCTCCCCGCTACCGAAGACCCGCGGACCGAGGAAGAAGCCCTGGTCGAACGCCAGCCCCCAGGCGACGTCGATGTAGTCCTGCTCACCCACCGAGCGGATGCTGGTAAAGCCGTGCCGTAGCCCGTCGATCGCGTTCAGCCCCGCGCGGATGACCTTGGACGGCACGAGTTCGTCGTCCAGGGCGTGGTTGTGCGGGAACATCACGCTCAGGTGCACGTGCATGTTCCAGAACCCGGGCAGCACCCAGGCGCCGTCGAGATCGTGGACCTCGGCGCTGTCGCCGGCGCCCGGCGATTCGTACGGTCCCTCCGTAATCGACGCGATCCGCGCGCCCGAGATGACGATCGTCATCCCCTCCTGGACCGGGCCGCCGTTGCCGTCGATGATGTTGACGTTCGTCAGGACGATCGTCTGCGCCGCCAGTGGCAGCACCGCGACCGCAAGGCCCGCGGACATCGCCAGCGCCACACTGAGCGGACGCCTCTTCATCAATCGACGCCGAAGGCGAAGACCTTCCCTGAGGCGCCGCCACCGATGGCGGGTCCGAAGAGGCCGATGACCGCTGTTGCCTGGCCGCCGTAGTAGAAGGCGTACTCGCCCGGCTGCAGTCGTTGCGCGGTGACTTCGTACACGCCTGGAACGACCTTCCTGTACTCCACCTGGCGCAACTGCTTCGGCGGCGAACCCCCTGAGGCTCCGGTCCAGAGATTCAGTTTGCCGGTGACGAAGGAGCGCTGGTCCTTCTTCTTCAGGACGTCGAAGGCGATCAGCACGAACTCGGAGGGGTTCACGGCGCCCGCCGTCTGGTAGGACAGGCCCGCCTGCGCCTCCTCGAAACAGAAGTAGAAGGTCGGCTGGCGCTCGCTCGTTCGAACCTGCGAACGGGCGCCGTGGATCATCGCCTTCGCCTTGGTTGACTTGATGCCGTAGGTCAGGCCCGACAGAACTCCACTGCCGGTCTTGGTCGAGGTCGGCTGAGTCAGTTCCAGGTCAGCCAGCGAACCCTCCTCCGAGAGGAAGATGCCGGGGCTCTCGCAGGGCGTTCCTTCGAAGTTCGAAGCGACGTTGGCGACTTGCGAGGCGCGGGTCCCGGCCGCCACGTCGAGCGTCGCCGAATCGCTGGCGGCGGGCGCCGGCTCAGCACCGGCGTTCGTCATCGCCTCCAGCACCGCCGGATCCACCTTGGCCTCGGAAAGCGCGACCAAGGCATCGACCGAGGTGTCGAAGTCCGTCCAGGAGGTCTCGATCTTGGCGACGATGACCGATGCCGGAAGTCCGCTCTCTGTCAATCGAACGACATCCGCGTTCGTCAGGACCTCCACCTCGTCCTGGCCGAGCGCCGGCAACGCGGACACGAACAGGAAGACCAGACAGCCGACCAAGAAGAAGGGGCGCCTCTTGCGCATAACAATCCTCCCGAGATTTTCGCTAGGCCACAGCAGCCCTGCTCAACACCGTAGCAGGCCGCGGGACTAAACCAACACCTTATCGCGTACGGTGGCGCGACCGTCCGCTGGCCCTCGCCGAAGCCTGGTCTCAGTCTGAAGACGCGTACTCCACCTCGACCACCCGGTCGAGTCCGGCGACCTCGACCGCCTGCCGGGTGCCGTCGGGCCAGAGCACTTCGACCCGCTCCAGCTCGTCGACCGACGCTGGCGCACCCAGGCCGATCGTCACGACCGGCTCGACCTGGCTCTGGTAGCTGCGGGTCGGCATGACGCGGCGCCGCTGGACGACCGCTCCGGCCGCGGTCCGCTGTTCGACCTCGACCCAGGCGCCGATCGCGTCCCGGTTCACGCGCTCGCCATCGCCGCGGAGCAGGAACCGCAGCCAGCGGTGGCCGGTCTCCTGGTCGTTGCGCAGCAGCAGCGGCCGATCACCCGTTTGCAGCAGCAGAACATCGACGTCGCCGTCGCCGTCGATGTCGGCGTAGCTCGACCCGCGGCCGACGAGCTCTCGGGTCAGGCCGTCGCCGGGCGGCGGCTCGGCCGGCACAAAGGTCGATGCCGCGTCCGGACCGGCGTTCCAGAACAACTGCGGCGCCTGGCGGTACTGCTGGCTCGGCTCGACGATCTCGATGTCGTCCTCGAGGTGGCCGTTGACCTGGAGCAGGTCGAGGCGCCCGTCCAGGTCGTAGTCGAAGAAGAACAGCCCGAAGCTCAGCACGCGGCGGCTCGGCGCGCCGATGCCGGCGGTGATCGCTTCGTCGCTCCACAGCGTGGGGTCGCCCTGGGAAACGTAGAGGGAGGTCATCTCGTTGGCAAAGTTCGCGATCGCGAAGCCGAGCTCGCCGTCGTTGCGGAAGTCGGCGGCGTCGGCGCCCATCGCCCCGGTCGCCGCGCCCTCGCGGCTGTAGGCGAGGCCGTAGCTGCCCCCCTCCTCGGCGAAGACGCCGCTGCCGTCGTTCACGAGCAGGAAGTTCCTCACCGTGTCGTTGGCGACCAGCACGTCGATGTCACCGTCGCCCTCGACGTCCACCGGCGCCAGGCCAAGGGTCTTGGCCACGGGCGTGTCGGTGGCCGGGTTCAGGATGTGCATCCCGGCATCCTCCGAGACATCGGTGAAGGAGCCCGAGCCGTCGTTGCGGTAGAAGTCCATCGTCGTGCCGCCGTAGTTGAGCGGCGGTCCGTAGGCCCGCCCCACGCCGGTCAACTGGTAGCCGACCTCGATGTCGATCTCCCGCGACCAGCGGACGTAGTTGCCGACCAGCAGGTCCAGGTCGCCGTCTCCGTCCGCGTCGAAGAAGGCGCTGCTGCTGCTCCACTCGGTATCGGCTCCGGCCACCCCCACGGAAGCGGTCACGTCCTCGAAGCGGCCGCCCTCCACATTCCGGAACAGGCGGTTCGGGCCGACCGCGGAGACGAACAGGTCGACCCAGCCGTCGTTGTCCACGTCGCCGACCGCGACGCCGGTGCCATAGAAGCTCGTCGCCAGGCCGAGTGCGGCGGTGCGGTCGGCGAAGCGGCCGGCGCCGTCGTTCTCGTAGAGCGCCATCGTCGGGCCGGCGTCCGCGCGGGCGTCCCAGGTGGTCGAGTTGACCAGCAGCAGGTCCTGGTCGCCGTCCCGGTCGAAGTCGAAGAAGGCCCCGCCCGCGCCCATCGTCTCCGGCAGCAGGGCCTCGCCCTCGGCGCCGTTGACGTGGACGAAGTCGATCCCCGCTTCCGCCGTGATGTCCGTGAAGGCGACGGCGGGCACGTCCGGCGCCGCCGCCACCGCGCGCGGCGCGGCGACCGGGATCTCCCGCGCCTCCTCGGGCGCCGCTCTGAACACGTAGCGGAGCGCGACGACGATCAGGGCGGCAGCGGCCAGCGCGGCCAGCACCTTGAGCGAACGAGCGAACGCCCGGCCGATGACCGCGTCGTCCTCGGCTACGAGTTCGTCTTCCGGGGGCTCGCCCCCCGGCGGATCCGGCTTCAACCGCCGCCCTCGGCGACACCCGCGCGGTCGCCCTCGAAGCGCCCGGGCCGATGCAGGTCGTAGATCACGATCGCTTCCGCCGCATGATCGGCGGCCGGGTCGGCACGGCGGGCGATCGCGATCGCCCGGTCGCGGGCGTTGTCGTCCGGCTTGTACTTCGCATGGAGCGCCTGGTGCCGCTCGGACGCCTGGCGGTCACCGAGCTGGGAGTAGATCAGACCCAGGTTGTAGTGGGCGGTCACGTTCTCCGGGTCGATGGCCAGTCCGCGCTCGAACGATTCCCGCGCCTCGTGCAGGCGCTCGGCGCGCGCATCGGCCCGGGCCGGACCCCGCTCCCGCTTCGCCCGCTCGAACAGGGCCAGACCGAGCTGGTTCTGGAGCCGCACGTCGCGGCTGAAGTCGAAGCCGCGCCGCCGCATCTCCTCGCTGTCGGCCTCCAGGATCGAGCGGAAGTTCGCGATCGCCTCGTCCACGGCGCCGTTCTGGAAGTTGACCAGCCCGCTGAACCAGGCCACCGACCACGCCGGGGCCGGCGGCTCGAAGGTGGCGGCCCGTTCGAGCGCGGCGATCGCGTCGTCGGCGACCGTGCCCTGGGCCAGGTAGACGCGGGCGAGGTTGAGCGGTCCGTCGGGCCGACCCAACTCCTCCACATGCGTGAAGGCCTCGATCGCCTGCCGCAACTCGCCGCGGCCGGTGCCGCCCTTGCGCAGCAGACCGATGCCGTAGTCGTTCCAACGCTGCCACTCGGGTTTCCCCGGCTGGCGAGTGCGCGATCCCGATGCCTCCCCGGGGCCGACCGGGAAGGTCACCGTGTCCCGGGCCAGGTCGAGGATCGGCAGTTCGTTCACCGTCTCCTCGCCGTAGATGTACCGCAGGTACTTCGTGTCGAACTTGCGGTACCGGAGCGTCGCCTCGACCGTCAGACTCGTGGCGGCTGCCGCCCGCGGCACCGCCAGCCGGTAGTGGATCACGTCGCCGGCCCCCGGCGGAATCTGGTGGTCGTAGAGGGGCACGAAGATGTCCTCGGCGTTGCGGCGGTCGATCCGCGCCCCTTCCCGGTCGAGCATGTAGACGTTGATGAAGTGCGACCAGGGGTCCACCCGGTTGCCCTCGCCCAAGCCGCCGCTGCGGCCCAGCAGCCGGCCCGTGCCGTCGCGCACGGCGACGTCCAACCAGAGCTGGTTCGAGTCCGCCGTCCCCTGGGTCAGATGGTGGCCCAGGGCGAGCGTGCGCACGACGATCTCCAACAGGTAGTCCTCGCCGGGCTCGAGCTTCGGAATGTCGGGCCGGATCGGAGCGATCAGCTCGTCCTCGATCCCGCCGCCCGGCTTGACGCCGAAGATGTCGACATCGACGACGCCCTCGTTGAACTCCCGGTGCGCCTCGATCACCCAGTCCGGAAAGTCGAGCAGATGCGGAATGCCGGTGTTGGCCGAGGGGAACAGGTGGTCGTGGACCTGGGTGAGGTTCGGCTGCTCGCTCTCGGGGTAGCGCCGGGAACCGAAGTCTTCCGACGGCAGCAGCTCCATGTGGCAGCCGTTGCAGTTCGGTTCGGCCTCCGGCGGGTAGTAGAAGCTCGCCACGCCGTGCCCCGAGACGCCGGAGAGCAGGTGCGAGTCGTAGTGGTTCTGCCCTCGCAGGAACTTGTAGTGGTTCAGCTCCTCCGGCAGGTGGACCTTGTGGCAGGTGCCGCAGAACTCGGACGTCGTGTGCAGGGGCTTGAGAAAGGTCCGCTTGTGCAGCTCCGGCTTGGCCTTGACGAGCTGATGGTTGACGAACTTGAGGAACGGGGAGTCCGAGAAGGCGAACGGGTAGTGCTGGGGCTCCTCGATCGTGTAGTCGGCGTTGCCGCGGGGGCTGTTGACGTGGGTGATCGCGTGGCACGACGTGCAGGTGATGCCGGCGTGGGCCGCCGGCTGGTCAACGTCGAACTCCGGATCGTCGAAGGCGCCGGAGAAGAACACCACGGGATCGTGGCAGCCGGCGCAGAACCGGGACGCCTGCACGTCGCCCGAGCGCTCGTACGCCTTCTCCCGCGTCTGCTGGACCGAGAAGCTGTAGGCCGGGTTGTTGAAGGAGCTGAGCCGGTGCATGCTGTAGCCCCAGCGCTCGTGCACGTCGGCATGGCAATCCGCGCAGTAGGCGTCGTTCATCAGCGCCCGCTCGGGGATGAAGCCGCCGCTCGCGGTGCGCGCCAGCGACGGGAAGAAGTACTGCTCCCCCGAATCGGGTCCCTCCACGTTCCAGGCCCGCGGATCCTGGAACTGCAGGACCAGCGCCACGCCGACCAGGACCACGGCGGCGACCGCGACGCGCCCGCCGATCCGCCAGTTGATCCGCTTGCCCGCGAGCCGGTGCAGCACGAAGAGCCAGGCCGCAACCAGCGGCGCCAGGACGTGGAGCCAGTAGGCGACGCCGCGCACCGTCGGGTCGTTCACCGTGATCACGCCCTCGATCCGGGTGAGCACGATGCCGCTGAACAGCAGCACGAGCGCCGTCCCGAACAGCGCGTAGCCCACCTTCACCGCCCGCCGGTTGGGGCGGTTGCGGGCGTTGCGCATGTGCGCGAGGCCGAACCAGATGACCGGGAGCACGAACAGGCCGCCCACTGCCAGGTGGAGCAGGAACATCGAGATGTAGAACCAGTTCTGGTACGTCTCGCCGGTTGCCGCCTCGGCGACCCGGACACCAGAGAGATAGAACGAGTTCACCGCCAGCAGCGCGAACATGCCGAAGACCACCCAGAGGAGCGGCTTCAGCCTGGGGCCGATCGCCGGCCGGTAGCGCCGGCGAGCGGGCCGCTCCCCGCCGCCCGCGCCCGTCGTCACTTGCTCGCCCCGGTCGCCCCGGTCAGCCGCGGCGGAATCCGGGACGCCGTCTCGATCTCGTCGCCGACCAGCCGGTCGAGCGCCCGCAGGAGACGGAAGGTGACCGCGTAACCCGCGCGTCGAACCCGCGCCGACGTCGGTTGACCGGTCACCCGTACCGCGAAGGCGTACCGGGGCGGCTGCCGCTCGTCGGAGGGGAAGAAACCGACATAGTTCACGTGGAACGGCTTGTCCGGATCGCGCGCCGTTCCTGTCTTCATCGCCACGCGGAGCCGCTTCGGCGCCACCCGGTTCGCCGTGCCGCCCGGCGACACGACGGCGCGCATCGACTCGTGCAGCATCGGCAGCCAGGACGGGTCCAGCACCTCGCGGCCCTGGCGCGGCCCGTCGCCGGCCGGCTTCCTCGGCGAGATGCCCAGAAGTCCGTCCGCCTGGAGCACGAAGCTCGGCTCGTGCCGGCGGCCGTCCGAGAGGGTAGCGGCGAAAAGGGCCGCCCCCAGCGGCGTGATCGAAGCCTCCTCGAGGCCGATGGACAGCTCGCCGAGCCGCTTGCCCGGGTGACGGAACTCATGCACCACGCCGACCGCGTTCCTCGGCACCGGCTCGCCTCTTCTGCCGCCGATGACGAAGCCGTAGCGTTCGTACTCCTCCACCAGCGCCCGGTCGCCGATGTCCATCGCGAGCCTTGCGAACGCCATGTTGCAGCTACTGGCCATCGCGTCGGAGAGCCCCTTGAGCCGCCCGCCGATCGCGGCGCAGTAGAGCCGCTCTCCGTCCATCAGCACGGAACCGCGACAGGTCATGTCCGCGATCTCCCGATCGGGGTCGAGGCCGGCCCGCATCGTCGCGGTCGTGGTGATCAGCTTGGAGATGGACGCCGGCTCCCTCGGATCGAGGACGCTGTCGCCGTTCGACCGCCAGCGGCGGCTCCGGCTGCGGTTGCTGACCGCGGCCAGCACCCTGCCGGAGGGCAGTTCGACGATCGCGATCGCTCCCTCCTCCCGGCCCAGCGCCTCGTCCGCCGCACGGCTCCAGGCCCGATCGATCGTCAGGCGCAGCGCCCGCGCCCCGGCGGCTCCGCTCATCGCCCCCGGCCCGGCGGCGGCGAGACCCGGCGGCTGCAGGGCCGGAGGCAGCAAGTGGGTCGCCAGTTCGACGGGCACCAGGCCCGCGGGCAGATCCGGCTCCAGCGTCAGCGCCCGGTCGTCGCCGATCGATCCCAGGGGACGGCCCCGCCGGTCGAAGAGCAGTTGCTGCACACCCGAGGCGTCGACCTCCTGCGCCCGCCGCAGACGCCGTTCGAATGCCGACGCGGGCGGCGGTTCCTCCGGGGGAGGCGCCGTTGCCGCCTCTCCCTCGGCGTCCGGCTCGGGCGTCTCTTCGTCGACCGAGCGGTTCAGCCCGAGTTCCACCTCGGCCGCGGCCAGCAAGGCTGGCGGCAGATGCTCGGCGTGCTCTTCGTACAGCGCCGCCACCTCACGCCAGCGGC
>JAPOVF010000155.1 GCA_026708285.1 Acidobacteriota bacterium
TCGCACTGTTCGCCTTGACCGGCGCCTACGCCCAGAGCGAGGCCGTCGCAAAGACGTTCGAGGCGAGCGACGGCACCACGATCCACTACCAGGTACAGGGCCGCGGCGATCCGATCGTGCTCCTGCACGGCATCACGTCCTCGGGCGACTCGAACTGGCGCGCCACCGGCATCATGGACCGGCTGGCCGAGGAGTTCCAGGTCATCGCCGTCGACCAGCGAGGACACGGCGAAAGCGGCAAGCCCCACGATCCGGCGATGTACGGCGAGCAGATGGCCCGCGACGTCGTCGAGCTGTTGAACCACATGAAGCTGCAGCAGGTGAACGTGATCGGCTACTCGATGGGCGGCTACATCACGATGAAGCTCGTGGCCCTGGCGCCGGACCGGTTGATGTCGGCCGTCGTGGCCGGCGCCGGCTGGCCTCACGCCGACCTGCGCGACCAGCACCTCTTCGACGATCTCGCCGGATCGCTGGAGACCGGCAAGGGCGTCGGGCCTCTGGTCGAACTGCTCTGGCCCGCCGAGCAGCCGCCCACGCCGGAGCAACTCCAGGCCATGGGCAACATGATGCTCGGCACGAACGACCCGATGGCCCTGGCCGCGGTCGTCCGCGGCATGGCCGGCCTCGACGTCAGCGCCGCTCTCCTCCGCGTCAACCAGGTCCCGATCCTGAACATCATCGGCAGCGAGGACCCCCTCAAGCCCTCAGCCGACGCCCTGGTCGGCGTCATGGGGGATCACCGTCTGCACGTGATCGAAGGCGCCAACCACCTCACGACGCTGCTCAACCCCGAGTTCTTCGACACCGTCCGAGCCTTCCTCATCGAACTCTGCAACTGCGCGTAGCGGCTCCGGTTCGGAGCCGCTGTCAGGCCGAGAGCTGCGTCTCGACGAGGGTGGTCCAGTAGCGCATGCCGACGGGAAGGACGTCGTCGTTGAAGTCGTAGCGGGGGGTGTGGAGGCCGGCGCTCTCGCCGTTCCCGAGGAACATGAACGCGCCCGGGCGTTCCTGGAGCATGTAGGCGAAGTCTTCGGATCCCATCACGGGGGCGAGGCTGGTGGTGACTTCCCTGCCCACCTCGCGGGCGGCGTTGGCGGCCTTCTCGGTCTGCTCGGCGTGGTTCACGGTGGCCGGGTAGTAGGGGCGGTACTGGAACTCGAAGCCGGCGCCGTGGGCGGTGCAGATGCCGCGACCGATCTGGTGCATTCGGCGCTCGACCAGCTTCTGCACCTCGGGCAGGAAGGCACGGACGCAGCCGCCATGAACGACCCGGCTCGGAATCACGTTGTCCGCGTGCCCGCCGTGGACCCGGGCCACCGTGATCACCGCGCTATGGAGCGGATCCACGTTGCGGGCCACGATCGTCTGCAGGGCAAGCACGATCTCGGCCCCGATTGGGATCGGGTCCACCGTGCCGTGAGGGAACGCGGCGTGGCCGCCGGCGCTGGTCACGGCGAACTCGAACACGTCGATCGCGGCCATCAGGGGGCCCGCGCATAGGCCGAAGTTGCCGACGTCCATTCCCGGGTAGTTGTGGACGCCGTAGACCTCCTCGGCCGGAAACTGCTCGAACAGTCCCTCCTCGATCATCACGCGGGCGCCGCCGTCCTTCTCCTCCGCTGGCTGGAAGAAGAAGTAGACGGTGCCGTCGAAGGACCGGTGCTCGCTCAGGTGCTTCGCGGCGCCGAGCAGCATCGCGGTGTGGCCGTCGTGGCCGCAGGCGTGCATCTTGCCGGGGTTCCGGGAGCGGTGCGCGAACTCGTTCTCCTCCTTGATCGGCAGAGCGTCCATGTCCGCGCGGAGCGCGATGCTGCGGTCCGACGAGCCGGACCTGAGCACACCGACGACCCCGGTGCCGGCGAGGCCGCGATGGACCTCGATGCCGCCGAAGGACTCGAGCAGCTCGGCCACCCTGCCGCTGGTCTCCACTTCCTCGAACGCGAGTTCGGGGTGTCGGTGGAAGTCCCGGCGCCAGGACCTCATCTGTTCGTGCAGCGGATCCATGTGCTTGGATGGTAGCGGAGAACTGAAGCCAACGAAGAACCTGACGGTACACTCCGCTGCCGGACCGCCGCCTCCCTCCGGTGCGTCCTTCCACTCCAGTTCGAGCGCCCGAGATGACGACCCAGGATTCAGAGTCCAGGCCCCGCAGGCACTCGTACGACGCCGCCGTCATCGAGCCGAAGTGGCAGCAGATCTGGCGTGAGCACGAGGCCTTCCGCACCCCGGATGACCCGGAGGTCCTGAAGAGCCGGCCGAAGTACTACGTCCTCGACATGTTCCCCTACCCCTCCGGGGCGGGGCTCCACATCGGCCATCCGGAGGGTTACACCGCGACCGACGTGGTCGCGCGCAAGAAGAGGATGGAGGGCTACAACGTCCTCCACCCGATGGGCTGGGACGCCTTCGGCCTTCCGGCCGAGCGCGCGGCGGTCCGCGAGAACCAGCACCCGCGGGTCATCACGCAGCGCAACATCGCCAACTTCCGCCGCCAGATCGAGCGCCTGGGCTTCTCCTACGACTGGGAACGCGAAGTCGACACTTCGGCCGCGGACTACTACCGCTGGACCCAGTGGATCTTCCTCGAACTCCACAAACGCGGTCTCGCCTATCTCGAGGACGTGCCGGTCTGGTGGTGCCCGGCGCTGGGGACCGTGCTCGCCAACGAGGAGGTCAAGGACGGCGCCTACGTCGATACCGGAGACCCGGTCGAACGGCGCACGATGCGACAGTGGATGCTCCGGATTACTGCCTACGCCGAACGCCTGCTGGAGGACCTCGACCAGGTCGACTGGCCCGAGTACGTCAAGGAGATGCAGCGCAACTGGATCGGCAAGTCCCACGGCGCCGAGATCCGGATGCCCATCGAAGGGCACGGCGACAGCTTTCCCGTGTTTACGACCCGGCCCGACACTCTGTTCGGCGCCACCTACTGCGTGCTGGCGCCGGAGCATCCGCTCGTCGAGCGGATCACGACCGCCGGGCAACGCGCCGCCGTCGAGGCCTACGTCGACGAGGCGACGAACAAGACCGAACTCCAGCGCACCGACCTGGCGAAGGACAAGACCGGCGTCTTCACCGGCGCCTACGCTAGGAACCCCGCGACCGGCCAGCCGATCCCCATCTGGGTCGCCGACTACGTCCTGATGAGCTACGGCTCGGGCGCGATCATGGGCGTCCCCGGCCAGGACCAGCGAGACTGGGACTTCGCCGTGGAGTACGACCTGCCCATCGTGCGCACGGTGGACCCCCCGGCCGACTGGGAGGGAGAGGCCTACCTGGAGGACGGCCCCGCGATCAACAGCGGCTTCCTCGACGGCCTCCCGGTCGACGACGCGAAGGAGCGAATGATCGAGTGGCTCGCCTCTGAGGGCCACGGCACCCGGCGGGTCGAGTACCGCCTGCGCGATTGGCTCTTCTCACGCCAGCGGTACTGGGGCGAGCCCTTCCCGGTGCTCCACGTGCTCGACGACGACGGCCAGCCCACCGGCGAGATCCTGCCCGTGCCGCAGGAGGACTTGCCGGTCGAACTGCCCTCGGTGGACGAGTTCAAACCGACGGCTGACGGACGGCCACCCCTGGCCCGCGCCGGCGACGACTGGCTCCTCGTCACCCTGCCCGACGGCCGCAAGGCGAGGCGGGAAACGAACACGATGCCGCAGTGGGCCGGCTCCTGCTGGTACTTCCTGCGCTACATCGACCCGAAGAACACGGAGGCACCCTGGGCGCGCGAACTGGAGCGCTACTGGATGCCGGTCGACCTGTACATCGGCGGCGTCGAGCACGCGGTGCTCCACCTGCTCTACGCGCGCTTCTGGCAGAAGGTCCTTTACGACGCGGGGCTGGTCTCGACCTCGGAGCCCTTTGCCCGACTGTTCAACCAGGGAATGATCCTCGCCTACAGCTACCGCGACCGGGGCGGCAAGTACCACCACCCGGACACCGTCGACTGGCGGGACGACCGCGTGTTCCTCGCCGGCACGGACGAGCCGCTGGAGGCCCGGGTCGAGAAGATGTCCAAGTCGAAGCTCAACGTGGCCAATCCCGACGACGTGATCGAACGTTGGGGCGCGGACACGTTGCGCCTGCACGAGCTGTTCATGGGGCCGCTCCACCAGCAGAAGCCCTGGCAGACCAAGGACGTCGACGGCGTGCACCGCTTCCTGAGGAGGACCTGGCGTCTGGTCGTCGACGAACGGGCGGGAAACGTCTCGTCGAAGGTAAACGACGCCGCACCGGAGACCGGCGGCGAACTGAACCGCCTGCTGCACAAGACGGTGCGCAAGGTGGGCGAGGACATCGACTCGCTCGACATGAACACGGCCATTTCCCAGATGATGATCTGGGTCAACGCGGCGACCGCCGCCGACACGGTTCCCCGTCAGACGCTGATGACCTTCCTGAAGGTCCTGTCGCCCTTCGCCCCCCACCTCGCCGAAGAGTTGTGGTCACGGCTCGGCGCCGAGGGACTGATCTGCCACCAGGACTGGCCCGCCTACGACCCGGCCCTGATCGTCGACGAGACGATCAACGTCGTCGTCCAGGTCATGGGCAAGAAGCGCGACGTCCTCCAGGTTGACGCCGGCGCCGATCGGGCGACCCTGGAAGAGCTGGCACTGGCGTCCGAGAAGGCCCGGCGCTTCATGGACGGCAAGGCACCGCGCAAGGTGATCGTCGTGCCGGGCCGGCTGGTCAACATCGTCGTCTGAGGTGACGACAATTCGGGTATCATCGCTCGCCCTCGGAGGCGTTGCGGCGTATCCGCCCTCCTGGGCCCAACCCGAGCGAGAGACACCATGAAGAGCGATATCCACCCGAAGCTGCACCCGGTCGTGTACATCGACCCCTCGGCCAACGCCGAGTTCATCTCCCAGTCGACGATGACCAGCGACACGACCCGGGACATCGACGGCGTCGAGCACTACGAGATCCGGCTCGAGATCTCGTCCGCGTCCCACCCCTTCTACACGGGACGCCAGCACTTCGTCGACAGCGCCGGCCAGATCGAGAAGTTCCAGCGCAGATACGGGAAGAAGTAGCGCGGCGCCGCTAGCTCAGCGCCCTCCACACCTGGGCGACGGCGAAGCAGAGCACGAAGCCCATGGCGATGGGCAGCAGCGCCGAGACGGCGGTCCAGCGGACACTGCGGGTCTCCTTCCAGATCGTGTACAGGGTGGTCGAGCACGGGTTGTGAACGAGCGAGAAGAGCATCAGGCAGACGGCGGTGAGCAGGGTGAAGCCGCCGGCTTCGAGCACGGCCGCGGTCGCCGTCTGCGAGTCGAGCTCGAACATCACGCCGGCGCCGGCGCCTACGCCCGGCACACTGGCCACCAGCACCGTCAGCATCAGGATCGTCGGGATCACGATCTCGTTCGCCGGCACCGCGATGATGTAGGCGACGAGGATGATTCCGGACAGGCCGAGCACGAAACCGAACGGATCCAGGGCGTCGATCAGCCACACCGCCAGGGACCCGTCGCCTGCCTGGATGTTGCTGAGCAGCCAGATGACCGCCCCTGCCGGCGCCGCGAAGATGACCGCGCGCCAGAGCACGATCAGCGTGCGGTCGATGATCGAGGTGTAGATCGTCTGCAGCACCCGCGGCGGTCGGTACGGCGGCAGTTCCAGCGAGAACGCCGAGGCCTCGCCGCGAAGCACGGTGCGCGACAGGAACCAGGACACCGCGAAGGTCAGGATCACGCCGAGCACGGCGACAGCAACCACCGACAGCGCCGAAACGGCGCCCGCGACGTGCGCCGGCACGAGCCCGCCGATGAAGATCGAGGCGATCAGGATCTGCGTCGGCCAGCGTCCGTTGCAGAGCGCGAAGTTGTTCGTGATGATCGCGATCAGGCGCTCGCGCGGGCTATCGATGATGCGCGTGGAAACGACGGCCGCCGCGTTGCAGCCCCAGCCCATCGCCATCGTCAAGGCTTGCTTGCCGTGGGCGCCGACGCGGTGGAACATGCGGTCGAGGTTGAACGCCACCCGCGGCAGGTAGCCGAAGTCCTCCAGCAGCGTGAACAGCGGAAAGAAGATCGCCATGGGCGGCAGCATCACCGCGACGACCCACGCCGTGGCGAGATACACGCCGTCGATCAGGAGCCCGTCGAGCCACCAGACCAGGCCGAACGCGGCGGCCACGTCCTTCAGCAGCGGGTGCACGGTGTCGATCAGGAGCGACGCGAGCAGCGACGACGGCACGTTGGCGCCCGCGATCGTCAGCCAGAAGACGACCGTCAACATGAGCAGCATGAGCGGGAAACCGAACACGCGGCTGGTGACCAGGCGGTCGAGCCGGGCGTCGAAGTCGAATCGGCGGCGCTCCCCGTCGTGCGACACGGCGCGGTCGGCGATGCGGGCGGCCTCGGCGTAGACCGCCTCGGTCAAGGCCTGGTGGAAGTTCCGGCCCACCCGCCAGCGCAACTTGCCTGCCAGTTCCAGTACGGCCGCGCGGCGGCCCGGCTCGGGCGCGATGGAGGGCTCCGCCAACTCGGCGGCCGCGGCGCGGGTGGCCTCCGGTTCGGCGACCGCAGGGACGCCGCTATCCTCGCGCACCCCCAGATCAACGAGTTCGGCCAGGGAACCGCTCTCCACCGCGGCGGCCAGGGTGCGGTCGCCGTCGAGTAGCCGGAGCGCAACCCACTGCGGATTCGGTAACACCGGGAACGCGTCCTGAATCGCTCCGGACAACCGGCGGGTCGCCTCGCTCAGCGCCGGCGATCGGCCACCCACACGCCGCGGACGGCAACGATACGAACCCGTGGCCACCTCCGCGACGACCCGGTTCAGCTCGTCCAGCCCCTCGCCCGAACGAGCCGCCGTCGCCACGACCGGCACGCCGAGATCCCGCGCCAGACGCCGCGGATCGATGCTCAGCCCCTTGCGACGCGCCTCGTCCATCAGATTGAGGCAGACGACGGCCCGGTCCGTGATCTCCAGCACCTGCAGCGCCAGGTTCAGGTTTCGTTCCAGCCGGGTCGCATCGACGACGATCACGGTCACGTCCGGGCGTCCGAAGAGGATGAAGTCCCGTGCCGTCTCCTCGTCGAGGCTGGACGAGAGCAGCGAGTAGGTTCCCGGGAGATCGACCAGTTTGTAGCGGTCGCCGCCGTACTCGAAACCGCCCTCGGCGCGGGTCACCGTCTTGCCGGGCCAGTTGCCCGTGTGCTGGCGCAGGCCGGTGAGCGCGTTGAACACCGTGCTCTTGCCTGTGTTCGGGTTACCGGCCAGGGCCACGACGTAGTCCCAGTTGCTCATATCGACACCCAGCCGGACCAGGTTGCCGAGGTGATGCGCGGGGCAGTTGGCGCAGTCGTGTGCGAGTGCCGGTTGCGTCATGCCGAGGCCTGCTGAGGCAACTCCTGAACCTGGATCTGATCCGCCTGCGAGCGCCGCAGCGCGATCACGGCCCCACGCACCCGGTAGGCGATCGGATCACCCGACGGGCTGGCCATCTTCGCTTCCACCAGGGTGCCCGGAAGCAGCCCCAGATCGAGCAGCCGGCGGCGCTCCATCCCGCGGCAGAAGCGCGAGAAGCCGACCACGAGAGCCTGCTCGCCGACGGCCAGGGCCGACAGCGATCCCGTGGCCTCGGAGGACACGCCAGCGCCGTCGCGCGCTTCGTCCGCGACCGGTACGGCGAAGATGTTCGCCGCGATGACCGGCGCCAGCACGACCTCGTCCAGGTCGGCTTCGAAGCGGATGCGCTCGGGCGCCACGGACGCGATGCGCAGTTTCATGCCGGGATGGACACCCTCGGCGACCAACTGCGCATAGACCGCGGCGGGCTCGTCCTCGACGTGGACGACTTCGACCTCATCACCGGCAACAAAGTCCGTCAGAGCGCGGCCGGCTCGCGGCGGCAGCTCGCCCTCCTCCGTCGGGATCGGGTCGCCGTGCGGGTCGAACGGCGGATGGCCAAGTCGGACCGAGAGTTCCGCCGCCTGTTCGGGGGAGGTCCGGTGCTCCCGGCGCTCGGCCTCAGGGTGCCAGCGCTCCGGTTCCAGCCCCGTCTCGTCCGCGAGGTACCGCTCCCATAGCCGGTGGATGCGAATCACACGCAGCGCCTCGCTGCGCCCCTCGGCAGTCAGCCGGAATCCACCCTCCGCCGAGACGATCAACCCCAGCATCTCCATGCGGGCGAGGAGTTCCGTGCTCCGCCTGCCCCCGAGGCGCAGGACGCCGACCAGGCTCTGGTGGGTCGCCTGACGCCCCTGGTACTCGCAGTCGAAGAGGTGCTTGAGCGCGTCCTCGGTGCGGGTCCGGCGCAGGGCGCGCCAGCCGGAGCGCCAGCGCCACAGCCAGCCCCGATCCGGCCATGCCACGAGGACGGCCAGACCAGCGACCAACGCGAGAATAACGAGGGCGAGAAGAGGGTTCATGTTCTCGTGGAGAGCGTGTCGTCGACGAGGAGATTCGCTGGTGCGAATCAGAAGTTTAGTCTACACTAATTCTCGGAAACCGACCGCGGGAGCGATCCGCGACGATGACGATAGAGTGACTCAGCAATGACGGCCTTCATGCAGTCGACCTGGAGTGTGCTCGCGGAGCTCGCACCCTGGCTGCTGGTCGGCGCCCTGCTCGCCGCGCTGCTGCACGTCCTGCTGCCCCGCAACCTGATCCGACGCCAGCTCAGCGGCTACGGCGGCGCGGCCAAGGCGGTCGCCCTGGGCGTACCGCTGCCGCTCTGCTCCTGCGGCGTGATCCCGGCCGGCATCGGCCTCAAGCGCACCGGCGCCAGCAACGGCTCGGCGATGGGCTTTCTGATCAGCACGCCGCAAACCGGTGTCGACTCGATCCTGGTCAGTGCGACCTTCCTCGGCTGGCCATTCGCCCTGTTCAAGGTCGCGGCCGCGGCGGTGACCGGCATCGCCGGCGGCTGGTGGGTCGAGGCGATGAAGGACGACGGCGCCCCGGTCGAGGACGAAGCTCCGGCTAACGAAGCCGGTGTCGAGTCGGGCGGCGGACACCGAATCGGCGGAACGGTCATTCCGAAGATCCGCGAGATGATCGATCACGGCGGCGAACTCCTGCAGAGCATCTGGCGTTGGGTGGCCGTCGGTATCCTCGTGTCCGCCGCCATCGAAGTCCTGCTGCCTCAGCAGGCCTGGCTCGATCTGGCCGCCCTGGGAACCTTCGGCGCAGCCGCCGCGGCGCTCGTCATCTCCTTGCCGCTCTACGTATGCGCCACGGCCTCGGTGCCGATCGCGGCCGCCCTGGTCGCCAACGGCCTGCCCCTCGGCGCCGCCCTCGTGTTCCTGATGGCCGGCCCCGCGACCAACGTCGCCACCGTGGGAGCGGTCTACCGCGGCTTCGGCCGCAAGGTCACCGCGGTCTATCTGGCCACGGTCATCGTTGGCAGCCTCGCCTTCGCCGTGCTGTTCGAGACGCTGATCGGCGGCGGCGCGCTCCAGGCGGGGCCCGCACACGTACACGGCGTGCCCTGGTGGGCCGCCACGTCAGCGATCCTGCTGGTGCTGATGTTCGGCTGGTTCGGCCTGCAGGAGTTCCGGCGCTGGCGGCGCAACGTGAGAGCGGACCGATGGTCGACCGAGCAGGTGGCGGCCGGCGAGCCGGGAGGCAGGGCGGTGGAAATCGCAGTGACCGGCATGACCTGCGGCAACTGCGCGGATGCGGTCGAAACCGCTCTGCTGGCCGCGCCGGGGGTCCAGGCAGCGCGTGTCGACCTGACCGGCGGCACCGCCACGGTCTGGGGCGCGGCCGCCGCCTCGACGCTGCGCGAGGCCGTCCAGGACGCGGGCTTCGGAACCCCCTGAGCCATCCGGCACGTCCGAGCTTCCCTACCGTTTGCACGCGACGCCTCCCGGACATAACCTTCGCGCGCGGACATGCAGGTTCCCTCATGATTGGCGGAGTCGTACGCGAGACGCATCCGGGAGAGCGCCGGGTCGCCCTGGTCCCCGAGAGTGTCGCCCGAATTCACGCCAAGGGCGTCGACTTCCTGGTTGAAGCGGGCGCCGGGGCCGGGGCCAGCTTCAGCGACGACGCGTACCGCGAAGCCGGCGCCGAGATCGCCGCGACCGCCGGCGAGGTTCTGGCCGCAGCCGATCTCGTGGTCCGCGTCCAGGCGCCGGAAGCAACAGAGATCGAGGCGTCGAAGGCGGGCGCGGCAGTCGTCGGCCTGCTCTTCCCGCTGACCGCCGCGGCGATGGTGCAGCAGCTCCGTTCCGCCCGGCTTACCGCGATCGCACTCGACCGGATTCCCCGCGTCACGCTCGCGCAGTCGATGGACGTCCTGAGTTCCCAGAGCACCGTCGCCGGCTACCGCGCCGCCGTGCTCGCCGCCTACCGCCTGCCACAGTTCTTCCCGCTGTTGATGACCGCGGCCGGGCGCATCGACCCGGCCAGGATCCTGGTCCTCGGCGCCGGCGTCGCCGGACTGCAGGCGATCGCCACCGCCCACCGGCTGGGCGCCGTGGTGGAGGCCTACGACGTGCGCGCCGTGGTCAAGGAGCAGGTCGAGAGCCTGGGCGCCTCCTTCGTCGAGGTGCCGGCGATCGAGGACGCCGAGACGGAGGGCGGCTACGCCCGGGAGGTCTCGGAAGAGAGCCAGCGGCGGGCGAACGAGGTGATCGCCGAACGCCTCCGCTCCACCGACGCCTGCATCACCACGGCGCTGATCCCGGGGCGCCCGGCGCCCAGGCTGATCACGGCCGGGATGGTCGAGGGCATGCCGCACGGTTCGCTGATCGTCGATCTGGCGGCAGAGCAGGGCGGCAACTGCGAACTGACGAAGCCGGGCGAAGAGGTCAACGTGAACGGCGTCACCATCCTGGGCCCGCTCAACCTGGCCAGCGACCTCGCCGCCGACGCCAGCCGCATGTTCTCGCGCAACGCCGAAAAGCTCGTGCTCTACCTGCTCGTCGACGGCGAGTTGAGCTTCGACTTCGAAAACGAGATCGTCAAGGGTTGCGTGGTGACCCACGACGGCGAGATCGTCGACAAACAGGTCGCCGAAGCACTGGCCTGACCGCAACGGCAGGCCCGAACCCGCGCAAGGAGGAGCAACCGAAATGCTCGAGATCTTCCTTGGGCTGTACATCTTCATGCTCGCGGCCTTCGTCGGCTACGGCGTGATCAAGGGTGTACCTGCCCTGCTCCACACCCCGCTGATGGCGTTCACGAACGCGATCTCCGGCATCTCCCTGGTCGGCTCCCTGGTCGCCGCCGGCGCTCACTACAACAACGTGAGCACCGTCCTCGGCGCGATCGCCGTGCTGTGCGCGACGATCAACGTCGTCGGCGGCTTCTGGATCACGGACCGCATGCTGCGGATGTTCAAGAAGCAGGACCCGAAGACCGAATCGGCCGGAGACTCCTAGGTGGTCGACCAGGTCGAGACGCTCTACCTGATCGCGTCGTTCCTGTTCATCCTCGGGCTGCGGGGCCTGACCGCGGCCCATACCGCCCGCCGGGGGCTGATCCTCGCCGAACTCGGCATGGTGTTCGCCATCTGGGGCACCGTGATCCACCCGGACATCATGGCTCACCTCGAGATCGCCGGGTTCTTCCAGACGTACAAGTGGATCCTGCTGACGTTCTTCATCGGCAGCGCGATCGGCATCGCCATCTCCGCGCTCATCCCGATGACCCGGATGCCCGAGCGGATCGCTCTCTCCCACGCCTTCGGCGGACTCGCCGCGGCCCTCGTCGGCGTCTCGGAGTACTACCGCGAGCAGGTCATCGCCGGGCACATGGACCACACGACGATGGGCGCGATCGGCTTCGAGGTGCTGTTCGGCGGGTTGACCTTCACCGGCTCGCTGATGGCCTTCGGCAAGCTCTCGGGCCTCATCCCCGGTCGCAACATCACCTGGCCGCTCCAGAACCAGAGCAACATCCTGATGTTCGGCGGCACGTTCGTCCTGCTCATCGCAGTCACGATCGATCCGTCGAACCAGATCCTGTTCTACGCCATGGCCGCGATGCCGCTGCTGCTCGGCATCCTGTTCGTGGCGCCGATCGGCGGCGCCGACATGCCGGTCGTCATCACCCTGCTCAACTCCTACGCCGGCCTGGCCGCCTCGGCCACCGGATTCGCGCTGGACAACAACGTCCTGATCATCGCCGGCGCCATTGACGGCGCCTCGGGCTTCATCCTGTCCGTCGTCATGAGCAAGGCGATGAACCGTTCGTTCCGCAACGTCCTGTTCGGCGCTTTCGGCAAGGTCGACGAGGAGGACGAGGCGATGGTCGCAGCCGGCGGCGAACGCGTCCAGGAGGCCTCGGTCGGCGACGCCGCGATGCTGCTCTCCGGCGCCGGTTCCGTCATCGTCTGTCCCGGCTACGGCATGGCGGTGGCCCAGGCCCAGCACGTCGTCGGCGAACTCGCCGAGATCCTCGAGGCGAACGGCACCCAGGTCCGCTACGCGATCCACCCCGTCGCGGGCCGCATGCCGGGCCACATGAACGTCCTGCTGGCCGAAGCGAAGATCCCCTACACCTCCCTGATGGAACTCGAGGAGATCAACGAGGACTTCAAGCACACCGACGTCGCCCTCGTCGTCGGCGCCAACGACGTCGTCAACCCGGCCGCCAAGCACAACCCGGCCAGTTCGATCTACGGCATGCCGGTGCTCAACGCGGACCTCGCCCGCTCCTGCATCGTGCTGAAACGCTCGATGAGGCCCGGCTTCGCCGGCATCGAGAACGAGCTGTTCTTCGCGCCGAACACGGTGCTGACCTTCGGCGACGCGAAGGACACGTTGACCAAGGTGGTTGAGGCGTTGTCGTAACCCTGTCTTGGTTAAGGGACGCCACGCCACCCGGAACCAGCACTACTGTGATCCCTACGGAGACGTCGCCCCTTAGCGCTTGCTCGCCGCCAGTTCCGCTTTGAGACCCGCGATCTCCCGCCGGGCCTCCTCCAACTGAGCGGAGCGCTCGAATGCCTCCTCGCAGGTCGGCAGATACGCGTCGCTGTCGGCGTCGAAGAACCGAAGCTCGTCGAGCATGTCCACGCCGACGTACACGTCCGGTCGATCCCGGCAGTGCCACCCGAGCGCCTGACGCGCGTCCATCGTCGCCATGGCGTGACGTTCGGTCTCAGCCATGGGGATGCCGTCCGAACACGGGTACTCAACTGCAGCGAGGGTGATCTGGCCCTTCGTCTGAACCATCGGAGTGGACCTCTCGAGTCGCGCAGCGAGGGTGTGGAAATCTCGACGACCGCGACTCACGGTAACGCCTCCTCAGACAAAGACGGATTCGGGAGGAGTTTCCGAGCGAGAGAAAGCTGGCGGCCCTACCCGAGCCGAGAGTCGAGCCGGAACGGTCGCAGCTTGCCCGGCTTCACACGGTCGAACCGTGGATGCAGCGGGTTGATGACGACATTACGCTCCAGTGGGTTGACGACGCTCGGTACAGCGATAGCCAGGTGGCGGCCCAGGGCTGTGGCGCCCAGGCTCTGGCTATCGGGGGCCGCCGGTTCGACGTCGAGATGGGCGATCGAGTCGTCCGGGACCGTCAGATCGACGATCCGATACGCCGGGTGGTCCACTCCGAACGGCAGGCCGACCAGAATCTCCAGCACGGCCAGAGACGAGGTCTCGCTGCAGTAGACGGCCCGCATCCCCGGTGGGCTCCATCTGCCGCCTCTGCGTGACGCACCGTCACCGTTCAGGATCGTCGGCACGTCCAGTGCCCACTGGCTCCGGGCGAGCCGCCAGACCTTCACGCGGGACTCACAGCGGAATGCCGTGGGTGAGGCGGTGAAGAACCGCGAGGACCTCCTCCGCTCCGATTTCCGTGTCCGAGTGCTCCAGGGGCGTCTCGCCACGCAAGGCAGGATTGGCGTGCTTCAACCACCGGACGGCGCTCTCGTGGTTGTAGTCGAAGAACTCGAGCGCAGCGTTGTAGACCCGGGCCAGCCGGGCGGCGCGGTCACTTTCGTGCCGGGTGAGACGTCCCTGCTTGAGCCGGCGGAGCATGGTCTGGCGCGGAATGCCGACGACCGCGACGAGCTCCAGGTCGGAGATCTGAAGCAACCGCTTGAGCTCGGAGAGGATGCTGGCAGACGCTCCGCCCCGGATCTCCTCGAGATCGGGAACGCTCAGTGGTTCTGCTTGTGCTGCCTTATCCTCCATTTGGTGCAAACTACTGTACCAAATGGACGCGACCTCACTCGCCCAAGCAGATGCCGAGGTCGCGGGCCGTGGCGACGACGTCGGCTTCGAGCGGGACGCTCTTCATCCGGCTGACGGCCAGTTCCAGCGGCACGGCACGCACGGTCGGCGGATCGAGCGAAACCATGACGCCGAACTCCCCCTCCTCGATCTGACGCACGGCGGCGGCGCCGAAGCGGAGCGCGATCAGGCGATCGTACGGGATCGGCTGACCGCCGCGCTGGAGGTGGCCGAGGGTGACGGTTCGCGTCTCCTTGCCGGTTCGCTCGTGGATCTCCGTCGCCACCCGCTCGGCGACGCCGCCGAGGCTTTCGGTCCGGCCACCGATCCGCTTCGACCAGGTGAAGTCACCGCCGACGGGCCGCGCACCCTCCGCCGCCACGACGACCGCCCAGTGCCGTCCCCGTCGCTCGCGCGCCATCAGGTGATCGCAGACTTCCTCGATGTCGTACGGGATCTCCGGAATGAGAATGACCTGGGCCGTCGCCGCGACTCCCGCGAAGAGGGCGATCCAGCCGGCGTAGCGGCCCATCAGCTCGACGACGAAGATGCGGTCGTGGGCCTCGGCGGTCGAGTGCAGCCGTTCGATCGCGGCCGTCGCGACGTCGACCGCGGTGTGGAAGCCGAAGGTGACGTTGGTGCCGGCGAGATCATTGTCGATCGTCTTCGGCACGCCAACGACGGGTATGCCGTGCTTGTGGAGCTTGAGCGCCAGGCGCATGGAACCGTCGCCGCCCACCGCGACCAGGGCGTCGAGTCCGAGACGATGGAATCCCTCCACGGCCTCCTCGGTCACGTCTTCCACGACGACCGAGCCGTCGTCCTGCTCGACCCGCCGTTCAAAGGGATAGGCGCCGCTGCGGGTGCCCAGGATCGTGCCGCCGAGGTGCGTCGTGCCGCGGACGGCCGGGCGGTCCAGGATCCGGATCTGATTGGGGTCGAAGAAGGCGCCGTAGCCGCGCAGCAGGCCAACGACCTCCCAGCCGCGCCGGATCGAGGCCAGGGTGACCGCCCGGATCACCGCGTTGAGGCCGGGTGCGTCGCCGCCGCCGGTGCTGATGCCGATCCGCTTCATCGGACTGCGGAGAATCGCACAGCGAGGCGGCTAGCGTCTACTGGCCGAACTATTCCTCGCCGTAGAAGAAGCGCTCGACCTCACCGTGAACCCGGGCCACCGTTTCGCGGGAGGGGCCGGGGGTGATGGCGGAAACGGCGACGGCGAGGAGCGTATTCGCCAGAAGTCCCCACAACCCGCCGTGAACGCCCAGCGGATGGGCTCCCCATGGCAGCGTGAATCCGAGGTTCAGCGGCAGCGTCAGGGCCAGGGTCAGGAGACCGGCGCCCAGACCAGCAAGCACACCCGCCCGGCTCAGCGAGCGTCGGCCGGGAAAGCAGACCCCCACGATCGCCGGCATGAGTTGTAGCGCACCGGCCCCGGACAGGGTGACGATCGCCACCAGCAGGTCGCTCTCCGTGATCGAGAGCGCGAAAGCGACCCCCAAGAGCGCAAAGACGATCGCGCGCCCGACGAAGACGTAGTGCGCCTGGCTCTTCCCCCGCGCGATGTGACGCTGGTAGACGTCGCGGGTCAGGACGGTCATGTTCGCGTGCAGGATGGAGTCCAGAGTGGACATCGCGGCGGCCGCCGCGCCGGCGAGGATGATCCCGGTGAGCCACGCCGGCGCGTGCTGGAACAGAAGCTCCGGGAACACCCGGTCCGCCTGCTCGAGCTCCGGCATGACGAGCGCCCCGCCCAGGCCGACCAGCGCCGCGGGGATGTACAGCGTCATCAGGTAGATCGGCGTCGTGGCGCCGAGCAGCTTGAGCGTCTTGCCGTCGACGGCCGTGTAGTAGCGGATCATCATGTGAGGCTGGAAGATGATCCCGAACGACAGAGTCACGACCATCCCGACCCACATGCCGGGCGTGAAGAAACCCTCGGGGCCGGGCAGGGTCAGCATGTCCGGCCGCTCGCTCGTCACCCGCTGCCAGAGCTCGAACGGGCCGCCGAAGAGCTCGAACGAGAGGACGAGCGCCCCGGCCCAGATGGCGACGTACATCCACGCTCCCTGGAACACGTCCGTCCAGTAGACCGCGCGCAGGCCGCCGACCATCAGGTGGACGACGGCGACCGTCAGCATGATCAGCACGCCCACCTCGAAGCGGATGCGGCCGTCCGTCGCCACGTCCATGATGTAGCCGAGAGCCAGTGCCTGAACCTGGATGTAGAGGATCGTGAACAGGACGGACACGATGGCGACCGCGGCCCGCACCGCCTCTGACTCGTAGAAGTCGGCCAGCAGGTCGGCCGGCGTGATGTAGCCGAACGCCTTGCCCAGCGCCCAGATGCGCGTCCCGATGACGTAGGTGGCGGCCCCGACCAGCAGGGTCCACGCGCCAGCGGACCAGAATCCGATGCCGTGGGTGAAGAAGAAGCCGCCGGAGCCGAGAAAGGCGAACGCCGAGTGATAGGTGGCGACGACGGTCAGGTAGAGGACGATGAAGCCGGTGCGCCGACCGCACAGGAGGAAGTCCTCCATGTCGACCGTCATGTGACGGTTGGCGACGACGGCCACGCCCAGCGTGATCAGCAGGTAGACGCTGATCAGGCTGGTGGCGACGACCCAGGTTTCCATCAGCGCTGCCTGGACGGCCGGGTGGTCGCGTGAGACCGTGTCATACGCCGCGGCGGTAGGCCCAGATCAGCACGGCGATCAGGGCCACGTAGACGCCGAACAGTGCGACGTACAGGAACGGCAGGCCGAAGACACGCGGCGCGATCCGGTTCAGCAACGTGTGGGACACCGGCGGCATCGCCAGCAGGAAGACCGCCCCGAAGGCGATCGTGGCAATCCAGCCGTCGCGGGTGCGCGGCAGGAAGCGGGAGGGGCGTCGTGGTTCGTTCATCGCGGCGGCGTTTCTGCCGCGCAGGGAGCCTAGTCCGGGTTCTCCATGCGGTGATACATCCGCCGCACCTCCACCCCAGACGGCTGCCGCTGCGGAAACGCGGTGGCTGAAAGGTCGAGCGTTCCGGACACCTCTTCGGCCGGCACGCCGGCCGCGTGCTTCTCCGCCGTCCGTTCCCACAGGACGCGGTAGTACTCCTGCGACTTCTCGATCGCACTCAGGTCCTCGAGCGGCAGGCCGTGCCCCGGAACGACAAGGTCGAAGTCCAGCGCCTTCAGATTCTCCAGCGTCTCGGCCCACTCGTCGACGTAGCCGTCGCCCATGAAGGACGGTCCGCCGAACAGGATGTCGCCGGTGAAGACGAGCTTGTCCTGCGGGAAGTAGACGACGACGTCGCCGCCGGTGTGGGCGCGGCCCACGAAGACGATCTGGATCTCCCGGCCGCTCCGGAACAGGGTCATCTTCTCGTTCATCGTCACGTCGGGCGGCAGCGGATCGATCTCGTCGAAGTCCGCGGCATGGGCGGCGAACATCGAGCGATAGGCCTCGAGTCCCGCGCGCTCTTCCTCGTCCTCGGCCGCCTCGATCTGCTCCGCGAGTTGCACCAGCCTCCCGTCATTACCCGTGATGCCCTGGACGTAGGTCGGCTCCTCCAGCGGCGCGGTCGCCATCTTCATCCGCGTGTACTCGTGGCCGATGATCGGCACGTCAGCGAACTCCTGGTTGCCGTGGGCATGATCCCAGTGGAAGTGGGAGTTGATGACGGCGGTCACCGGCTTGTCGGTGATCGCCGGAATCGAGGCGATCAGGTCGCGGGCCTTGGACGGCGTCACGTGGGAATCCACGATGACGACGTCCTCGTCGTTGACGATCACGAGCGCGTTGCTGTTGAACACCCGCGCCGTGGTCTGGGTCAGCCAGATGCCGTTCCGGACCTCCATGAACTGGTGGGTGTCTGTCGTCGCGGTCCAGTCCTGGGCCCACAGCGAACCCGCCGCGAACACGATGACCGCGGCCAGAGCGGCACGAATCGTCAGTCGAAGAGCGTGTCTCATGGATCCTCCCTCTTGCTGTCTACAATACCCGCATGAAAATCCCCGTCCTCAGGCTTCCCGTCGCGGCCCGACCGGTCCTCGCCCTGGTCTGCATCGCCGCCCTGGCCGCGGTGGCACCGGCGCGCGCGGAGGAAGGAGACGCGGCATCGGCGGTCGCCGAGACGCCATCTCCGCCCGGCCGCTGGGAGACCAGCCACTCGATCGATGTCGGCGGCGAGACCGTCGAGTACGACGCCGTCGTCACCGGAATCCAGCTCGACAACGACGACGGCGCCCCGGCCGCGCAACTCTGGTACACGGCGTACTTCCGGACGAACGGTGCGGCGCCGCGGGAGCGCCCCCTGGTGTTCTCCTACAACGGAGGTCCCGGATCGGCGTCCTTCTGGCTGCACATGGGGATCATGGGGCCGCGGCGCGTCGTGACCCCCGATGTCGGCCCGCAGGGAGCGCCGCCCTACCCTCTCGAGGACAACGCCTGGACGATCCTCGACATCGCCGACATCGTCATGGTCGACCCGATCGGGACCGGCTTCAGTCACACGCTGGGCGACACGCCAGGGTCCGACTACTGGGGCATCGACGAGGACGCGAAGTCGCTCGCCCAGTTCATCCGGCGTTTCCTCAGCGCGCACGACCGCTGGAACTCGCCCCGCTACCTGCTCGGAGAAAGCTACGGCACGACGCGGTCGGCCGTGCTCGCCGGCCACCTGCAGCGCGCGAACATCGACCTGAACGGCATCGTCCTGGTCTCGTCGGTCCTGCAGTTCAACACGATCCAGTTCGCGCCCGGCGACGACCTCCCCTACATCGTCAACCTGCCGTCCT
>JAPOVF010000234.1 GCA_026708285.1 Acidobacteriota bacterium
TGTTGGGTATGGTCTGGGACGGTCCATGGACCGGCCGGACCTTGACGTTCACCGCGGCGTCCAGGTGATGGGCGGCGGGCCCGGCGTGCCGCGCCATCACTTCGTACCGGCGACGGAGCAAGTTCGGGCCTATGGTGGCCCTCAGCTGCCGATCGGCCGGGGCCGGACGATTCCGGATGCCTACATCGTGGCGTTGATGGCCGAACTCGCGGTGCCGCTCCTTACCCACGAAGTAACGATCGGTGCCGGAAGCGAGGCGAGAGTGTTCACGACACCCACGCTGCCTGTTCCGGGCCACAACGTGCTGGAGGTCGGTACCGGCTCCGGCTACCTGGCGGCGGTGCTGTCCGAGATGGTGGACCGCGTCTACACAATCGAGCCCGATGAAGCGCTCGCTCAGCGGGCCGCCGCCACCCTCGGCGACCTCGGCTACGGCAACGTGACGGTGGGGGTCGGCGAACCCTTCGACGGTTGGCCCGAGTTGGCGCCGTTCGACTCGATCGTCGTCAAGGGGCCGGTCGACCCCGTGCCGCAGACGCTGATCGACCAGCTTGCCCTAGGCGGGAAGCTCGTGGCGCCCGTGGGACCGCGCGAGGGCCCCCAGGCACTCCGGGTGTTGGAGAAGGAGCCTGACGGCTCGGTCGTGGCGACGTCGGTTCTCGAAGTGCGCTTCCCGCCGCTGACCAGCGACGACTGATCGGCGCCGTCGTCGCCGTCGAAGCCGAGGCCCCTGGGCTGCCCGGCTCGCCTGTTCCCGTCGGTAGAGTCGAAGCGGTGAGCGACGACGATCATGGCATCACGCTGGAGGCAGTCGAAGAGACGCTTGCGCTGATCGCTCCTCACATCGTCGAAACGCCGGTCGTCGAGTGGTTGGGCCCCGAGATGCGGGCGATCCTGCCGGGGAACAGCCGTGTCCACGCCAAGCTGGAGCTCTTTCAGCGCTCCGGCACGTTCAAGGCGCGGGGAGCGCTGTCGAACGTCCTGCGACTGAGCGCCGAGCAACTGCGGGCCGGCGTGACGGCCATGAGCGCAGGCAATCACGCGGTCGCCGTGGCGTACGCGGCGAAGGCGGCGGGGACCAGCGCGAAGGTTGTCATGCAGCGATCGGCCAATCCGGCACGCGTCGAGTTGGCCAGGGCGCTCGGCGCCGAGGTCCTGATGGCGGAGGATGGCCCGAGCGGATTCGAGATGGTGGCAGGCATCGCGGCCGCGGAGGGCCGGGCGACGATCCATCCATTCGACGGCGTGGCAACGGCCCTTGGCGCGGCGACGCTCGGTCTTGAGATGCATCGGCAGCTTGGAGACCTCGACGTGCTCATCGTCGCCATCGGCGGCGGCGGTCTGGCCGGGGGCGTGTCGGCGATCACGAAGCGACTGAACCCCGAGTGCCTCGTCGTCGGCGTGGAACCTGTGGGCGCCGACGCCATGCACAGGAGCTTCAGGTCCGGCAGACCGGAGCGCCTCGAAGGCGTGGACACCATCGCGGACAGTCTGGCGCCGCCCATGACCGAGCGGCTGCCCTTCACGCTCTGCAGGAACAACGTGGATCGGCTCGCCCTGGTCACCGACCGCGAGTTGGCTCAAGCCATGGGGCTCATCTTCCGGGAACTGAAGCTCGCCGTGGAGCCGGCCTGCGCCGCCAGCACCGCTGCTTTGCCGGGTCTCGCCGGGGAGCTCTCGGACGCGCGTGTGGGGCTGATTTTCTGCGGATCGAACATCGACCGGGCTACGTACGATCGGTACTGCGAGCTCGGCGGGAGTCGGCGTCAGGACGACCGATACCGCCATAGCCCGGTCGCCACCATGCTGTAGGCGAACAGCAGCACGGACGCCGCCATGCCGGGGACCAGGCCGGCGAGGGCGCCGTACTCCTCGACGATCCAGCCCAGGATGATGGCGCCGATCAGCGGAGCGCCGAGCAGGCCGAGGCCGAAGACGGACATGACGCGGCCGCGGGTTTGCGGCTCGGCGGCTTCCTGGACGATGGCGCGGGCGAGAGTGGTCGTGACGCCCATGTTCAGGCCCCAGGCGACGCTCGCCGTGA
>JAPOVF010000326.1 GCA_026708285.1 Acidobacteriota bacterium
ACTCGCCGACGCCTTCGGGTACCCGAAGCGACGACCCTGGCACGTCGGAACGCTCCCACTGTTCCGGGCCAGACAACGTCTGCTGCGCCGCTGGTCCGGCACCGAGGCTCTCCGGGCCAGCAACATCACCCAGCTTCTCCAGATCTCCATGTACGACGAGGGGGGCCTCAGCTACAAGATGCCCGACCACGTCAAGGCCGAGAAACAGAACCCCTGGTAGAGGCGTTCGCCAGGCGCGGTCAGGCCACGTCCGCCTGGCGCTCTGCCCTGCCGGCGCCCGTGACGATGCGAAGCCGGTCCTGAAGCCTGACGTGCAGCATCGCCAGTGCCGGAACGACCAGCATGAGCAGCGGCGTGGCGATCAGGATGCCGAAGCCGAGCGCCGCCGCCAGCGGAACCAGATGCACGGTCGCGGGGTCTGTCTCGAAGACGAGCGGAGCGACGCCGACGAACGTGGTGACCGAGGTCAGGAGGATCGACCGGACGCGGGCCTTGGCGCCGGCGATGATCGCCTCCTGCGCCCCCAGGCCGGCCCCTCTCTTCTCGTTGATGAAGGTGACCATCACCAGCGAGTCGTTGACGACGACTCCCGTGCAGCCGACCAGGCCCTGCACCGACATGAAGCCGAAACTGAGGCCCAGCAGCAGATGGCCCGCCACGGCGCCGACCAGGCCCAGAGGAATGGCGGCCATGATGATGAGCGGCTGAGACCAGGATCCGAAGGGGATGGCGATCAGGGCGAAGATGATGATGAAGACGACCAGCATCGAGCCCGACAGGGCGCCGATGATCTCTCGCTGCTGCCTCTGCTCGCCGCCGACTCCGTAGCCGAAGCCCGGGTGCTCGGCCGCGAGCGGGGCGAGGATGTCCCGCTCCAGAGCGGGCGTGATCAGTTGGCCGGTCACGACATCCGGGTCCACGTTCGCCGTGACCGTCACGACGCGCCGGCCGTCGACCTTGTGAATCGCGGTGGAGGATCGTACGAACTCTGCGGAAGCGACGTGCTTCAACGGCACTTCCGATCCGCCGGGCGTGCGCACGACGAACCGCTCGAGGTCCGCGATCGAACTGCGCTCCCGCTCCGGCAGCCGGAGATAGACCCGCATGTCCTCGCGGCCGCGCAGCACCCTGAGGGCCTCGGAGCCGAAGAAGGCGGATCGCGTCTGGCGCGCCAGGTCCTCCAGCGTCAGCCCAAGCGTGCGGGCCGGCGGCTTGAGTTCCAGTTGAATCTCCCTGAATCCGTCGTCCTGATTCGTGCGGATATCGAACACGCCGTCGACCTTCTGCAGCTCCTCCACGAACACCTGAGCGATCGCTTCCAGCTCGACGGGGTCGGGATGCGAGAGTTCCAGGTACACGGGCGGGGGGAGTTCCAGCGCTCCCGACGAGAAGACGAGGTGCCGGAGTCCCTGCACCGTGCCGGTCTCCTCCCGCCACAACCGCTCGAATTCACTGGCCGGAACGGCGGCGTCTTCCGGAAGCGCGAACTGGACCGCGCCGACATGGCTGCGCGGAACCGACGCCCGATCGCCGCGAAGCGGATTGAAGAGCTCCGCGGGCTCGCCGACGGTGATGGCGCTGTTCCACTCGTCCGCGGCGGCGCTGCCTGGATGCTCGCTCGCCAGCCTCTCCGCCACGCGGCGCCCCGTCTCCTCCACCAACTCCCCGACCGCCGCGGTCCGGTCCGCCGGCGATCCGGTGGGTAGCTCGAAGTTCGCCGCGATGACGTCGCCCTCCACCTGCGGCAGGAATTCCACCCTGACCAACCCCGAACCGATCAGGACGGTCACGAGCAGGACCGCGCCCGCGGCCGTCGCCAGCACGATGGGCGGATGATCCGTGGCGAGACGAAGGCCCCGGTCCAGCGGGCCGTCGATCAGCCACTGCAGACCCCGGTCCACGGCGCGCTGAATCCGCAACAACCGGCTGCCGGCCCACGTCGACGCGGTTCGTCCGGGCGGCGGCAGATGCGAGAGATGACGCGGGAGAATCAGTAGCGACTCCACCAGCGAGATCATCAGGATGATGATGACGACCAGCGGCACGCTTCTCATGATCTTGCCGGTGGAGCCCGGGACGGTCAGCAGGGCGCAGAAGGCCGTCACGGTGGTCAGCACGGAGAAGATGACCGGAGCGCTCATCCGCTGCGCGCCCCGAATCGCCGTCGTCAGCCCGTCGCGGTCCCGTCTTCGTCCCGCGAAGATGTTCTCGCCCACGACGATCGCGTCGTCCACGACGATTCCCAACGCGAGCACCAGGGCCATCATCGAGAACATGTTGATGGAGACGCCCAGCATCTGCATGCCCCACAGCGTTCCCACCAGCGCGACAGCCAGCCCCGCGGCCACCCATAGCGCGAGGCGGATTTCCAGGAAGAACGTTAGGGCGAGAAAGACGAGAAGGAGCCCCAGGACGCCGTTCTCGATCAGGACCGACAGGCTGCCGGCGACCAGCGTCGAGTCGTCCCGCCATATCTCGACGCCGACGCCGGCCGGAAGAGCGGGGATCACCTCCGTCGCCAGATAGGCCTTGACGGCTTCCGAGATCTCGAACACCTGCTCGTCCGCGGTGCGGGTGACGTCGACGCGTATGGCCCGGTTGCCGTTGAAACGGGTGATCAGGTCGGTGTCGGCGAAGCCGTCGCGCAGGTCGGCGATGTCGCCCAGGCGAAGCGACGTGCCGTCGGGGCGGGACAGCACGATGATGTCCTCGAAGTCGTACTGCTCGTAGTTCTGGCCGATCGTCCGGACCCGGATCTCCTCCCCGCCCGTCGAGAGGCTGCCCGCGGAGAGGTCCATCGAGCCCCGCCGCACGGCAACGGCGATGTCATTCAGGGTGAGCCCCAGGGCCCGGAGCCGGTGCGACGGGACCTCGATCGAGATCTCATACTCCCGGAAGCCGCTGGTGTCCACGTAGGACACTTCGGGAAGCGCCGCGATACCGTCCTCGATGTCGTAGGCCAGCTCCTTGAGCGTCCGCTCCGGCACGTCGCCGTGAACCAGAAGGCGAATGACGCTCTGCCGGCTCGTCACCTCGCGCACTTCGGGCCGTTCCGCTCCCGCGGGAAAGCTGGGAATGCGGTCCACCCGCGCCTTCGCCTCGTTGAGAGCGCGGTCGATGTCCGTGCCGCTCTTGAACTCGGCCGTAACCGATCCGAGCCCCTCGGAGGCGGAGGCTTCGATCCGCTTGACGCCGTCCAGCGACCCGAGCTCCTCCTCGATCTTGCGGACGATCGCTTCGTCGACCTCCTGCGGGGCGGCGCCCGGGTAGGGAACCATGACCTGGACGCGATCCAGCGATGCGTCCGGGAGCATCTCCTGGACGAGTTCGCCCGCCGCCAGCAGGCCGGCGAACAGCAGGAAGACCATGAGGAGGTTGGCGGCAATGGGGTTGCTCGCCATGAAGGCGATCGGACCGCCACGGACTGTCGGGTCGCCGGCCTCGCTCATCGGTCGCTCAGCCGGGAACCTCCGCCGCCTGCGCCTTCTGGAAGGCCGGCCTGGCCATGCAGCGGTCGCCGTAGGCCTCGAGCACCGGCGACTCGGGGAGCATCCCAAACATGCGCAGGAAGACGGCGCTGCTGCCGAGCATCACGTCGGCGGCGCTGAACTCGTCGCCCAGGATCCACGGGCCGTCGCCCAGCCCGTTCTCCCATACCTCGATCGTCTTGGCGAAACTGCCCCAGCCCAGCCGGCCGGGATTGAACGCCTCCGCCTGGTGCTCCTCGGGCACGACGGTCCGGAGGCCCGACTCGAACATCGCCGGCTCGATCATCGCCGGCGAGTAGATCAGCCAGTGCACGAAGCGGGCCCGCAGCGGATCGTCCAGCGCCGGCGCCAGCCGTCCGGAGGCGTAACGGTCGGCGACGTAGAGGCAGATCGCCGCCGAGTCCCACATCTTCACGTCGCCGTCCTCGAGCGCCGGCACCTTGCCCATCGGGCTGGCGGCCAGGTGTTCCGGAGTCCGCTCCGGCTTCGTGACGTCGACGTGCACCAGCTCGTAGTCGACGCCCGCCTCCTCGAGCATCCAGACGGCGCGGCTGGATCGCGTCTGCGGGCACCAGTAGAGCTTCATTCGTAGGCCTCCGAGTCCAGGTGTTCGGTGCCGGCCGGCGCCCGGCCGATCTCCCTCATGTTCGTGAAGAAACCGCGCACGTCGAGCTCGATGGTGACCGGCGAGTCGCTCTCGTTGAGCCAGAACCAGCCGTGGTTGCCGGAGTAGCCGGCGGTCAATCCGCCGCGGCCGCCCGTGACGTCGAACTCCTCGGCGTAGCGGACCGGTTCGTCGTCGAGGTCGTTGAACGGGTCGGCGTGGAAGTCCGAGTAGAGCGTTCCGCCGTCGGTCTGCCAGGAGTAGACGATCGTCATCCCCTCGATCATCTGCAGCTTGTACTCCATCTGCTCGTCGGCGCCGATCTCGATCGTGACGGTCTCGGCCCGGAGTTCACGATTGCCGGCCATCTGGGCCAGGAGCCCTTCCTCGGCCTCCGCCATCGGCTCGGTGCCGGCCGCCTCGTAGAGCCGATCGAGGCCCAGGAGGCCGCCGATGCGGGTCGGGTCGATGCCGTACTCGGCCGGCAGGATGACGACGACGAACACGACCGCCGCGGCGGCCAGGGTGATCGCCACGGTCTTGAGCAGCTTGCGAAGCGGCGGCGTTCCGAGATCGCCGCCCGGAGCGGGAGTGGAGTCCGTCATGACAAGAAGTACCCCGTCAACTGGTAGGCGACCAGAAGGAAACCGGCCGTCATCAGCACGGCGTTGGCCGCGAAACCGTGAGACTGGAAGCGGCCGCTGGCTCGCCAGAGATTGAAGCTCAGCAGGATGATGGCGAGGGCGGCGAACTGCCCGAGCTCGACGCCGACGTTGAAGGAGACGATGTTGCCGACCAGGCCGCTGCCCGAGATCTCCACCGGCTGCAGCTTGGTCGCCAGGCCGAAGCCGTGGAAGAGGCCGAACACGAGCACGGCCGCCCGGGTGTCGATCTTCACCCCTAGAGCCCGGAAGCCGCCCAGGTTCTCGAACGCCTTGTACGCCACCGAAAGGCCGACGATCGCGTCGATGAGAAACGGATTGGCGTGGATGCCCCCGAGCACGCCGACCAGCAGGGTGACGCTGTGCCCGACCGCGAACAGCGTCACGTAGAGCGCGACGTCGCGAAACCGATAGAGGAAGAAGATGACCCCCGCCAGGAACGCCAGGTGGTCGTACCCGGTGACCATGTGCTTGGCGCCCAGGTACATGTAGGGCCCGACCGCCAGACCCTCGTTGTTGGTCAGGAAAAGCTCGTCCTGGTCGGCGACGCCGTGCGCCCAAAGGCCCGAGGAGAGGAACAGCGCGGCCAGCGCTAACAGCGCCGCCCTGGTCATGGTCCGGCGACGGCTCACGCGACTACTCCGGCGAAACGGTTACTGCCGCGCCGCTTGACAGGCGACGAACTCCTCGCCGAGGGCTGGCAGCTCCTCTTCGACCAGCGGAAGGGACGCGATGTCCGGCCCGCTCGCGTACCGCGCGTCGCCGAGCTGCGGGCCGAAGTTCGTGAAGGTCTCCATCATCGCGTTCATGGCGCCGCGGTTGGCGAGCATCCGCCCGAGACCGCCCGGGACCTGCGGGTCGCTGACCGTGTCCTGGACGACCTTGACTGTCCCTTCCTCGTCGCCGGGGGTCAGGATCCACCTCACGTACATGCAGAGCACGCGCCTGCCCTCGAACTCGGGCGTCAGATCATCCGCGCCGGCTATGTCGTTGATCACGCGGCCGTCGCTCGTACGCAGCCAGGCCGAACGGACGATCGTGACGCGCCTCGAGAGTCCCGAGCCGGAGATGCGGTTGCGCAGGGACTGAAACGGCTGCTCCAGAGACGTCGCGCGTTCCTCTTCGCAGATCCCCTGCCACTCGGGACAGGCGTCGGCATCCTCGAGCATCGCGATCGCCGAGGGGATCGACCCCTGTACGACGACGTCGGCTCGGAACAGGCGGAACTCGGTGCCGTCGATCTCGCAGGATTCGATCGTCACCGGGCCTTCGGCTCGCTCGGGCTCGCAGTCTTCCGCCGTACCGGGTTGCGCGGCGAACACCCCGAGAGCGAAAGCGAGGGCCAGCACCTTGCCCGTCACTGAACGACCGTCCTTCTCGCGCACCGGCGGCACACTATCAGCAGTCAGCGCAGCGCCCGCTGCGCTGACGCGCATGGAACTGGCCGCCCACTGGGTGCGCCGGCGCCCCCGCCGGCTGCCGCCGCAGGCGGCCAGGGAGACGCGCCGGCCGCAAGGCCGGCTCCTGCCGGGCGGCCAGTTCCATGCGAGACTGCGGGCGGCCGCCGGTGGCGTCTTCAGAGTCGCAACCGGAGCGACGCGCGAAACGCACGCGGCTCGGCCGGGCTCAGGAAGCGCGGATCCTCGTAGCCGTCGCCGAGCACCTCGTCGGGTTCCCCCAGGGCGCCGAACGTCGCGTACTCACGGTCCGTCACGTTGGACACCTCGAGATCGAGGTCGAGCGACGGCGTGAGTTCGATGCGGCTCCAGAGGTCGCCCCGCCAAGCCGACCCGACCGGCTCCAGCAGGTTCGCCTCGTCGCCTCGCAGGTAGCGGGTCGAGTCGCCGAGCAACCGCGCCCCCAGCACCACGCGGCCGCCCAAGGTCAGGTCGGCGCCGGCCCGGAACTGGCGACGAGGCACGCCGGGCAGGAAGTCGCCCGGCTCGACGTCGATCTCTCCGTCCTCGGCCAACGGATGCGGCGGACTCGACAGGGTCAGGCGGTCCTGGAAGGTCGCGTCGAGCAGGGTGTAGGAGGCATCCCAGTTCAGCCGGCCGTAACTGCCGCGCACCCACAGCTCGAGCCCCTGCCGGCGGGTCGCGTCGACGTTCGTGAAGTAGCCGGCGCTGGTGCCGGCGCCGCTCGAGACGAAGATGATGTCGTCCCGGCTGTCGCTGTGGAACAGGGCCGCGCTCCAACGCAGCGAACGGCCGCCCCCGCGCAGCCCGAGTTCGGCGCTGGTCGTCACCACCTGGTCGAGTGGCGGGTCGGCGACGAAGGCGTTCGGCAGCCGGCACGGGTCGTCCGGATCGGCGCAGGTGAGCTCGACGGGCGTCGGCACGCGGGCCGACTGCGACACATTGCCGAACAGGAGCAGCGACGAACGACCCGCCGCTCGCGCCTCCCAAACGAAGCCGGCCGAGGGCACGAGCCGCGAGAAGCCATGATCGCCGTCTAGCGCCGTGCCCAGTCGATCGTTGAGTTCGATCCGGCTGTCGTTGTAGCGGGCCTGGAGGGTCCAGGTCAGCCGGTCGCCGGCAGTCGTCCAGTGCCGCAGCGCCCAAAGGCCGGCGTGGCCGGTGTCAGCTCTCAGTCCGACTTCGGAACCGGGAAGCAGCATGCCGCTGCCGATCGTCGTCCTGGTGTCGGTGAGCGAGGCGAGTTCCGTCTCGAAGGCGAAGTCGGCGCGCCCGCCGTCCCACGAGGCGCCGGCGAGCCAGCGGCCCGATTCGGTCAGACCGGAGATCTGGATCGAGGCACCCAGGCCTTCCTGCTCGGTGCGGCTCTGGTTGTTGACCGCGTCGAACTCGTCGTGGTCGTCGTCGTGATCGTCGTCGTCGTCGTGATCGTGGTCATCGTCGTGATCGTGGTCGTCATCGTCGTCGTCACCCTCGAAGGCGTCCGCGTTGTAGGTGGCGACGTCGTTCGCGCGAAGGTAGATCTGCGCTTCGAGCTCGAGCTCCGGTCCGATCATCCGGCCGATCCGCAGCCGGGGAAAGAACAGCTCGTTCCAGGTTTGATCCGGATGCGTGAAGACCTCGGCGCGGTCGATCTCCAGCAGCTCCACCGGCGTCACGCCGTTTCCGATCAGGTCGTTGTCCGCGACGCCAACCGCGAAGTCGATCCGCTCGCGCTCGCCGCGATGCGAGAGCTTCACCAGCGCCTGCCGCAGCGAGCTGGGCGAGAAGTCGCGCCAGCCGTCTTCCTCGAAGGAGCGACCGCCGACGAACCAGCCGTACTCGTCGTCGGCACCGAATGGGCCGCCCGCGCCGAACTCGCCCGCCCGGCGGCCGAAGGAACCGGCCTCGAGCGTCAGGTCGAGTCGCTCCGAGTCGAAGCCGCTACGGGTGTTCAGGGCGAGCGCGCCGCCGAGGGTGTTCAGGCCGAACATCGGGTTCGCTCCCGGCAAGAGTTCCAGCTGTTCCGCGGCGAACGTCGGCACGAGGTCCCAGGCGACGACGTCACCGAAGATCTCGTTGACCCGCACCCCGTCTTCGTAGATCGAGAGGCCCTGGTTCGCGCCCAGGAGCGGCGATGCCCCGAAGCCGCGGTAGAGCACGTCGGACTGCAGCGCGCTCCCCTGCGCCGGCGCCAGGCTCACGCCGGGGAGTTGCGCCTCGAGCAGGGCGCCGACGCCGGACACAGCCGACAGGTCGAGCGCTTTCGGCGCGACCCGGTGGACGGTCCAGGGCACGCCGTCGGGCGATTCGCCCACATGGTCGAGCGGCGCGAGGCCGATGACGTCGATCCGCTCGTCGAACTCGCCTTGCGAGGCAGCCTGGTCGTCCTCGCCGGAAGCAGCTTCCCGCTCAGACGCGGGAGCAGCACCCAGCGGCCCGACCAGGGCCGGCAGCAGGAGGCAGGGCAGCAAGGGTCGCGCCACGCGCCTACTCTAGTTGGAACTCGCACCTACAATCTCCGGCATGCACATCTCAAGCGCCTCGCGTCCCACTTGTCTCACGTTCACCGTCGCCGCCGTGCTGGGTCTACTCTGCTTGCCCCTTTCCTCCCAGCCGCCTCGCATCAACACCGACGAACTGCCCCGGCTCGAAGCGTTCTCGCACGCGACCCGCGTCGGCGACCTGATCTTCGTGGCCGGGACGCTCGGCACGGTCGGCCAGAGCTTCGACCTGGCGCCCGGCGGCGTCGGGCCGCAGACGACGCAGGCGCTCCGAAACATCGAGACGATCCTCGAAGCGGCCGGCTCGGATCTCGCCCACCTGGCGAAGTGCACCGTCTACCTGACCGACATGGCCAACTTCGAGCAGATGAACGCGGCCTGGGTCGCCGTGTTGGGGGACAGCCCTCCGGCCCGGGCGACGATCGAGTCGCCGACCCTGGCGTTGGGCGCCGCCGTGGAGATCGAGTGCATCGCCCAGCGCCGGCGTTCAGCGCCGGGCTAGCTCCGCCAGCGCCGATGACCCCAGAGGTACTGGTCCGGGTCGCGCCGGATCGCTTCCTCGAGATGCGCGTTCAGCGTCCGGAGGATCGCTTCCACGTCGGCGCTCCGGTCACCGGTCCGCGGCTGCTCGATCAGGGGCGTCAGGGTCAACTCGAAGGTCATCGGCGCCGTCCGGCGGCAGACAGCGAACGTGAGCGGGGCTCGGGCAACCAGGTGCAGCATCGCGGCCGTCGTGTGCGTCTTCGCCGGATGACCGAAGAACGGCACGTCCGCGCCCCGGTGTGAGTGCTGGTCGACCAGCAGTGCGAGGACTTCGCCGTCGCCGAGCAGCTTCAGGAAGCGCCCCGGATCCGGGTCGTATTTGGGAATCATCCGGAAGCCGCGCCGTGGACGCCGGCTCTGTGCCAATCGCTCGACGCGCGGGTTGTTCATAGGCCGCGAGATGCCGGCGACCGGCTTGTACCGCGACAACCACTGACCGGCGAGCTCCCAGTTGCCGAAGTGCCCCGACACGACGATCAGCCCCTGGGTCGGATCCACGAGCATGGCCTGAACGTCCTCGGGTATCCGCGCCCGCACCCGTTCCGGATCGTCGAGGATCAGAGCTGACTTCATCGACTCGACCAGCACCATGCCCATGTGACGTGCGGCCGCGCGTCCTATCGCGCGCGCTTCGGCCTCGTCCTCGGCAACCCCGGCGCGCAGAACATTGGAAATGGCAACTCGCCGTCGCGGCCAGTCGGCGGTCCACCACAGGCAGCCCAGCCACCCCGCCCAACGCGAAGCCGCGGCGGGCGGCAGCAGATCGACGCTCAGGAGCGCCAGCCGGGCCGCCCAGTATTCGAGGAAATGGAGCACCGGGGCCTTGGCCCGAGACTCAGGCTCCGTACTGCTCCAACAGCCCGACGATCTCGCCGACCGTCCGGGTCTTCACGACCTGCTTGGGTTCCAGGGCGACACCGAACTCCTCCTCCACGTCGTAGAGCACGTCGAGGATGGTCAGCGAGTCGAAGCCAAGCGACTCAATCGTCGTCTCCGGAGCGACGGCGTCCCAGTCCCGCTCCTCCACTGCGCTGTCGCGCAGTACGTCCCGCAACCGCTCGAGGATTTCGGAGGCGCCGCTAGCATCCATGGGCGGAGGTTATCGCCGATCCGGAAGCGGGACTCGCCCGCCCGGTCTCACGAGCCTCCTGCCGCCGTCTGCACCGCCATGCCCTCCGTGGCGAGCCGTACGCCCCCGGTGACGACAGGTTGATTCGCTTCGAGCGCGCCGGTCACGTACACGACGTTGTCGGAGCGCTGCAGGACCTGCACCGGCACGATGTTCACCTTGCCGTCCCGTACCGCCCAGACCTCGTCACCGGTTCTGAGCGCCGAGTCCGGCACCTTGAAGTACTGCTCCGGGGCGAGGCCCTGAAGCTCCACGTCCACGAACTTGCCGACCAGCAGAGGTGGAGCCGTGCCGGAGTCGACGCCCGGGTCGACCGGCGAGCCGCTCAGAAAGGGCTCCGGAACACGGACGATCACGTCGATCGTCCTTGTCTGTTCGTCCAGCGTGACGGCGCCCCGATCCAGGTAGCCGTCCCAGGCGTAGTTCCCGTCGCCGTACTCGGCGATGACCCGCGCCGCGATCCGGGTGTCCGCCTCGCCGGCCCGGAGATCCCAGAGGCCGGGTAGCAGGGCAGCGGCGTCGTCGGAGAGCGGGACCACGACCTCGACCGAGCCGGACGCGTAGAGCCGCCCCACGCTCTGGCCGGCGGCCACGTACTGGCCGACATCCACCGACTCGGAGCGCACGATGCCGTCGAACGGGGCGTGGATCTCGGTGCGCGCCAAGTTCAGCGCCGCTTCCCTGAGGACGGCGCCGTCCCGCTCCAGGGCCCTTCGGGCAGCCTGAAGTTGAGGCTCCCACAGGGCAAGCGGACTCGGAGCGTCGGAGTTCGCTTCGCCGCCCTGGCGCTCCCGGAACCGCTCGTACTGGGAGCGCGCCACGGTAGCCTCCTCCTCCACCTTCAACACCTCGACCCGCTGCAACGCGACGTTGGCTCGCGCCTGCTGCACCCTGTTGCGATAGTCCGTGTCTTCGATGCGGAACAGCGGCTGCCCCTCCCGGACGCGTCCGCTGCTCTGGAAGGCCGGGTCGACCCACACGACCTTGCCGCTGACCTCCGCGGTGACGTCGACCTCCGCCCGCGGTTGAACCGTGCCGGCAGCGTAGACCGGGATGGCGCCTTCGCCTGCCTCCACCGATGCCGTCAGCGCGAAGGGGACCAGGGAAGGCGGTGGCCGGGAGGTCGGCTCGGGCCTCAGCACGACCATGGAGGCGGCGACGGCGAGGGCTCCGATCAGGATCACGCCTCCGATGGCCCAGCCGGTTCGTTGACTCATCTGCGGGGATCCTGCCTTACTCCGCAGCCGCCTTGCACGGCGTGACCGCAGATGAGACGGATGTTATCCACTTGCAGGCGCGCGAAGCTCGTCGGCTCGAGTGTGAACAGGCTCCGCACCCGGCCGAGGTCGACGGCGCGTCCGCCGGGCCGGGCGGGGTTCCGGACGATGTCGTCGATCTGGATGGTGACGGTCGTCCACTTGTCCCTGGTGAGCGTTGCGAACGGCAGGTCGACGGCACCGGCGTCGAGGGAGCCGCTGTCGAGCTGGACCTTCAGGCTGCCCGCCGCGTCCGTGCCGTCGGCGAACACGTACAGGTCGAACTGCAGCTCGCCGGCGAAGTCCCTGGTTTCGGAGGCGTCGCCCATGCCGAAGAGCGTCAGCCGATCGTCGCCTGCCGGGAGGATCGAGAAACTGCCGTCGCCGGATGTGGCGACATCGATCACGTTCCCGCGGTCGGCCCAGGCGACCTCCGCGATGGCAAGCGCTCCGGCCGCATCGTCGACGGCGAGGTCGAGTGTGACCTCGTCCTCCTCGCCCGGGAAGCGGAGCGGTCCCGCGGCGTCCAGGTAGAGGTCGTAGACGGCCCGGTAGACGCCCGCGGGCGCTGGCGGCGTGACCGCGGAGGACGTTCGGTCCAGGAGATCGGCGCATCCGACGCCGGTCGCGACGTTCACGCTGCATTGGTACACGCGCACGTAGTCGACCTTGAGTTCGCCCGGCAGCGCGCCGGCCACGGGCTCGCCGGGCAGATTGCCGCCGACCGCAAGGTTCAGCAGCAGGTGGAACGGGCGGTCGAACGGAGCCGAAACGCCGCCGGAGACGTGGGCGTTCGTCCCGGTGTCCCTGTAGTAGTTCCAGTATCTGTCTCGCCGGACCGTGTAGAAGTGCGCGCCGTCCACGAACCAGCGGATCTCCTCCTCGTCCCATTCGGCGGCGTAGACGTGGAAGCCGTCCGCGGGATCGACCTCCGAGTACCTCGCGTAGTCGAAGGTGTTGAGCGGCCAGGCCATCCCGTAGTGCAACGCCGCCTGGGCGAAGGGGCCTGGATCGCGGGAGAACACCTCCAGGATGTCGATCTCGCCGCCGCCGGCCCAGCGGCCGTACGCGGAGTCGGTGGGCAGCATCCAGAATGCGGACCAGAGGCCCTGGCCGCCGGGGGCCTGGATGCTCGCCTCGATGCGGCCATAGGTCGTGTCCAGCTTGCCGGCGGTGTTGATGCGGCCGGAGGTGTACGCATGACCATCTCCGGCGTCCTCCTCGCGGGCCGTGATGACCAGGACGCCGTCCGACACGGAGATGTTGGCGGCCTGGTAGCTCTGCAGCTCGTTGTTGCCCCAGCCGGGGATGCCTTCGGCGGTGCCGTCGCCCGTCTGGATGTTCCACTTGGACGCATCCAGGGCCGCGCCGTCGAACTCGTCGGACCAGACGAGTTCCCAGCCCTCGCGATCCTCGCCGGACCGGGCGTCGCCGCAGCCGACAAGAGGCAGCGTGACCAGTAGCACGCACTCGATCGCCAGGTACCGCACAGGCTGCTCTGCGTCACTCCGGCTGCGCGCTTGCCGTTCGCACCTCCATGCCGTCCGTCCCGACCTGGATCCCGCCGACCACGACCTGCTCGCCGGCCTCCAGACCTCCGGTCACGTAGACGTCGTCGTCGAGTCTCTGGAGGATCTCGACCGGCACGATCCGCAGCCTGTCGTTCCGCACGGCCCAGACTTCGTTGCCGGTCCGGAGCGCCGGCCGCCTGATCCTGAACCAGGCGTCCGGTGCGATCCCCTCGAGTTCCACGTCGACGAACTTGCCGACCAGCAGCGGCGGTCCACCTGCGCCGGGGTCCGCGTCGCCGTCTTCGCGATCACCGGCCTCCGGCGCGCCGCTGCCGTAGGGCTCCGGAACCCGCACGATCACGTCGAGGGTACGGGTCTGCTCGTCCAGCGCGCCTTCGACCCGGTCCACGTATCCGTCCCAGTCGTAGCGCCGGCCACCGTAGTCCGCGACTACCCGGGCCACCACCTCCCGATTCCCGTCGCCGGCCCGCAGGTCCCACAGACCGGGAATGAGCGCCGCTTCCCGGTCGGAGAGCGGGACGACGACTTCGACGGCGTCGGACGCATAGAGCCGCGCCACTCCCCGGCCCGCCGCGACGAACTGCCCCACGTCGACCGACTCGGTCCGCACGACGCCGGAGAAGGGCGCCTTGACCGCCGTTCGCCCGAGGTTCAGCGCGGTTTCGGCAAGGACGGCGGCGTCCCTGGCCAGCGCGGCTTCGGCGGCCTCGAGCTGAGGCTGCCAGAGCGCGAGCGGACTCGCTTCGGAAGCCTCTCCGCTTTCCGCCTGGCGTTCCTTGAACTGCTCGTACTGTTTGCGCGCGACCTGCGCTTCTTCCTCTACCTTGAGGACCTCGACCCTCTGAAGCTTGACGTTGGCTCGCGCCTTCTCCACTTCGCGCCGGTAGTCGACATCGTCGATGCGGAAGAGCACCTGCCCCTGGCGCACCCGCCCGCCGCTCTGGAACGCCGGGTCGACCCAGACCACCTTGCCGCTCACCTCGGCGGTGATGTCGATCTCCGCTCGGGGCCGCACCGTGCCGGCCCCGAACACGGGGATCGCGCCTTCGCCGGCCTGCGCCGGGGCGGTGGTCGCGAAGGGAACCTGGGAGGGTGGAGGTACGCGTTCCGGTTCGGGCCGCTGGGAGACCATGAACACGGCAAGACCCGTGGCCCCGACCAGGATCGCGCCGCCAACGAGAAAGCCGGTTAGTCGACTCATCTGCCGGTCCTACTCAGTTTGTGGTGCCGGTTGTAGCGGCGCCTGGACGGGCGGCGCTTCGTCCACCGAATCCTCGGGCGTCCAGGCGCCTCCCAGGGCGCGGTGAACGGTTAGCCGGGAGAGCGCGAGATCGCGCTCGGCGCCGGCCAGGGCGGACTCCACGTTCAGGCGGGTCAGCAGCGCGTCGAGGAAGTCGGCGTAGCCCCCGATGCCCGCCTCATACCTCTGAGAGCGGAGTCTCTCCGTCGCCCGGGCTTCTTCCAGCCGGGAGGCGAGCAGGGCGTGGCGCCGGCCCTCGTTCCCGTGCACGGCCAGCGCCGTTTCGACCTCGTTGACGGCGGTGACGACCGTACGGCCATAGGTCGCCGCTAGCTCGCCGAACCGGGCCTCGGCCAGCGCCACGTTGCTGCGCAGCCGGCCGCCCTGAAAGACCGGTGCGAGCAGGTTGGACGCCAGGTTGGTGAACCACTGGTCCACCTTGAACAGGCTGTCGACCTTGGAACTCTGGAGCCCGATCGAGCCCGAGAACGATAGGGTCGGAAGAAGCTCGGCGCGCCGGGCGTCGACCTGGAAGCGGGCGGCTTCGAGCCGGTGTCTCGCCGCTCTGACGTCCGGCCGCTGCATGAGCAGGTCGGCCGGGATCCCGGGCGGAACGGGATCGGCCGCGGTCTCGGGCGCCAACGCTTCGGGCAGCAGTTCGGCCAGATCGTTCCGGTAGCCGCCGAGGAGGACGGCGAGACGCCCCTCCGCGTTCGCCAGCCCGTTTTCGAGCTGGGGCTGGATGGCCTGGGTGTTCCGCAGGTCCTGGCGGATCCGATAGAGGACCGAGGAGTCGGCGAGACCGCGGTCGTAGCGTGTGGAGGCGACGTCTTCGCGCTCCAGGAGGACATCGACCATTCGTCGGCTGATCGCGATTCGCCGGCGAAAGTCGACGACCTCGAAGTAGGCGCCGATCGTCTCGGCGAGGATCCCGATCCTCGCGGTCTGGTAGTCGGACTCCGAGGCGAGGTACTCGGCGCCGGCGGCGAGCGCGGAGCTGCTGGCCCGTCCCCAGAAGTCCATCTCGTAGGAGAAGTCGGCGCTCAGGGACCAGGTCGTGATCGCGAGCCGCTCCGGCAGGGTGAAGCCAGGGGCGAGCCGTTCCAACCCGAGTTCCTGAATCTGGGCACCGAAGCCCGTGTTAGTGGGGTTCGTCAGGTCGTTGATCCCCGCGCCGGCCGCAACGACCGGCCGGATCGCGGCCCTGGCGATCCGGGCTCGTTCCCTGGCCTGCTCCACGCGGGCGACGGCTGCGGCCATGTCCAGATTCGAATCCAGAACGGAGTCGACGATGCGGTCGAGCGCCGGATCGGCAAAGGCCTTCCACCACTGGAGCGGCACATGGGCGCCGGCGGTGACGGCTGCGGGGGTTTCCTCGAAGTCCGTCGGCACTTCCCGCGCCGGATCGGGCAGTTCCGGCGGCGGCGCCAGGGAGCAACCGAGGTACAGGAGTGCAGCGGAAACTAGCGAGAGCGGGGCAATCGCATTGGAGTTCATGAGGCGCTCGGGCGTGGCTCCGCTGGCAGGAACAGGCGGCACGATACCACGCACCGCCGGTAGCGCCGCCAGACGCGTCGCGGCCTCCGCGTCTGGCCCCAGCCCCCACCTCGTCAGGAGCTTGCGCCTCGAAACTCACGCGTAGCGTTCTGCGGCGCAAGCTCCTAGACTGTGCGCCTGCTGATGGCAGACCTCGAAGATCTTCTGGTCAAGACGAGCAGAACGTTCGCGCTTTCGATTCCCCAACTCGAGGGCGAGACGCGGGATCAGGTGACCCTGGGCTACCTGTTGCTGCGGATCGCCGACACGCTCGAGGACGCGGCGGTCTGGAGCCGGGAGCAGCGGGTCGAGGCGCTGTTCCGATTCGCGGACCTGCTGAACGACACGGACGAGACGGCAGGCGCCGCGACGGGAGATCTGGTCGCGTCCTGGCTCGCCGAGCCGCCTTCGCCTCACGTAGGCTACCTGGAGCTGCTCGAGGCGACGGACGACGTGCTTTCGGCGTATCGCGCCCTCGATCCACCGGCCCGGTCGGTGGTCGGTCGTCACGTGCGCCGCACCTGCGTGGGCATGGCGCACATCGTGAGGCGCGCCGACCGGGACGGCGAACTCCGCCTCAAGGGAATCCCCGAACTGCGGGACTACTGTTACGTCGTTGCCGGCATTGTCGGCGAGATGCTGACCGAGCTGTTCCTGCTTGGCGCGCCGCTGGAAGAAGTGGCGGAGCCGCTCCGGCGGCGCGCGGCCGCGTTCGGCGAGGCGCTTCAACTCGTGAACATCCTCAAGGATGCGGCGACCGACGAGGATGAGGGCAGGTCGTTCATTCGGGACGGCCGCGACCGGACGCTCGCTTTCGAACTGGCCCGCGCGGACCTCGAAGTGGCCGGAGAGTACGTGGCCCACCTGCAGCGGGCTGGTGCGCCTCGCGGCTACCTGGGGTTCACGGCGCTTCCCGTTCGCCTGGCCTGGGCCACGCTGGCTCGCGTCGAGGAGCAAGGTCCGGGGTCGAAGCTGACCCGTCCCGAGGTGGCCGCGCTCGTCGGCGCCCTGCACGCCGATCTGGACGCTGGCCGCCCAGCGGCCGGCGGCGCCTCGCGCTGAGCTACCAGTCCCGCGAATCCTCGTCGTGGAGAGTCGTCGGCAGCGCGTACGAGTGCTCGATCTCGCCGAGATCCGACGCATCCAGCAACGCGTCGAACCGCTTCATCGACCGGTTCGCGAACAGGCGGGGGAGCAGTTTCAGGGCCGCCTTCTCCGCTCTGTTCCTCAGGAACAGCAGGGGTACCTGCTTGACGAACCTCGACTTGGGGAATGTGAAGGAGTTCGCCAGGTCGTTGCCGATCAGCTCCCGCGAAACCTGGTAGATGAACGCCGCCATCTCGCGGCGTTCCTTCGTCTCCCTGAACCCGAGCAGGATGGGTGCGCTGTTGACGATGCTGTTCGCCATGATGATCGCGTCGTCGTCCGGGGGCGGCTCGCAGGTCGCCGCGATCTCGAAGACGCGGCACGCCGAGGCGTGGTCGTGGAACATGATGGTTTCGGGTATCCCCATGACGAGTCCCGTGTATCTCCACACGTGGACGTAGGCATCCTGCTCCTCCGGGCTGAAGTCACCTCCCAAGCGTGCGACATGGTGCATCAGACGGCCTGAGAAGGCGGCCGCACCCAGCAGCATGTGCGCCGCGCTGAGCGGCATCCCGTGCTCAGGCGTATCCCATTCGTCCGACTGCTTGAGCAGCATCCTCGCCTGGGCGTGCACCAGGCGAATACGCAGGCTCAGCTTCCAGGCGTCGCCGCCGGGCTCCTGGCCGCCCGGCATGAACTGCTCGGTCAACTGCAGGGTGTTCTGCTTGAGCCGGCGGACGCCGTTCAGGATGATCCGGCTGCGGATGCGGAACGACTTGCTGATCAGGGTGGAAAAGCCCTCGACGATGGCACCGCCCACGAGTCCTCCAAGGACCATGTCCGAGTTACGGAGGAAGGCCCTGGTGGCCGTCATGGCGATCTCGGGGTCGAACCACTCGGGGACGACGGCCGAGGACTCGATGAGTTCCCGGAGAGCCTCGGGCGTGTCCGTCGGCGGATCGTGGTAGCGGTCGACCGTCTGGGCGATCGTGCGGTGAACGTGGTGTGGTTCCACGATCGCCGCCAGTTGTTCGACGGCCCGGTCGGCCAGCGGATCGCCGAGGGTCGTGTAGCGGATGTAGCGCTCCGCCAGCTCCGGATCCAGTTGCCGGGCCGCGTTGTAGCCGTCGACGTAGCAGGCGGGGACGTTCAACATGGGACGTGGCCACGATCCCCTCAGTTTCGCGGCCTGACGGTTCCTATACTTGCACCGATGGAACGGAAGCGCGACCCGGTGGAGATGGACCACCGCGATCCGCTGGCGCGCTTTCGCGATCTGTTCGATCTTCCGGAAGGGCTGATCTATCTCGGCGGACACTCCCTTGGACCCCCTCCACGGACCATGCGGGAGCGCTCCGAGCGGCTAATCGGCGGGGAGTGGGGAACGGATCTGGTCGCGTCCTGGAATCGGAGCGACTGGCTGGAGTTGCCCGAACGCATCGGGGCGCGCATCGCTCCATTGGTCGGTGCCGGCGCGGACGAGGTGATCGCCGCCGACTCCGTGTCGCTCAATCTGTTCAAGCTGCTCGGGGCGCTGGTGATGAAGGCGCGGGGCCGCAAGGTCGTGCTTGCCGACAAGGGCAACTTCCCGACCGACCTGTACATGGCACAGGGCCTTGCGCGTCTTCTCGACGGATCCGGGGTGACGCTTCGCCTGACGGAGCCCGAAGACTTCGAGTCGGCCCTGCGATCGGACGTGGCCGTGGCGACCGTTTCTCACGTGGACTTTCGCACCGGACGCAAGGGTGACCCGCGGGCGCTGACTGCCGCGGCGCGTGCTTGCGGCGTACCGGTGGTCTGGGACCTCAGCCACAGCGCGGGCGCCGTCGGCCTCCAGCTCAACGAGGATGGCGTCGAGTACGCGGTCGGCTGCGGCTACAAGTACCTCAACGGCG
>JAPOVF010000259.1:0-16305 GCA_026708285.1 Acidobacteriota bacterium
TCCTGACCAACGGCCGCGAGCAGGCGAAGACCGCGAAGGACGGCTGGACGCTGCTCAACAGGCCGGGCACGACGACGGTCCAGTTCGAGCACACCATCGTCGTCACCCGCAAGAAGCCCGTGGTGATGACGTTGCCGTGAACCGTCCGCGCTGGCAGATCGCGGTCCTCTGGCTCGCGTGTGGGTTTCTCGTTCCGTCGGCGTCGTCGGCGCAGGAGCCCGCGTCCGCCGAGCCCGGACTGCCGGGGGGCGTCGCGAAGGTCGTTCTGCAGGCTGTGCTCTACCGCGATGCACCGGCGAAGGTGACTCTCGTGACTACGAACGGCCTAGGGGTCGACCAGGAAGTGCCCCTGACCAGCGATCAGGTCTACGAGGTGTACCTGTTCGAGCCAGGGCCGTGGCGCGTGCGTCCGGCGCCGGGCAGTGGATTCTGGGGTCGCGTGACCCTGATCGATCTCGAAACGACAACGGACGGCGGAATCTCGTCCGTCGAGGGCGAGGAGGAGGTTCAACCGGAGGTGGTGCCCGTGTTCGAGGTGCCGGTGTATCCCGCGGTCACGGTCAGCGGCCGTGTGGTCGGCGCCTACCGTCCGGGCGGAACGCTGCAGATCGGGCTCGGCGACGTCGATCCGGAGAACACGGACCCGCGGTTTCACCTTCGCGGCGAGGTGGTCCACTGCCCGGTCGGAGGTGACGGGCGCTGGTCGTGCGAGTTGCCGGCAACGTTCGTTCACCTCGTGTTCTGGCGTCCCGGACACTCTCCCGAGTACCGGTGGAACACGGCTCTTCACGGTCGGGGGCAGCTCGCGCTGGGCGATCAGACCCTCGTCCGCGGAGCGAGTCTGGCCGGCTTCGTCGCTCCGGGCCGGGGCTTCCAGGGCTTCGTCGACCACTGCGCTGTGCATGTCTCAGCGGGCGATCCGGACCTTTGGAGAACCGGTCCCGAGTCGGTCCTCGCGACGGTCGAGGTGGCCGACGACGGCTTCTTCCAGGCGCGGGGTCTGTCGGCCGGAAGACACTGGATTCAGGTGGACTGCGGCGATCGGGTCGCGGCCCGGGCGGGACCTTACGAACTGACCGAGAACGCCGAGACGTTCTCGCGCCGGCGGGTGCGGTTGGCGCGGAGCCACCTCCTGGACGTGTTCGTCCAGCCGGGCGATCCCCCCTACGGCAGCCACTGGCTCGCCCTGCTCCGGCAGATCAGGGAGAACGACTCGCCGGGGTTCCGGTCCCGCTTCGTCCGGAGGGAGTACCCGCAACAGACGGCGGTCGTCGAGAACGGCCACGCGCGGTTCCAGGTTCCGGGCGACGGCGCGTTCGTCATCGAAGTCCAGGATGCGAACGGAGGGTTGTTCGGGGAACGGGACTATCTCGAAGTCGTGGGCGACCAGTCCGCCGTCGTCGAACTCGAGCTGGTGCCGGTCGTCGGGCAGTTGACACTGGAGGGCGTTCCGCTCCAGGGTCTCGTGTTCTTCGGTGGCCGCGGCGCGTCGCCGGACCTGATCTTCAGGAGCGGTGAGGACGGGTGGTTCCGGGGCGCGTTGCCCGGGCGCGAGGACTGGCGGGTCGACGTGGTCTCGGCGGAGCGCCAGGTCTCGCAGTCGTTCCACGATGTCGATGTGCCGCGGAACGAACCCCTGACCCTGGAGATCGCCGACACCGTCATCGAGGGACGCGTCATCTTCGCGGAGACCGGCGAGCCGGCCGGCGGCGCCAGGGTTCGTTTCGAGACGGCGGACGAGCGGATTGTCCATCAGACCGTCACCGGCGACGACGGAACGTTCTCCGCCCGGGGCGTACCGGTCGGCTGGATCCGGATCTCGGCCTCTCCACGGTTCACGCCGACGGCGTTGGCGAGCGATTCGGTGGAAGCGGTCGTGAGCCGGTCCGCTTCGTTGACCGTGACCCTGCGGTTGCCGAAGTTCGACCTGGACTCCCTGCGCCGGGGCAGGCCGCGCGTCCCCCAGGTCGTCGAGCAGTAGCTCCGGGCGCGGAGAACGGAGGCTGGCGACCCTTGCCGCGGCCGGTGGTACCCTGCGCCGCCATGGGTCCGCTGGACGGCTTCCGGGTGATCGAACTGGCGACCATGGTGTCGGCCCCGATCGCGACGATGCTCCTCGCCGACCAGGGCGCGGAGGTGATCAAGGTCGAGGCGCCGCCCCACGGCGACATCATGCGCCGCCTGGGGCCGCAGAGAGGCGGCGTCACGGCCGGCTTCGCGACGATCAACCGCGGCAAGCGGTCCCTGGCGCTCGACCTCAAGGAGGAGCGGGGCATCCGTCTGCTGCTGGACCTGGTGCGGACGGCCGACGTCTTCGTGCAGAACTTCCGGCCCGGCGTGGTCGATCGTCTCGGGCTCGGCACCGACCGGCTGCGGAAGATCAACGAACGGCTCGTCTACGTGTCGATCAGCGGCTTCGGCCAGGAGGGGCCCTACGCCCAGAAGCGCGTCTACGACCCGATCATCCAGGCGCTGTCCGGCTTTGCCGACATCCAGGCCGACCGGGTCACCGGGGAGCCGAAGATGGTTCGCACGATCATCCCCGACAAGGTCACCGGACTCACGGCCGCGCAGGCGATCACCGCGGCGCTGCTCGCGCGCGAACGCACGGGCGAAGGCCAGCACCTCGAACTGGCGATGCTCGACGCCACGATCTCCTTCATCTGGCCGGAGGGGTTCGTGCGCCAGATCCTGGTTGGCGGCGAGGTCGCCCACGGCCGGCCCGGATCGACCAGCGATCTGATCTACCGCACCGCCGACGGCTACATCACAGCCTCCACGATCTCGGACGCGGAGTGGGAGGGCATGGCGCGCGCCACGGGCCATCTGGAATGGCTGGAGGATGAGCGCTACAAAACGGCAGCGGGCCGGATCTCGAACGCCGACCAGCGGCTCGACATGGTCGGCGACGTGCTGCGGAGGCGCACCTCGGCCGAGTGGATCGAGGCGCTCGAAGCGGAAGACGTTCCCTGCGCGAAGATCCTGAGCCGCAACGAGGTGCTGACCGACCCCCAGGTGATCCGCAACGAGTTGCTGCGGGAACTCGACCATCCCCAGGTCGGCCGCATGCGTCTTCCGCGCCCGGCGGCGAGGTTTTCGAGCACGCCGCCCGAGCCGGTCCCGCCATCGCCGGTGCTCGGCGAGGCCGCCGACGAGCTCCTGGGCGGTCTCGGTCTGACGCCCGCCGAGATCGACGAACTGCGCCGGGACGGCGTCGTCGGCTAGGAGTACTCGCAGCCGTCAGGCAGCGCGGATAGAGTCCGCCGGTCGTGCGCTGGCTGCACTACTACCTCCGGCTGCTGGCCGCGGCGTCCCTGCTGCTGATCGCGGCGGGTGGACTGGTGACCAGCACGGACTCGGGTCTGGCCGTTCCGGACTGGCCGAATACGTACGGCTACTTCATGTTCGCCTTCCCGTTCTCGAAGATGGTGGGCGGCATCCTCTACGAGCATGGCCACCGGTTGATCGCGAGCGTGGTCGGCCTGCTGACGATCGGTCTCGCGGTGTGGGCCTGGCGGGTCGAGACCCGCGCCTGGGTGCGCCGGCTGGCCTGGATTGCACTGGGCGCGGTCGTCGCCCAGGGACTGCTCGGCGGCATCACGGTCATCTACCTGCTGCCGAAGCCGATCTCGATCAGCCATGCCGGTCTGGCCCAGCTCTTCTTCGCCCTAGTGGTGAGCCTGGGCATCTTCACGTCGCCCGGCTGGCGAGCGCGCTTCGGACGCTCGGAACCGCTGGACGACACGCGGCTGGCCCGGCTGGCGCTGGTGGTTCCGGCTCTCGTGTACGTCCAGATCCTCCTCGGCGCGACGATGCGTCACAACGACGCGGGGCTCGCCATCCCGGACTTTCCGCTGGCCTTCGGCCGGCTGTTCCCGCCCGAGTGGAGTATGGGCATCTCACTTCACTTCGCGCATCGGCTGGGCGCTGTCGCCGTCACGGTCGGGGCGGTGGCGCTGATCGTGCGGGTTCTCAGGGTCCATCGTCACCGCCCGGAGCTCGCCCGCCCGGCGCTGCTCCTGGGCACCGTGCTGCTGGCTCAGATCGGTCTGGGCGCCTGGACCGTCTGGAGCGGCCTGCAGCCGCACATCAACACCGCGCACGTGGCGACCGGTGGCCTGCTGTGGGTCGTTTCGGTGGCTCTCGCGCTGCGCGTGCACCGCGCCTGGTTCGGCGACGCATCGGCGATCCGGGCGACCCGCTTCGCGCCGACGACCGGCGGCGCCCCCGGGCGGGCCCCCGCGTGACGCTCCTCGCGGCGGAAGCGGCCCGGCCCAGCCGCGCCGCCCTGTTGCTGGCGCTGGCCAAGCCGAGGCTCAACGCCCTGGCCGTTGCCACCGTCGGCATCGGCTACTACCTCGGAGCCGGCGTGCTCGACATCGGCGTGCTCATCTGCGTTCTGATCGGCTCGGCGCTGGTCGCCGGCGGCGGCGCCGCGTTCAACCAGGTGGCCGAGCGAGATCAGGACGCGCTGATGGAGCGAACGCGTTTCCGACCGGTGCCCACCGGCGGTGTCTCCCCTGCGACGGGCCAGGCGTTCGCCGCCGTCCTGAGCGTTGCCGGCCTGATTGTCCTTGTGGCCGGCGCAAATCCGATCTCCGCGGTGGTCGCGCTCGTGACCCTGGTCAGCTACGCCTGGATCTACACGCCGCTGAAGCGCCGGACTCCATGGGCTGTCCTCGTCGGTGCGGTCCCGGGCGCTTTGCCGCCGGTCATTGGCTGGGCAGCCGCGACCGGCGGCCTGAGCGTCGAGGGCTGGCTTCTGTTCGGCATCGTCTTCACGTGGCAGCTTCCCCACTTCCACTCGCTGGCCTGGCTCTATCGCGCCGACTACGCCCGCGCCGGCTTCAGAGTGCTGGCAGTCACCGATCCGGATGGACGCCGGACGGCCCTGGAGTCCCTGTTCTGGGCGGTGCTACTTGTCGTCCTGAGCGCACTCGCCGCCGCGGTCGGCCTGAGCTCTCCGGTCTTCGCCGGGGCAGCCGCCGCCTTTGGCGCTGGCTTTGCTCTGCTTGCCGTCCGCTTTGCCCTTGACCGCGGTCCCGTTCGCGCCCGAGCCCTCTTCCTGGGTTCCCTCGTCGTTCTGCCCCTGATCTGGATCGCCCTGGTAACCGGCCACGCAACCCTGTAGTGCCTGTCGTCGGCGCGACGGAGGCCTAGCCGGCCCCGAACTCGGCGCGGATCGCGGCGCCGTGTTCGTCGAGTTCGGGAACCGGCGGCAGGCGTCTTCCCGGTTCGTGGGGGGCGGCAGCGGGTGCGACCATGTCGATCTCGGTGCCGTCGGGGAGAGGTTGCGTGGCCCGGCGGAGTTGTGGATGCCGTGAAAGGGCGGCGACATCGTTCAGGAAGCCGTAGGCGATGCGGGCTTGGCTCAGGGCGTCCTGGATCGAGGCCCGGTCGTGTCGCAGGAAGACGGCGCGGATCGCGGCTTCGACGGTGTCGCGGGCATTCGCGCGGTCCACGTTCCGCGGGTAGGCCTCGGCCAGCTCCGGCTGGTCGAGAACCTCGTTGCACAGCCGCACGAACTCGCGGTCGTTCTGGACACCGATCAGGACGGAGTCGCCGTCACCGAGCTCGAACAGGCCGTAGGGCACGATCGTCGGATGGCCGAGGCCGACCCGTGGCCAGTCGAGACCCTGCTGTTCGAAGCGCAACAGGGGCACGGCCATCCAGTCGGCCATCGTGTGGAAGAGGGTGGCCTCGACGTTGCGCCCGGCGCCGGTGCTCTCGCGCTCGATCAGGGCTTCGAGGATGGCGGAGTAGGCGTAGATGCCGGTGGCGAAGTCGCAGATCGACACGCCGACCCGTCCGGGTTCAGCAGGCGAACCGGTGATCGACGCGACGCCGCTCTCAGCCTGGACCAGGAGGTCGTAGGCGCGCATGGACCGGTACGGACCCTCCTCGCCGTACCCCGAGATGTCGCAGGTGATCAGTCGCGGATGGCGCTTCCTGAGGCCCTTCGACCCGATGCCGGCGCGCGCCGCGGCGCCCGGAGCGAGGTTCTGGATGAACACGTCCGCGCGCTCGACCATCCGTTCAAGCAGAGCCCGGTCCCGCGCGTCCTTGATGTCCAGAACGATGGACTCTTTGCCGCGGTTCAGCCAGGCGAAGTAGGCCGAGACACCGCCGCTGCCGTCGTAGCCGCGCGCGAAGTCGCCGCCTTCGCGCTCGACCTTGATCACCCGCGCGCCGGCGTCGGCCAGACGACAGGTCGCCAGCGGCGCGGCCACCGCCTGCTCGATGGCCACGACGAGTACGCCGTCGAGAGGCCGGCCCGCGGTCATCGAGTCAACGCCAGGCGAAGACGGGCTGCTCGTAGTGGGCGACGCGGACATCGTTGCCGCGGAGCACGACCTCGAGCATCTGGTAGACGATCGCCGCGGTCGGCGAGTGGACGAGGCCGCCGCGGATCGGCATCGAGAGGACCGGGTTCTCGCTCTCCGGTATCTCGCGAAGCACCGGTACGTCCGGGCGGTCGAGGTCGATCAGCGGGATCCGGTACGCCCTGTAGACCTCGGCCGGGTTGGGCGCCAGTTCGCGGTAGTCGTCGCACCAGAAGACGACCGGCGTGATGACGAAGCCGGAGCGGGTGCCGAAGTCGTCCAGGCGCCCGAGGACGGCGGACGCGTCGAGGTCCAGACCGACCTCTTCGTGGAGTTCGCGGAGAGCCGCCTGCTCGGGTGTCTCCGCCTCGTCGATCCGGCCGCCCGGGAGAGCCCACTGCCCGCGGTGCCGCCGCAGCCGGAGCGACCGCCGCGTCAGCAGGAAGCAGCCGCGGCCGCCCTTGTCGGGCAGCAGCGTGACGGCGACCGCGGCGTGCGCGTTGGCCGGCGCCGCTCCGGTGTGGCCGGAAGCCTCCGCGGCCCGCGCCGCGGCGGCTTCCGGGTCGAGCGCGCGCTGCTCGAAACGTCCCAGGTTCCGCTCGGCGTGGGCGAGAAGTTCCGTGCCGTGCCGTGCCGGGAAGCTCATTCTGCCCTGGAGGTCTCCTTGCGAACGAGCTCCAGGAACCGGCCCAGGGTGTCGAGCCGCTCACGGACGGTGCCCCCGGCGGGGTTGAGGCGCAGGGTGGTCACGCCGGCGTCGCGGTAGGCGCGGATGCGCTCCCGCACGCGGGCCTCGTCGCCGATCAGGGTGTTGCCGAGCACCATCTCGTCGGGAACCCGTGCTGCCGCCTCGTCGCGCTTGCCGGAGATCCACAGGGCCTGCACCTCGCGCGCCGCTTCCACGAAGCCGGCCCGCCGGTAGGCGTCGTTGTAGAAGTTGGTCTGCGCCGATCCCATTGCGCCGAGGGTGAAGGCCATGGCCGGCTTGCGGCGGGCCGCCATCCGCTCCAGGTCGTCGCCGAACTCGACGTCGCCGCCGACCTGGATGTCGATGTCTCCGAACGACCTGCCGGAGCGTTCGGCACCGGCACGCATGGCGGGGAAGAAGGCGTCGGTGTGCTCCGGGATGAAGGACGTGCCGAGCCATCCGTCGGCGACCTCGCCGGTGTACTCCAGGGATTTCGGACCGAGGGTCGCGAGATAGATCGGCAGCTTGGGCCGCGGGGGCTGCGACATGCGGATCGCCTTGCCCTCGCCACCCGGCCGGGGCAGGGTGTAGTGCCTGCCGTCGTACGCGATCTTCTCGCCCGACAGGGCGATCTTCAGGATGTCGACGTACTCGCGCAGGCGGCCAAGCGGCATGGCGAAGGGTACGCCGTGGAGACCCTCGACGACCTGGGGGCCGCTGACGCCGAGGCCGAGCACGAAGCGGTCCTTCGAGATCGATGCAAGCGACATCGCGGTCATCGCGGTCATCGACGGCGCGCGCGCCGAGATCTGCATGATGCCGGTGCCGAGGCGGACGCGCTCGGTTCGCCCGGCGAGGAAGGCGAGCGGAGTCACCGCGTCGGTGCCCCAGGCCTCGGCCGACCAGACGTCGTCGATGCCCATGCGGTCCGCCTCGACGACGTACTCCGCCAGGGCGTCCCAGTTCGTTCCGGAGGCGTAGGCGCTCCCTATGCCGATCGCAGTCCGCATCGTGTATCTGCTCCTGTGTTGGGACGGGGCGCTACTGATCTGCGGTCGCCCGTACGTGGTAGTACTTGCGAACGTCCGGCCGCTGACCACTGCCCGCCGTGCGGCCGAAGGTCGTCTGGATCAGATCCTGGCCGTTCTTGGAGATCTCCCAGACCTCCTGCACATCCGCCTCGAACCAGGGTGTCTTGACGGTGTAGGCGATGTTGAGCTTCTTCTTGCGCCACCTGGCGCGCACTTCCCGCTGACCGCCCAGGAAGTCCGGCGCCTGCTGGGGCTTGTTGTCGGTGATGTAGTTCGCCGGGACCTGCACGGACGTGTCCCAGTCCGGTGGACGCAGCGTGAAGACCATCATGACGTCCTCGCCCACCAGGCTGATGTCGATCTTGGTCTCCGTTCGTTTCGTCGGCGGACTGCCGGGCGGTCTCCAGGGAGCGTCGCTGCGGGTCTCGTCCCGCTCCCAGGAACCGGCGAAACGCTCGTCCTGGGCGGTTGCGGGTGCTGCCGCAAGCGACGCGATCAGGAACGCGGCGCCCAGAGCGGCGACGATCGGAAGCGAACGATGGGAGGCAATCCGGCTAGTGGACGGGCTCATGGACGTCTCCTCGCGGTTCGGCGGTGTCCATTTCGGCAGCTTGTCTGATGGAGTTCAGTCCATCTTAGCTGGAGCGCTACTCGCCCAGCAGCGCGGCGAAGTAGCGGATCGTCTTGTCCAGCCCGGTTTCCAGGTCGACCTGGGGCCGCCAGTCGAGCAGGGCGGTGGCGCGGCCGATATCCGGTTGGCGCGTCTTCGGATCGTCGACCGGCAGGGGCTGGAACTCGATCTCGCTGCGGCTGCCCGTCAGGCGCTGGATGACCTGCGCGAACTGCAGCACGGTCATTTCGTGAGGGTTGCCGAGGTTGACGGGGTCGGTCTCGGACGAGTTGAGCAGGCGCCAGACGCCTTCGACCAGATCGTCGATGTAGCAGAAGGAACGGGTCTGCTTGCCGTCGCCGTACACGGTCAGGGCCTTGCCCGAGAGCGCCTGGCGAATGAAGTTGGGAACGACCCGGCCGTCGCGCAGCCGCATGCGCGGGCCGTACGTGTTGAAGATGCGGACGATGCGCGTGTCGAGGCCGTGGATGCGGTGGTAGGCCATGACCATCGCCTCGGCGAAGCGCTTCGCCTCGTCGTAGACGCCGCGCGGACCGACCGGGTTCACGTTGCCCCAGTAGGACTCCGGTTGCGGATGGACCAGGGGATCACCGTAGACCTCGGAGGTCGAGGCGAGCAGGTAGCGGGCGCCGTGGTGCTTGGCCAGGCCCAGCGAGTTGTGCGTGCCGAGCGACCCGACCTTGAGCGTCTGGATCGGCAGCTCCAGGTAGTCGACCGGGCTTGCCGGCGAGGCGAAGTGGAGGACGTTGTTTACGTCGGGACCCACGTAGACCGGCTTGCTCACGTCGTGCTCGATCAGCGTGAAGCGGTCGTTGTCCTGCAGGTGCTCGATGTTCGCGGGGCTTCCGGTGATGAAGTTGTCGACGCAGTAGACCCGGTGACCCTCGTCGAGCAGCCGGGAACAGAGATGGGAGCCGATGAAGCCGGCGCCGCCAGTGACGACGGAGAGCGGCGCGCTCACGAAGCCTTCACTCCCGGGACACGGGCGCTCGGAACGGCGACCGGCTCGCTCTGTGGAACGGCGTCCGCCCGCCCGAGTGAGGAGTACCAAAGGCCCTCGGCGGCAACGCGTTCGGGCTCGTAGAGATTGCGCAGGTCGACGACGCGCGGCTGCCGCAGCAACCTTCTCAGCCGGCCGAACTCGAGGGCGCGGAACTGATTCCACTCGGTGAGAATGGCGAGCAGATCGGCGCCATCGGCGGCCTCGTACTGGTCGCCGCAGTACACGGCTTCGGGACGGATGTGGCGGGCCTTGTCCATCGCGGCCGGGTCGTAGACGCGGACCTCGGCGCCGCGGGCCAGGAGTTCGTCGAGCACGAACAGGGCCGGCGACTCGCGGATGTCGTCGGTGTCGGGCTTGAAGGACAGCCCGAGCAGGGCGACGGTGCGGCCTCTCGGATCCCCGAGCACGGACTCGATCTTGGCGAGCATCCGCTCCTGGATTCGGCGGTTGACCGCTAGCGTCGCCTCGACGATCTCGGCCCTGGCACCCGCTTCCCGGGCCATCGACACCATTGCGCGGGTGTCCTTCGGAAAGCAGGAGCCGCCGAAGCCCGGTCCAGGGCGCAGGAACAAGGGCCCGATGCGCCGGTCGAGCCCCATGCCGTGGGCCACGACCTGGACGTCGGCGCCCGTCCGTTCGCAGAGTTCCGCGACCTCGTTGATGAAGGAGATGCGGGTAGCCAGGAAGCTGTTCGAGGCGTACTTGATCATCTCCGCGGTCTCGACGTCGGTGACCACGATCGGTACGCCGCGGGCCCTTAGCGGCGAGTAGATGTCGAGCATGATGTCGGTGGCACGCTGGTCCCGGCTGCCGATGACGAGGCGGTCGGGGCGCATGAAGTCCTCGATTGCCGATCCCTCGCGCAGGAACTCCGGGTTGCTGACGACGGAAAAGGTGCGGCCGTGGCCGATGATCTCCTCGATCATGCGGCCGGTGCCCACGGGCACAGTGCTCTTGGTGACGATCGCCTTGTAGCCGTTGAGCCGTCCGCCGATCGCCTCCGCGACTTCGCGCACGTAGCGGAGATCCGAAGAACCGTCCTCGCGGGGCGGCGTGCCGACGGCGATGAACACGGCGGCAGCCACTTCGAGGGCCGGCCCCAGGTCGGTCGTGAAGCTCAGGCGTCCGGCTTCCTCGTTCTTGGCTACCAGGGTGCCCAGGCCGGGCTCGTAGATTGGAATCCTGCCGGCCTGCAACTGGGCGATCTTCGACTCGTCCTGGTCGACACAGACGACATCCATGCCGAAGTCGGCCAGGCAGGCGCCCGTGACCAGGCCGACGTAACCGGAACCGACGACGCAGATTCTCACGCGATTCTCCTCAGAGCCGGCAGCGTCCCCTGCACGGATGGGCTGTAACATAACAGCAGGTCGAGTGGGTCGCTTTTTCCGTTACGGATCGCGGCGCGCACGGAGGACATCTCAAGTAGCCAGGATGAGTCGATGAAGGGTGGAAGAAGGCTGAGCAACGCGATCGCGACCCGGAAGTCGGTAGTCACCGCGCCGCGCCGGTTCAGCAAGGTGCAGCGCAACGAGCCATGTCCGTGCGGCAGCGGCAAGAAGTACAAGGACTGCCACTTCGCCGAGGGCGAGGTCTTCCTGCGCAAGCTGGAACGCCGGCGCTTCAAGCAGCAGCAGAAGGCGGACGGCACGCCCTGGTACGTGCGCTGGTTGACCTGATTCGTGCGCGGCAGAAGACTGGGTGCGCCGGCGTTCCCGCCGGCATCCGGCGCAAAGCGCCGGCTTCTGGACTTCTGCCGCGCTAGGCCACCGGTGTCGGCTCGGCCTTCGCGTCGACCTCCGCGTCGTGCTCCTGCCTGGCCTTCAGCAGTTGCGGCATGATCAGGTCGATTTCGCGGTTGTTCCACATCCCGTCCTTGCTGAACTTCCGGATCACCTTGGGCTGCTGCATGATGCCGATCCAGCCGCGCATGACGTCGATGATCTGAGCGGTCATGTCCTGACCGGCTTCCGAGGCCAGCCAGGCGCAAACGGGGGCGATCTGGTTCGGGCTCTGCTCGGGAGCGTTCTCATCGATCTGCATCCCGCGTGAGGCCCGCAGCTCGGCCGTCATGCGGGTCGTGGCGCCGGGGGAGATCGTGTTCACGGTGCAGCCGTACTTGTTGAGCTCGAGCGCCAGCACACGGGAGAGACCGGCGATCCCGGCCTTGGCGGCGGCGTAGTTTGATTGGCCGAAGTTGCCGTAGAGGCCGGATACGGACGAGAAGTTGATGATCCGGCAGCCCGGCCGATTCGTCTCGCGGATGTACCGCGCGAACGGCCGGCTGCAGCAGTAGTGACCCTTGAGGTGGACATCCAGCACGGCGTCCCAGTCCTCCTCGACCAGGTTGAAGATCGTCCTGTCGCGAAGGATGCCGGCGTTGTTGACCAGGATGTCCAGGGCCCCGAAGGCGTCGATGGCGGTCTGGAAGATGTTCTGCCCGCCCTCGACCGTGGCCACGCTGTCGTAGTTCGGAACCGCCGAGCCACCGGTGCCGCGGATCTCCTCCACGACCTCGTCGGCGATGCGCGAGCCGCCCGTGCCGTCGGTAGCGCCGCCGAGGTCGTTGACGACCACGTTGGCGCCTTCTTCCGCGAACTTCACTGCGATGCCCTTGCCGATGCCGCGGCCTGCGCCGGTGACGATTGCCGTCCTGCCTTCGAGGATTCCCATCTCGTGCTCTCTCCGTCGTTGTTCCAGTCGGTGTCGGGGCCGCGTACTCTAGCGCCTTCCGCGCCCCTGGCCGAGGCTCAGTCGATCACGGCGACGCCCTGGCTCACCGCTTCCGCACCTTCCTCGTTCAACACCCGGAAGGCGACCTGCCTGCCGCCGCTGTTCGTCGTGCCGGCCGGTGCGTGCTCCACGACGATCCGTGTGCCCGGAATGACCATCGCCGTGAACCGGCCGTACAGTCGTCTCAGACGGAGCGGGTCGCCATCGCCGTAGGCGCGCAGCACTTCGCGCCCGGCGAGGGCCCAGGTCGCGGTGCCGTGGAGGATGATGTCGGGCAGGCCGGCCCGGAGAGCGACCTCGCGCTCGGTGTGGATCGGATTCCAGATCCGGGCGCACTCCGTGTAGACGTGGGGCATCTCGCGGGGCACGAAGATCTCCGCGCGCCTCGAGCCGGCGCCGTTCAGCCGGAGCCGGGGCACGTCGGGCGCCCGCCCGACCTTGGCGCTCCGGCCTTCCGTTGCCACGCCGCGAAAGATGGAACGCGACCAGGAGGTGACGACGGGCCGGCCGTCGCCGTCCACCGTCTCCAGGCAGGTCGTCAGAAGGGCTCCGGCGCGGGTGGCCCGGACGGCTGCGTAGCGGCCCTGCGTGGTGAGCGAGTCGCCGGGGCGGATCGGCCGGTGGAAGTGGGAGTCCTGGCTGGCGTGGACGCCGCGGACCAGTTCTTCCGCCTCGCCGCCGAGGAGTTGGCTGCCCCGGCCGTTGCTGACCACGGGCCACTCGAGCGACACGCAGTAGGACGGCGGCGCCGCGATGCCTTCGCCGCGGGCATCGTCGAACACGGACTCGCAGGTGTCGCCGATCCCCGCGGCATAGGCGAGCGCGTCGCGCACGGTGATCCTGCGTTCGGAGGGCGGTAGATTCCTGCCGGCAGCGGCGGTGGAGATGGGCATCGAGGAGGCTCCCGCTTCGTCGCGTCGCGTCAGTCGCCGGAGCCGCCAAGGCGACGTTCAAGATCGAGGAGCCGGTTCTTCAGCTCGTCGAGTTCGGCCCGGGCGGCGCCGTCGTCCTTTTGCTGCGTTGCGGCAGACGCTTCGGGGTCGGCCGCGGCCGTCGCAACTTCCCCTGGCCCCCGGGCGCTGCCGGGGCTTCGGCCGGCGCCGAACAGACCTTCCATCTGGCGGGTCATCTGCGCGTGCATCTGCTCGGCGATGGCGCGCGGATCCCAAAGTCTCATCCAGGACGGGTCGGGCGTGAACGGACTCTGCGCCATCGTCTCGCGCATGCGCTCGTAGACTTCGCCGGCGCTCCGCAGGTACCACTGGAAGAAGTCCCGGCCAGCCTGGTCCCGAGCGCGGACCAGGTCACGCAGGAACTCCAGCGGCGGTCCCCGCTCGGGGTCCTTGGCTCCGTCGACGATGATCTGGGTCAGCACATGCCGGGTCACGTCCTCACCCGTTTTCGAGTCGACGACCTGGATGTCCTCGCCGCTCCGCACCATCTGGGCCACGCCGTCGAGGTTCACGTAGCGGCTGTTGTGGGTGTCGTAGAGCCGCCGGTTCTCGTACTTCTTGATGACGATGGTGTCGGTCATGGGGTGGGGGGTTGACACAATGCAGCATAGTGTGCAGGATTCATGCTGCACTGCACAAGAGACGTGCACGACATGGACGTTTTCAAGCCACGAATCGTACCACTCAGGAGATTTCAGATGACGACCAGCACAGCAGCCAGCGCGACGAACAGCCCTCTGCGGGCCTGGCGGGGATCGATGATCGACGCCAACCGCCGTGTGCTCGATTTCCAGAAGCGTGCGTTCGACACCACCTTCGACATGGTGGCGCAGATGCAGGAACGCCGGGAAGAGGCGATCGTGAACTGGGTCGAGAAGTCGGAGCGGCTCCCGGCCGAGGCCAAGAGCCTGGTGCAGGAGTGGACCCGGCTGTTCCAGGACGGCCGCAGTTCGTACCGCGCCGCGATGGACTCGAGCTTCGGACTTGCCAACAGCTACCTCGACTCGCTCGCACCGGAGGCGACCGAGGAGTCTTAAGCGGCTATCGTTCCCGTCATGGCCGATAGCAAGCCCCCAGTTCCGCCCCCCGATCCCTTCGCCATGTGGCGGGAGTGGGTCACGAAGTCCGAGCATCAGATGAACGCGATGCTCAACGAGATGATGGGGACGGAGGAGTTCGCCCGCGCCTCGGGCAACTGGGTCGAAGCGATGACGATGTTCCAGCAGACGATGAGCGAGGGCGCCCAGCGCTACTTCGAGATGGCGGGCGTGCCCACACGAACCGATGTCGCCGAACTCTCCGAGCGCCTGACGGCTGTGGAGGAACGGCTGCAACGGATCGAGGCGCTGCTCGCGGCAGCCGTAGGACGCAGGGAACAGCAGAACGAGGCGGTTCGCCCGGCGCGGACCCGGCGTCCGCCGTCCGAACGATGAGCACCAGCGCAGCGGGAGCCCGGACCGGCCAATCGGTGAACCGGCCGGCCCTGGACATGGCCGGCGTCGAGCGGAGCGTGCGGCGCGAGATGGAGCGCGCCTTCCGGCGCAGCGTCAAGGGTCTGGAGTACATCAGGACCGGAGACCCGGGAGTCGGGTTGACGCCGAAGGACACCGTTCACAGCAGGGGCACGCTTCGCCTGTACCACTACCGGCCGCGTGTGGACGAGGTCTACCGGACGCCGATCCTGCTGGTCATGTCGCTGATCAGCAAGCCCTACATCCTCGACCTGGCGCCCGGGCAGAGCCTGATCGAGTTCCTGCTGGACCGCGGCTTCGACGTCTACATGATCGACTGGGGCACGCCCAGGCCGGAGGACAAGCGGCTGCGGCTTGAGGACTATGTGCTCGACTTCATTCCGGAGTGCGTCGAAGTGGTCCATGCGCGAAGCGGTGAGCCCGACGTGTCGATCGTCGGCTACTGCATGGGTGGCCTGCTGGCGGCGCTGTACGCGGCTCTTCATCCCGATGTGTCGTCCGCCGGCCGGCTTCGCAACCTGGCCTGCTTCACGACGCCGGTGAACTACGACGGCATGGGCCTGTTCAGAACCTGGACCGACCCTGCGCACTTCGATGTCGACCGGATCGTCGACCGGTTGGGGAACGTTCCGCCCCAGATGCTCTACGCCTCGTTCAATGCGTTGCGGCCGGCGTCCCAGGTCGCGGGCCGGGTGCGGCTCTGGGACAACATGTGGAACGATGAGTTCGTCACCTCGTACCGCCGCCTCCAGCGGTGGGCGGCGGATCAGATCCCGTTCCCGGGGGAGTGCTTCCGGCAGACGACGAAGGAGCTGCAGCAACAGAACCTGCTGATGAAGGGCGAGTTCCAACTCGGTGGCCGGTTGGTCGACCTGTCGAACATCCGCGTTCCGTTCATCCATGTGGTGGCGGAGCATGACCACATCGTGCCCTACGAGGCGGCGCGGGACCTGATCGGTATGGTCGGTTCCGAGGACAAGCAGGAGATCATGCTCAAAGGCGGTCATGTCAGTCTGGTCGCGGGCCGTAACGCGGTTCGGCGGCTGTGGCCGCGGCTCGAGGAGTGGCTCGCCGAGCGATCTGTATGAGCAGCCTGGGACAGGTGGCGAGCCGGCTCGGCGCGATCGACCTCACGGTGCGACCGATGAGCGCGGGAGACCGGACCGCCGTGCTGTCGTTCGCCGACGGCCTGCCGGATCACGATCTCCTGTTCCTGCGGCGAGACATCCGGGACACCGAAGTCGTCGACGAGTGGATCGCTGAGATCGAGTCGGGGCAGATCGTCACCCTGCTGGCGACGGTCGAGGACGAGATGGTCGGCTATGCCTCGATCGACCGCAGCCAGTTGCGCTGGTCCTCGCACGTGGCCGAGATCCGCGTCGTCATCTCCGAGACGGCGCGCGGGAAGGGTCTGGGGAGGCTCCTGGTGGAGCAGGCCTTCCAGGCGGCCGTTGCGGCCGGGATCGAGAAG